>VBKO01000276.1 GCA_005888115.1 Deltaproteobacteria bacterium
CTGGGATCCGGCGGCGCATTCCACCACCGACCTTCCGGAGCGCGTGCAATCCCGCCTGGCAAGGGATGACAATCCGCTGCTGCGCCAGCTGGCGAAGTGCGCGTTGGAGTACCGCTGCTTCACCGCGCAGAACACGTTCTATGAACGCGACGAAGGCGCGATCCCCGCGAGCTCGGGATGCAACGCGAGGTGTGTCGGGTGCATCTCCGAGCAGCCGGAGGAAGGACCGCCAGCATCGCACCAGCGGATCAGGCGGGCGCCGGACTCTGAGGAGATGGCGGCCATCGGCATCGCGCACCTTGCACGCGCTCCGGGAAGGACCATGGTGTCGTTCGGCCAGGGGTGCGAGGGCGAGCCGCTGACGCGCGCGCGAGAGATCGGGGAAGCGATCCGCAGGATGCGGCAGGCGACGCGGCGGGGATCGATCAACGTCAACACCAACGGCTCCCTGCCACCGAATCTCGCGTTGCTGATCGACGCCGGCCTGGACGCGTGCCGGATCAGCCTCAACAGCGCGCACAAGCCGCTGTACGAGGCGTATTACCAGCCGATTGAGTACGGCTGGGAGGAAGTAGAGGAGTCGATCCGTCTCGCTCGCCGCCGCGGTGTCTACACGGCGTTGAACCTCCTCACGTTCCCGGGCGTCACGGATCAGGAGGGGGAGGCGGACAAGCTCTGCGAGCTCGTCTCCCGCGCCCGCGTCCACCAGGTTCAGTCGCGCAGCCTCGCCATCGATCCGGACCAGTACTTCGCCCTGGCCGCAAGGCACTCGGCGGGAGGTGCCCGTATCGGGATCGCGGGGGTCATCGCCCGGCTGAAGCGGGCCCGCCGGGGCTTGGTGATCGGCAACTTCGCGCGCGGCCTGAACGAGCGCGGCCCTCGGGTGGCCTGACATCCGAGTCATGATGCGGATTGCCGGGCCCGCGCAAGTCTGCGGAATCCGGAAGCGTCGATCGGCGGCATGGCGGTTGCTCGCTCTGTCCAGGCATGAATCCGATGATCCGCGCGCATCTGACGGTTGTAGGCGTAGCGCTCCTGCTCGTCGCACCTTCCGTGCGCGGGCAGGACCGACCGGATGCCGTGCTTGTGCTCTCGGATGACGGAGCGCTGGATGATTCAGCGGTGCACGCGATCCGCAGCATCGCGGCCAGCGAGCTGCGCAAGCACGGGGTCGTCCTTGCCGAGGATCGAAGGACGGCGGGAGTGCACCCGCTGGACGCGGAGCTGTCGACGCTGGCCCTCGATCTCGGCGCGCGGCGGGTATTCGCGCTTCGCGTAAGCGGGAGGCTCGGCAAGAAGATCCCCCTCAGCCTGGACGAGCTGACGCCGGAGACGCTCCTGCCGGTGCATTCGGCCTCGCTCACCGCCACGGGCCTCGAGGAATGCGACGTGGTCACGGCGCGCCTTGTCGAAGCGGTCCTCGGCGGACGGAGCGCGGAGAGCACGGCGCAGATGACGACGCTCACCGCAACGGAGTCGAAATCCTTCGCCAAGAAGCCCGGGGAACGGTTCTGGTTCGTCGGGCTGCCCGTCGCTCTCTACAACGCTGGCAATACTCCGACGGGGTTTTCCCTCGGGTACGGATACGAGGCGGAGAGCTTCCGCATCTCGGTCACCGGCGCCGGATATTCGCGCGGCAGCGACGGCGTCGCTTATGTCGCGATGGAAGCCGCCTGGATTCCATTCGCGACCGAAGTCTCGCCGTATATCGGCGGCGGTCTCGGGTACATGGGCGCGGGCGGCCACGGCGGGATCGGAGGCGTGATCGAGGGCGGCCTGGAGGCCTTCCGCCTCCACGGCGTCCGGGGCCTGCTCGGCGTGCAGATCGCCGTGCCGTTCTTCGACACGCAGGAGAATTCAGGCGTGAACGTGATTGCGCACCGGGGGGTCTATCCGGCGGGCTTCGTGCGGCTGGCGTTCTGAAAAAGGGGGACACCATGAAGATGGTGTCCCCGTATCGGTCCCTGGTAGTCCCCACTCGGAGCGAAAGGGGGACACCATTTTGGATGGTGTCCCCGTATAGATCCCTTAGCGGAACGACGCTCCGAGATCCACGGTGGCCGTCCAGAAGTCGGAGTTGCCGCCCTTGTTGACGGAGACGGTGTTGCTCCCGGTGTTGATGTTGCTGAACAGGTAGTTGTACTGGAACCGCCCGCCCAACTTGAACGCGCCGATGTCCGCTTCCAGCCCGCCGCCGAAGGGCAGCGTGCTGGTGGAGCTGTTCGGCACGCCAGAGGCCGCGGCGCCATTGACCCAGGTCCAGCCGAAACCGCCGAAGACGTACGGTGTGACCTCGCCGGGAAGGATGTTCAGCCGCACGTCCCCATAGCCTTCGTTGGTCTTGAGCGTGCTCGCCAGGCGGCCCTGGTTCAGGCTCTCGTTGACGTTGTTCTGAGAGCCCAGGTAGCCCACCTCCACGCCGAGCATCGGCGTGGGAAGGATCCCTAGCCGGGCACCGTACGCAGCACCGACGTCCGAGCCGCTCAGCGACTGGTTGTACTTCGCGGCGCCGCCCTGCAGGACGATGCTGAACTCGCTCTCCGCCATCGCAGCCGAGGGAAGCACGAGCGCTGCGACGCCGAGGGTAACGAGAAGCTTCTTCATGTCGTTTCTCCTCACGGAAATCATGGAAAATCCGCGGCATGCTCCGCACGCGGTGATAGACACGGTAAGGATGCGGCGGAAAAACGGCCTGCCTGGCCCTTCGTTCCGGGAGGGGCCGTGGGCCCGGTGAAACTCGAGCTGCAGAAGGATCTCGCTCGCCGCTTGCGCGCGGGTCATCCCTGGATCTACAAGCGCGCGATCGAACGGCCTCCAAGCGGGCTGCAGGCCGGGTCGATCGTGGACGTCGTCGCCGGCGGCAAGTTCGTCGCGCGCGGCTACTACGATCCGATCAGCGCCGTCCGCGTTCGCGTGCTGACCCGCGATCCGGCCGAAGCGATAGGCCCACTGTTCTGGCGGCGTCGTATCGCGAAAGCGGTCGCGCTGCGCCGCGCCTATGTGCTCTCCGCGGAAACCGACTGCGCCCGGCTGGTCCACGGTGAGGGCGACGGCCTTCCGGGCGTGGTGATCGATCTCTACGGCGCGTTCGCGGTGCTGAAGCTGTACAGCTCCGGACTGGCTGCGCACCGCCGGGAAATCGTGGAGGCGCTCCGCGGCGAAGTCGCGCTCGACGGAATCTATGGCCGCGACGAGGAGATCGCGCGGGACGACGAAGAGGACGAGCTGAGCGACCGCGAGTCCCGGCCCGGCAAAGGACAGGCGCTCTGGGGCGCGGAGCCGCCGGACGAGCTCATCGTCCGCGAGCACGGAATGCGGATCGCGGTAGACGTCCGCGCCGGTCAGAAGACCGGATACTTCCTGGATCAGCGCGAGAACCGTCTGGCGCTGCGGCGATTCGCCCGGGGCCGGGCGCGCGCCGCCAATTGTTTCTCCTACTCCGGTGGATTCTCGGTGAGCGCGGTCCTCGGTGGCGCCCGCGAGGTCGTCTCGATCGACCGCGACGCCGCCGCCATCCGGCTCGCCCGGCGCAATTTTGAGCTGAACGGGA
>VBKO01000277.1 GCA_005888115.1 Deltaproteobacteria bacterium
CGGGACGCCTGCTCGCAGAAGTCCAGGCGGTGATCGCCCGCCGGCAGGGGGCCACATGACCCGCCGCCAGCCGATCCGGATCCTGGTGGCGGACGACTCGCTCACCATGCGCAACGCGCTGATGGCGTTGCTCGCGCAGGAGCAGGACCTGCGCATCATCGGCGAAGCTCGCGACGGAGTGGAGGCGGTCGAGAAGGCGCGCGAGCTGCGCCCCGACGTGATCACCATGGACGTCAACATGCCGCGGCTGGACGGCCTGGGGGCCACCGCGGCGATCATGGCCGAGTCCCCCGCGCGCGTGTTGATGGTGTGCGCGGTGAGCGAGGACCGCCAGCTCGACCTCTCCTTCCGCGCCATGGCGGCCGGGGCGCTGGAGGTCATCTCCAAGCCTGGACCGGCGCAGGACGAGCTGCACCGGTTCGGGCGGCGCGTCGCCGAGGCGGTGCGGCTGATGGCGGAAGTGCCCGTGGTGCGCCGGCACAAGTCCGGCCACGGCGCCGCCTCGCGCGCCGCCGGAGGAGGGGTGGGCGCCATCGGCCTGGTGGCGTCGACCGGCGGCCCGCCCGCGCTCTCCGTGGTCTTGCGCGGCCTGCCCGCCGACCTGCCGGCGCCGGTCCTCATCGCGCAGCACATCGCCGCCGGTTTCACGGCGGGCCTGACGCGCTGGCTTTCCGAGGTGTCCGCGCTGCGCGTGCAGGTGGCGCGCGAGGGCGATGCGGCCAAGGCCGGGAACGTCTACCTGCCGCCGGACGGCTGCGATCTCGAGCTGGACGAGGCGGCCCGGCTGCGGACGCCGCGATCGAGCGGCCTGCACTGCCCTTCCGCGAATCGCCTGCTTCACTCCCTGGCGGAGTCGATCGGCGCGCGGGCCGTGGGCGTGGTCATGACGGGGATGGGCGACGACGGCGCGCAGGGGCTGCTCGCCATCCGGCGGGCGGGCGGAGCGGCGTTCGCGCAAGACGAGACGACCAGCGTGGTCTTCGGGATGCCCGGCGCCGCCCGCGCCTGCGGCGCCGCCGAGACGCTGCTTCCTTTGGAAGACATCGCGCCGATGCTCGCGGGGCTCTGCTCCGCGCGGCGCACGAATCGAGAGAGGTGAGGACGATGGACACCAAGATGGTGGCAGAGCCCCAGAAGGCTCGGTTCCCCCTGCTGTGGAAGATCTCGCTCTTGGTCGGCATCACGCTGGCGCTCGTCGCGACGGTCGTCGGGGCAGTGCTGGGCAACTACTTCGGCAAGGTGCTGGAGACCGAGGGCCGCGCGCGGGCGAAGGCCATCTCCGTGACGCTCGCCTCGGCGCTGGTGGAGATGCCGGAGTCCGCCATCGCCTCGACGATCCACTCGGTGAAGAAGGACTCCGAGCTGGCCTACATCGAGGTGGTCGGCCCCAGCGGCAACCTGCTCGCCCACACCTTCGAAGGCAAGGCGCCGGCGCAGGACCTGCGGCAACTGCGCGAGAGCGAGAAGGTCAGCGAAGTGCTGATCGACGGAGTCCGCTACGTGGACGTGCCAGCCCCCGTGATGACCGGCGCGCTGGTGCACGTCGGTCTCGACCCGGGCCGCATCGCGGCGCGGCTGCGGGAAGCGCAGATCCGTCTCTTCGGCGTCACCGCCCTGGCGATGGTGCTGGCCATCGGAATCGCCTGGCTGCTGGTCCGGCAGATCATCAGCCCGCTCAAGCGCCTCACGCATCTCACCTCCCGCATCCTGGAGGGCGACTTGACCCAGCGCGTGGACGTCACCTCGAGCGACGAGATCGGCGAGCTGGCGGCGGCCTTCGGCGCGATGGTGGAGAAGCTCAAGCAGGTCGTCGGAGCGCTGCAGGACTCGGTGCGCCTGCTCAAGCAGGCGGGCGACGACCTGGGCACCTCCACCTCCGAGCAGAGCGAGACCATCACCCGCCAGGCGACGGCGCTGCAGGAGACGCAGGTCACCGCGCAGGAGATCAAGCAGACCTCGCTGCTGGCGGCGCAGAAGGCGGAGGCGGTGCTCAAGCTGACCGAGAAGGCGGACGAAGTGTCGAGCTCCGGCGAGACGGCCATCGAGTCCAGCCTGGGTGGGCTCACCGACATCCGGGCCCAGGTGGACGAGATCGCGCACAAGATCACCCAGCTCTCCGAGCGCACGCAGCAGATCGGCGGCATCACCCAGACGGTGAAGGACCTGGCCGACCAGTCGAACATGCTGGCGCTGAACGCCGCCATCGAGGCGGTGCGCTCGGGCGAGCACGGCAAGGGATTCGCCGTGGTGGCGCGGGAGATCCGCAGCCTCGCCGATCAGTCCATCCAGGCGACCAACCGCGTCCGCGAGATCCTCGAGGACATCTCGGGATCCATCCGCGGCGCGGTGGCGATCACCGAGAAGGGGTCGCAGAAGATCGAGGGTGGCCTCCAGCAAGTTCGCGTCTCGGGAGAAAACCTGAAGCAGCTCTCCAACATCGTCAAGGACAACTCGGCCGCCGTGCGGCAGATCGCGGCGGCGGTGTCGCAGCAGAACGCCGGCATCACGCAGATCTTCAGCGCGGTCACCGACCAGACCAAGATGATGGACGAGACGATGCGCAGGTTGGAAACGACCACGGCGGCGGCGGGCGTGCTGAAGGACCTCTCGCAGCGGGTCTCGGACGTCGTGCGAGGCTTCAGGGTGTAGAGATGCGGACGCGGTTGCGACCCTGGGCCTTGGCCTGGTAGAGCGCCGCGTCTGCCCGTTGCACCAGCGCCGCCGGGGAGTCCTGCTGCTGCGCCTCGGCGAGCCCGATGCTGGCGGTGGCGCGCAGGCTCGTGGCGCCTGCCACCTCGAACTCGTGCGCCTCGACCCGGGCGCGCATCCGCTCGGCGACGATGGCCGCCTCCTGGGCGCCCGCCTCCACCAGCACGAAGGCGAACTCCTCGCCGCCGTAGCGCGCCACGATGTCGCTCGACCGCACCGAGGCGATGAGCAGGCTCGCCAGGTGGGCCAGCACCGCGTCCCCGCTGGGGTGGCCGTGAGTGTCGTTGACGCGCTTGAAATGATCGACGTCGAGCAGCCCGAGCGAGAGCGCGCTGCCATAGCGGCGGGCGCGGACCATCTCCTGCTCCAGCCGCATCTTGAAGTACTTGTGGTTGTAGCAGCGCGTCAGTCCGTCGCGGATGGCCATCTCGCGCAGTGCCGACAGTCGCGAGAGGTGAGAACGCACGCGCGCGACGAGCTCTGGCGCGTCGAACGGCTTGGCGACGTAGTCGTTGCCGCCGACCTGCAAGCCGCGCACGCGCTCCTCGACGTCGCCGCGGCGCGTGACGAAGATGATCGGCACGAGCTGAAGTGCCGGATTGGCGCGCACCCGGCGGCAGACGTCGAACCCGTCGATGTCGCCGAGGAGCACGTCGAGGATGATCAGGTCCGGGCTCTCGCGTAGGATCGCCTCGTATGCGTCGGCCGGATCGGAGCAGCTGGCGGTGAGGAACCCGGCTGCGCGCAGCACGCCTTCGGTTGCGCGCGCGGTCACCAGATCGTCGTCGATGACCAGCACCCGCGAGGGCACGTCCTCGAGCGAGACGCGCGGCCCGCCCGTCTCGGGCTGCAGGACCGGGATGAGCACGCCCAGCGCCGGGGTGCGGGTCTCGAGAATGTCGTCCACGCCGCCCAGGCCCTCGGCGAAGATGCGGATGGCGATCTTCGAGAGAGGGCCCTTGCGCTCGAGCTCCTGGTCCGCCGCGAGCTCGCAGGCGCCCGCCAACCGGGCGAGCATGCCGTGGCCCACCGTCCCGGCGCTGCCCGCGAGCCGGTGGAAGAAGTTGCGCAGCTCGCGTACCGCTGCCGGATCGCCCGCGTCGCGGCCCGCCCTGCCTAGCGCATCCCGGGCGCGGACCCGAGCCTCGTGCATCTCCCGGAGGAAGATGACCTGGAGGTCGCGCGGATCGAAGGGATCGGACATTCCTGTTGAATCCTATCGGCACGACCGGTACTTCCCCTAGTGCGATGATCGACGTCGACCGGCTCCACAAGTCCTACTTCGTCCACCGCCGCGAGCCCGGGCTGCGCGCGGCGCTGCGGTCCTTGTGGCACCGTCCCCGGGAAGAGGTGAAAGCGGTGGACGGCGTGACCTTCCGCGTCGCCGCGGGCGAGCGCGTCGGCTTTTTGGGCCCCAATGGAGCGGGGAAGACGACGACCCTGAAAGTCCTGTCCGGGTTGCTCCATCCCACCTCGGGGCAGGTCTCCGTCGGGGGGCACACCCCGCAGGACCGGTCGCGCGAGTTCCTCCAGCAGATCACGCTGGTGATGGGCCAGAAGCAGCAGCTGCTCTGGGACCTGCCGCCCAGCGAGACGTTCCTGCTCAACCGCGCCATCTACGACGTCCCGCGGCCGCAATACGAGGAGACGGTGGCGGAGCTGACCGAGCTGCTCGGGCTCCGCGGTCTGCTCGACAAGCCGACCCGGCAGCTCTCGCTGGGCGAGCGGATGAAGTGCGAGCTGGCAGTGGCGCTCCTGCACCGGCCGCGGATCCTCTTCCTCGACGAGCCCACCATCGGCCTCGACGTGACCATGCAGGCGACGGTGCGCGGCTTCGTGCGCGCCTACAACGAGCGCTTCGGCGCGACGGTGCTCCTCACCAGCCACTACATGGACGACGTGGCGGCGCTGTGCCCCCGCGTCCTGGTGATCGATCACGGGCACCTCATCTACGACGGCTCGCTCGACGAGCTGGTGCGGCGGGTGCGGCCGGACAAACGCGTGCTGCTCAAGCTGTCCCGGCCGGTGGAGGCGCGCGATCTGCAGAAGATCGGCGGCATCGTCTCGCACACCGACGCGCAAGCAGTGCTGCAGGTCTCCCAGTCCGAGTTGCAGAGCGCGGTGCAGCGCGCGCTCGCGCAGCTTCCCATCGTCGATCTGACCGTCGAGGACCCGCCGCTGGAAGAGGTCATGCGCGAGCTGTTCGAGCGCGGGGTGGCGGAGGGCGCCGCGTGAGCCTGCGCACGGCAGCCAGGGCGTACCCGGCCCTCTTGCGAGCGGGCTTCGCCGGCGCGGTGGCCTACCGCGCCGAGTTCCTCATCTGGATGTTCAGCACCAACATGCCGCTCATCATGCTCGCGCTGTGGGCGGCGGTGGCGCGCAGCGGGCCGGTGGGCGCCTACTCGCAGCGTGGATTCGCCGCGTATTACCTCTGCACGTTGCTGGTGCGGCTCCTCACTGGATCGTGGGTGGTGTGGGAGCTGACCATGGAGATCCGCCAGGGCGTGCTCGCGCTGCGGCTGCTGCGGCCGCTGCATCCGCTCCTCGCGTACAGCGCCGA
>VBKO01000278.1:0-1672 GCA_005888115.1 Deltaproteobacteria bacterium
TACCTCTACCTGGAGGAGTTCCAGCGGAAGGTCCTGGACCGCGTCGCGTTCCTTCGCTCGAGCCGCCCGGTGGCAGAACCCGCGCCCAGCCCGTGAGGAGCAAGCACGACTGCGCCCTCGCGAGGGCCTCGCCAGGGATCCTTGCTATGGTCGCGAGATGCCCGACGTCGCTGCCACGAGGCCAGGTTGGCGCGGCGGCAGGATGCTCGCGTTCGCGGAGCTGAGGGCTCGAGGCGCCCAGAACAGCTGGCGGAGTTGAGGTCGTCGGAGATAGAGCCCCAGCCAGATCACGATGCCGAGTGCGATGTGCAGGTAGACGGGCTCGCCCATGCGCAGGTGGGTGACGATCGCGCCGCCCACGTAACCGGTGAACAGGATGGCGCCGAAAATGGACGTCTTCGGGACGAGGTAGAGCACGACGCAGAGGAGCTCGATCACGCCGAGCGGCATGATCAGTGACTCCGGCAAGCCCAGGTGGCTCATCCCTTTGATCACCTCGGGATGCCTCATGAGCTTCATCCCTGCGCTCAGGGCAAAGGGAAGAGCGACGATGATGGATACCACGCGTCCGATCCAGACGAGTTTCATGTCGCTCTCATAATCGCTTCAGCGGCCGTGCATCAAGTTCTTGAACCGCGCATCGGCATTGCCCCTGCGCTGCACGAGAACTTCGAGTACATTTCAGGAGCATGGCACCTCTGCCGGTCGCCCTGGCGCTGCTGCTCCTTGGTTGCGCCTCGGCGCACGAAAGCGGCGCTGCCGCCATCCAGGCGGAGGAAGCGCCTTGCAGGGACGACGGCGATTGCGCGTTCACCCGAGTGGCGCAAGGAGCCTGCTGCCCGATGCTGTGTACGCCGCGCGCGGTCACGAAGAAGCGCGCGGCCGAGCTCGAGGCCAATCTTCCGATCTGCACGGGCGGCAAGCCCGAATCCTGCCCGAGGCCGGTCTGCCGGGACCGCGGCACCAGCACCGCGCCGGTTTGCGAGGCGGGCCGGTGCGTCGCGCGCACGGTCACGCCGCGCAGTGATTAGCGATCCAGGGAACCCATTCCCTCGGCGGTAGGCCCGACCCTGACCCTTGATGTACGCTCGTTTCTGGACGGCGGCCTACTTCGACGACGTCAGTGCACCTGTCGCCGAGGAGGGGGGAGATGACGCGAAAAAGGGAGCTCGCGCTCCTGCTGGTGTCGGCAGCGCTGGCGGCACGAGCGGAAGCGCCCATTCGCGACGATCCGCGTGCGCGCCTGATCGGGCGTGAGCTCGACGAAGGCTCGCGATCCCCCGAGGATCGCCTGCGGATCCTCGAGATCGCGCGCGGCGAGGCGCTGCGGTGGTCAGCCAGGAGCGCAAGCGATGCGCTTCAACCCGTGCGTGCTGCGGGCAACGCTTGGGTCAACCTCGGACCCAGGAGCGCCAACTTCGAGAGAAACGGAGTCATCTTCGACAAGGTCGATTCCGGGCGGATGCGCAACGTCCTCGTGCATCCGACCAACCCTGACATCGTCTACCTCGCCACTTCCGGCGGCGGGGTGTGGAAGACGTTCGACGCTACGGCTCCGATCGACGCCACGAACGGACCGCACTGGCACCCCATCACCGAGACGCTGGGCTCGCTGTCCATCGGCGCGCTGGCGATGAGCCCGATCAACCCGGACAGTCTGCTCCTCGGCCTC
>VBKO01000278.1:1701-6915 GCA_005888115.1 Deltaproteobacteria bacterium
CGACCTCGGTGCGCGACATCGGGTACAGCGCCGGTGGGCAAGTGGTGCTCGCGGCGACCGACGTCGGACTCTTTCGATCGATCGAAGGCGGCCTCGGCAGTGCTTGGCAGCTCAAGGACGTCCAGCTCGACCATGACCCGCAAGAGTTCTGGAGCCTGGGCCGGGTCGGCGGTCAGGTCTGGGTGGCCACTTCGATCGATCTACCGAATCAGGTCGGGTCGGTGGTCGGGCGGGTGTGGCGCAGCACGGACGACGGCGCCAGCTGGGCGCAGATCACGAACTTCACCCCGGTCGCCGACGTGACCGACGTCCGCCGGATGACCGTCGCCGTCTCGCCGAGCGACAGCGCGAACCCGAACTCCGCGCGAGTCTACCTTCTCGCCGAGAATCGCGACGAAACGGCACAGAAGGACGTCTTCCGCTCGGACGACGGGGGCCAGAGCTGGAGCGCGCTAGGAGTCAACTCGACAGGCGTGCCCGTCAATCGGAACGACGACCAGTCTAACCTGGACGTCATGCACGACCAGGCCTTCTACAACCAGATGATCGCCGTCGATCCGCAGAACCACGACCGGGTGCTCGTGGGCGGCAACCTCTGCCTGGTGCGGAGCCTCGACGGCGGCTCGACCTGGGCCATCATGGCGCACTGGCTTCCCGGAACGGTCACGGTGAACGGTGCACCGGCGGCGATGCCTCCCGACACCTATGTCCACGCGGACTACCACGCCGCGGCGATCTCCTACGCGACGACCTCGCTCGTCTTCTACGCTGGGACGGACGGCGGCATGTTCCGCAGCACCGACGTGTTCACCGCCGCTCCCGGCGACGCGCACTTCGAAGACCGCATGAACCGGGGCATCGTCACCCACCTCATCTACAGCGTGGCAAGCGCCAACGAGCGAGCGGATACCGCGGCATGCCACGTGCCCGCCGCCACCTTGGACGTGGTGTACGGCGGGTTCCAGGACGACGGAACGCGGCTTCGGGTGCTTCCCGCCGACGGGGATCCGACCGTCTTCAACCAGATCGTGGGAGGAGATGGGTTCGGCGTCGGGATGGGGTGCGCCTCGGCGGGCGGCCAGGTGGGCTCGCTGCTGATCAACACGTTTCCCAGCGAGCTGGCGCGATCGCTCGACGGCGGCGGCACGTTCAGCCTGGCCATGACCGGTATCGGCTTTGCGCTGGACCCAGGGTTCACGTTCTTCATGAAGGTGGCTCAAGACGTCACGGACACCAATGGCAAGACGTTCCTCACCCCGCTGACGCAGGCCGGTGCGCAGATCGGGCACGTCTTCCGGACCACCGACGGCGCGGCTAGCTGGACCTCCATCAACGGCACCATCCACTGCGCGGACAGCCCGGGTTGCTTCACGACGGCCTCGGCCGTTCCGTCGCCGCTGCGCAACGTCGCGGCGCATCCGAAGAGCGCAGGACGGTACGCGGTCGTCAGCACCAGCCGCGCTTACGTCACGGCGGATGCCGGTCTCAACTGGGACGAGACGGTGCGTGTCTACCCCGACTCTGTTTCGGGCGCCTGCGCGCAGCCGAGCAGCAT
Source organism: Deltaproteobacteria bacterium (assembly GCA_005888115.1). Classification (GTDB taxonomy): domain Bacteria; phylum Myxococcota; class Myxococcia; order Myxococcales; family 40CM-4-68-19; genus VBKO01. The sequence goes on from VBKO01000278.1 coordinate 3,257, forward strand.
CGCATTCGATCCGAACGATCCCGCGGGCAACACGGTCTGGGTCGCCAGCAAGGCCACGCGCACGAGCAACTCCTGCACTGGCGGCGGCCAACCCATCTCCGCCGCTGTCGGCCACCTGTTCAAGAGCACGAACGCGCAGGCCCTCCTTTCCTCGAGATGGACGGCGGTGCACGGCTCGGGCGCGACCGCGCTCCCCAACGTCCCCATCAATGTCGTGAAGGTGGACCCGGGCGACAGCCAGACGATCTACGTGGGGACGGAGATCGGCTTGTATCGCTCGATCGACGGTGGCGCGTCCTGGGCGCGCTACGGAACCGGTCTGCCGCTGGTCAGCGTGACCGATCTGTCCGTCGCGCTCGACGGCAGCCTGGTCCGGATCTCCACCTTCGGGCGAGGGTTCTGGGAGATCTATGCGAAACCCGGTGGCTCGCCGGCCGGCGTCCTCGGCAACGGAGACTTCAATTTCGATCAGGTCATCGATGGAATCGACCTGGTGCGCGAGGCGGCCTTGCTGCTGACCACGAATGCGGACGCCGACTACAACGCCGTCGGCAACCTGGCCGGGACCACGAATGCGATCGACGAGACCGACCTCACGGCGCTGGTCGCGAAGCTCGGAGGGCGCCCGTGATCGCGAGAGTGGCGGTGCGAAATTGCGCGCTTGCGCTGTGCGTCGGCCTCGCGGCAGGCTGCTCCAGCCCCAGCGGCCCGTCGCGTCCCGTCATCGAGTCCTTCGCCGCCGATTCAACGACCGTCGGGGCCGGTCAGTCGACGACCCTGAGATGGTCGGTCACGGGCGCCAGTTCCATTTCGATCGATCACGGCGTCGGCGTCGTGACGGGCAACTCGGTGGCCGTGACGCCGACCGACACCACGACCTATACGCTGACCGCGATCGGAGAAGGCGGCACGAGCAACGCGACGGCGACGGTGACCGTGATCCGGCCGCCGGTGATCTCCAGATTCACCGCGCAGCCCGCTACGATTCCCACCGGCCGTTCGTCCACCCTTTCGTGGACCGTGAGCAACGCGACGTCGCTCTCGATCGATGGCGTCGGCGACGTCACCGGACGCACGACCGCGACCGTAGCGCCCGGCGCCGACACGACTTACACCCTCCGCGTCGCCGGGCCGGGGGGCACCGCGACGCGATCGACTTCCGTGTCGGTGCACGCGCCGTTCCTGCACCTCCAGTACGACGATCCCGACGCAGGGGTCGGCAAGCTGCGGCTCGTCCGCAACCCTGCTTCCACTGCGGCGCATCTCGTGCTCGACGTGCAGGTGGGCGCGAATGCGCTCACCGGGTTCGGCGTCGCGCTGACGCTCCCCTGGGAAGCGGCGAAGGTGACGTTCAGCTCGGGAACCGGGCTCATCCTGAACGCAAGCGTGCTCGACCCGGGCAGCTCGCCTGCTACCGCTGCCGCGACGTTGCCCACCAGCGGCCCTCTGCAGAACACGCTCGTCATCGGCGTGGCCCGCAAGAAGCTCTCGACGGCCGACGGTGACGTCCCGTTCGCGGCAGGCGCGACGGTCTTCAGCATCGGCATGGACATGAACGGCATACCGGCCGAGGGCGTGATCTTCACCGGCACGGACCTGGGGCCGAAGTCCGGCGGCGCGATGCTCAACAAGGCCGGCGCCGAGGTCGTCTCCAAGCCCGACTTCGCGATCGGCATTCTGGCCGTCTCGCTCTAGGCGCTACTGTCGTCGCGTCGCCTGCTGCCTAGATGAGATTGTTTAGCGCATTCACGATCCCGCCGGCTCCAGCAGGGGCGCCGGTCCCGCTGGTGAGCCCGCCGAGCAGGTTGCCCAGATTGCACAGCAGGCTGCCTACCGCGCCGGAGCCCTTGGCAGTCAACGTCGCCGCCGGGACCTTGACGCTGGCGCCGAGCGGCGCGCCGATGCTGATCTGGCCCAGATCGATGGTGACGAGGTTGCATTGGCCGGGACCGGAGCTGGTCACGCTGGCCGTGGTCGTGAAGTTCTCGGTAATGACGTCTGTGCCGAGCACGCCGCCGGTGAGCTGCAGCACGCCATCCACCTCGAGCCCGACGATCTGTCCGACGGTAGTCTCGACGAGCGCGAAGTTCGTGATCACGGCCTGATCGATGTTGACGTCACCGAGTTTGCCAATGAGCGGCAAGGAAATCCCGGTGACGCTATCGAGAACGAGCCCCGTACCTTTCGCAGCCTGTTTCTGGGTCGACGCGTCCAGGGGTTTTCCCGACGGGTACCCTCCGCAGGCGCCAACTGCCAACGCGAGAGCCAGGGTGGGAACGATGCGTCGCGACCTCATCATGATGTACCTCCGGCGGTGACGGCACGTCTTCTGAAACGGACTGCGCGGCGGAGCAGCGCGCGCACCTTAATCATCGTGGCGATTTTCGCCACTGCGCGTGGCCGCCGTTTCACCTGATCGACGAGTGAGCCTGCTCTCCGGGCGGGAGCGGCAGCGCACGCCAGGTCAGGCGGGACGCGTCGCCAGCACGTAGGCCGCCAGTCCAGCGCCTACGCCACCGTCAGGAACATCTACCGCGCCATGTATCCGCGGTTAGCGGAGCACGTGGCTCGCATCCGCTGCGTCGATGTAGCGCTTGACGTCGGAGGGAAGGAGCAGGCGCCGACGACTCACAGCCGTCGGGACCGCCGAAGGCGGCGGCTCGCAATCCCCAGCCGCTCGTCGTGGCGATGGGCGCCTCGACCGGGGGCAGCCGGATGCCGGCCACTTCGTTCCCGTCCTTGTCGACCCGCGATACGAACGACGGATACACGGGACCGGAGAAGGCGGGCGGATTGTTCGTCAGGATTCCCTCGTCGAACGAGTCACCCCAATTGAACAGGTGACGGACGGTGATCACGCCCGTATAGGTCACGCCCGGAATGTTCGGCCATCCCAGCGCCTCTTGCGGAACGACGCCGAGGCCGTTCGCCTGCGGAACCGAGAACACGGCCGTGCCCTCCCGCGGCACCTCGCTCTTGGGCGGCGTGGTTCCCTTGGTCACCCACTCGTCCAGCGCGAAGAGCAGCGCCCGCAGTGCCGGATTGGGATCCGTGGTGTTCCGGAACTGCTGACACACGCCCGGCGAGAACGGCGCCGCGCCGCTCCCCGTGTGCTCGACTGAGGAGAGGAGATAGAAGCGTACGTTCGCGGGATCGGGGATGTCCTTGCCCTGCGGGTCGGTGTGCACGAGCGACCCGGCCTTGACCCAGTATTCGTTCGCCGAGATGACCTCGAACACCTTCGGGCATGTGCCCGTCCGGGTGCACCGCACGTTGCGACCGTCGGTCTTGCCGGTGAGCGGATCGAACATCGGCGGAAAGGCGAACGGGAACGGGGCTTCAGGGTACAGGTGGTTCTGCCGGTTCCGCTCGGTTCGTCCTGGCTGGGCGAACCGGAAGTTGAGGGCCACGCCGTCGCCGGCGGCGATCCAGTTCTCCAGGCCGTCGAAGACCCGCCGCCCATTCTCATCTTCGTTGAAGCCCAGCCAGATGAAATCGTTCATGTAGCGGCCGGGTTGAGAGACGGTGAACGCATAGGCGTTTTGCACGTCGCCGAACAGCGGATTTGCGTTGCCCAGGTCGTCCGCCCTCGCGTTCCGGAGGAACTCGACGAAGTCGCGCGTCGCGGCGAACCCCAGTCCGGCGACGAGCGGATCCTT
>VBKO01000279.1 GCA_005888115.1 Deltaproteobacteria bacterium
CGGACGCGTTGCGGCTGTTTCGCGAGCGCAGCTTCGATCTGCTGCTCGCAGACGCGCAGCTGGCCGCCGCGCGCGGCGACCGGGCGGCCGCGGGAGCGATCGCGAATCCGTCGCTGAGCGGGAGCCTGGGGCGCAGTTTCGACTGCTCGGGCTGCTCCGCGCCCGCGCTCGCGCTCGGCTTGTCCGACCAGGCCGCTCTCTCCGACGTGCTGTCCGGCAAGCGCGGGCTCCGCATCGATGCTGCGCGAGCGGCACTGGAAGCAGCCCACCTCTCGCGCGACGATGCCGAGCGGACGCTGCGGCTCGCGCTTCAGCAGGCGATGGTCGACGCGGCTCTGCAGCGGGCGCAGCTCGATCTGGCGCGCGAGCTGCTCGACTTCGGCCGGCAGACGGAGCAGCTCGACCAGACGCGCTTCCGCGCCGGCGCGATCAGCGAGGCCGAGCTGGCCCGGGCGCAGGTCGCCGCCCAGGAGGCGGAGCAGGCCGTCGATCTCGCCGAGCAGGCCGACCGCGCCGGGCGCGCGCAGGTCGCGTTCCTGCTCGCCGTGCGCGGGCCGTTGCCCGCTTTTCGCGTCGATCCCGAGCTGCTGGAGCAGGCCGCTCGACTGGGCATCGCCCCGGGCGACGCCGGCGCGCTCCTCGAGACAGCGGCACAGGCGCGGCCCGACCTGCGCGCGCTCGAGCGGCAGGAGGCGCGCGCCCGCGCGGCACTCGACCTCGCGCGCAGGCAGCGAATTCCCGAGGTGACGCTGTCCGCGCAGTACGCGCAGGAGGGCACCGGGGGTTCCGCCGTGACGCCTCCCACGGTCACCGTCGGCGCCTCGCTGCCGGTGCCAATTTTCTACCGGCAGCAGGGCGAGGTGCAGCGCGCGGAGGCGGACCTGCGCACCCAGGCGGTCCAGCGCGAGAAGGCGGCCGCTCAGCTCGCCAGCGAGGTGGTCACCGCGTACGGAGCATTCGCCGCCAGCCGCAAGCTGGTCGACCGGATGCGCGGCGGACTCCTCGAGCGCGCCCAGCGGGCGCGCGACCTCACGCGCATCCAGTACGAGAAGGGCGCGGCGCGCCTGTTCGAGTTGCTCGACGCGCAGCGCGCCTTCGCCCAGGTGCGCGCCGAGTACCTGCAGGACCTGCACGACCTGTGGCTGAACCTGTTCAAGCTCGAGGCCGCCGTCGGCAAGGAGCTGCGCTCGTGAGGCGCGCCGCAGCCGCCTCGCTCCTGTTCCTCCTCTCCTGCCGCCGGGAGGAGCGCGAGGAGCCACGCCCCCCGCCCGGCGAGGCCTGGCTATCGCCGCAGCAGATGCAGGCCGGCCAGGTCGCGGTGGCGGCAGTGGAAGAACAGCCGGTCGCCTCCGAGCTGCCCGCCCCAGGCCGCATCGCTTTCGACGACTCGCACGTGGCCCACGTCTTCTCTCCGGTGACCGGTCGCGTCAGCCACATCGAGGCGCAGCTCGGGCAGCGCGTGAGGAAAGGCGCGCCGCTGGTGACGCTGGAATCGCCAGACGTGGGCGTGGCGGCGGCGGACGTGGGCAAGGCCGAGGCCGATCTGCAGGCCGCCGAGCGCGAGCTGCGGCGCCAACGCGAGCTGTTCGAGGCGCACGCGGCCGCTCAGCGGGATCTGGAAGCCGCGCAAGCCGCCCGCGACCGCGCCGCCGCCGAGCTGGCCCGCGCCCGCCAGCGAGCACGGCTCTTCCAGGGCGGCGCGGGGGGCGTTTCGCAGGCCGTCACGCTGCGGGCGCCGATCGACGGCGAGGTGGTCGCGCGCACCGTCACGCCGGGGATGGAGGTCGCGGGACAGTCCTCGGGAGGCAGCTCGCCGGAGCTGTTCACCGTCGGCGACCTGGACCAGGTCTGGGCCATCGCCGACGTGTTCGAGATGGACCTCCCCCGCGTCCAGCCCGGGGCGAAGCTGACCGTGAAGGTGGTCGCCTATCCCGATCGCGCCTTCACCGGGCGGGTCGAATGGATGGCTTCGACCCTCGATCCCCAGACCCGCAGCGCCCGCGTGCGCACCACGCTGCGCAACCCGTCCCGCGACCTCCTCCCCGAGATGTACGCGACGCTCCTCATCTCGACAGCGCCGCGCAACGCGCTGGCCATCCCGCGCAGCGCGCTCCTCCACATCGGCGAGCAGACGGTGGTCCTGGTCGAGGTCGGCCGCACCGAGAACGGCCTGCTGCGCTTCCAGCAGCGGCGGGTGCAGGTCGAGTCCGATGACGCGGATCCCGTGGTGGTGCTCTCCGGCCTCTCGCGCGGCGAGCAGGTCGTCGTGTCCGGGGCGCTGCTCCTCTCCGGGATGCTCTGATGGGCCGCCTGGTCGACGCCGCGCTGCGCTTCCCCGGGCTCGTGCTGGCTTTCGCGCTGGGCCTCCTGGGCGTCGGTCTCTACTGCTACACGCAGCTCGACGTCGAGGCGTACCCCAATCCGGTCGCGCCGATGATCGAGGTGATCACCCAGCCGCAGGGCCTGTCGGCCGAGGAAGTGGAGCGGTACGTCACCATCCCGCTGGAGAACGGTCTCGCGGGCATGCTCGACCTGGAGCACGTCCGCTCGCAGTCGTTGTTCGGCCTCTCCGACGTGAAGTGCTACTTCGACTGGAACCCCAGCTACGTGGAGGCGCAGCAGCGCGTCATCAACCGGCTGCAGTTCATCCAGCTGCCCAGCGGAGTGCAGCCGCAGCTCTCGCCGTGGAACGCGATCGGGGAAATCTACCGTTACGTGCTGCGCGGGCCCGGATATTCGCTCGCCGAGCTCAAGACCGCGCAGGACTGGATCCTCGAACGCCAGTTCCGCCAGGTTCCCGGCATCGTCGACGTGGTCGGGTTCGGCGGCGAGACGCGCCAGGTGCACGTGGACGTGGATCCGTTCCGGCTCAAAGGCCACGGGCTGACCCTGCAGCAGCTCGCAACTGCCATCGGAAACGCCAACCAGAACGTGGGCGACGTGGCGGACGTCGCCGACGGCGCGGCGCCCCGGCTGGGCATCGTCGGCAAGGACCTGGAGCCCGACGTGGTGCAGGGGATCGTGCTCATGCGCTACGGCGGCGACTCGCTCAAGACCCTGCAGGGCGTGCACGAGAAGGTGGAGCAGGTCCGCAAGTACCACCTGCTCCCGCCGGGCATGACCCTGGAGCCGTACTACGACCGCGAGCGGCTGGTCCATCTGACCACCCATACGGTGATCGAGAACCTGCTCATCGGCATGATCCTGGTGACGCTCGTCCTCTGGGTCTTCCTCGGCCAGGCGCGCGCGGCGGCCCTGGCGGCGGTGAACATCCCACTCGCGCTCCTCGCAGCGTTCTGCGGGATGATCGCGACCGGGACTCCCGCGAACCTCATCTCCCTGGGCGCGGTCGACTTCGGCATCATCATCGACTCGACCGTGATCATGGTCGAGAACATCTACCGCCACCTCGGCGGCGCGGGGAGCGGCGCCGTGCGCGAGCGGGTCCGGGCGGCGGCCGCCGAGATCGGCCCGCCGATGCTCTTCTCGGTGCTGATCATCACCGTCGCCTTCTTCCCCTTGTTCACGCTGACCGGCGTGGCGGGCGTCATCTTCTCGCCCATGGCGCACACGTACGCCTTCTCCATCGGGGGCGCCGTGCTGCTCAGCGTGACGCTCACTCCCGTGCTGGCCGCGCGCCTCCTGAAGGTGGACCCGGAGGCGCACGGCGCGGAAGGAGCGCACGAGGCGGAGCACGCGCACGACAACGCGTTCCTGCGCTGGCTGGACCGGACCTACCGGCCGCTGTTCGCCTTCTCGCTCCGCCGTCCCGTCGTGGCTCTCCTCATTGCGCTGGCGCCGGTGGTCGCGGCCGGGGCGCTGCTGCGCTTCATCGGCAGCGAGTTCATGCCCAAGCTCGAGGAAGGCAACTTCTGGATCCGGGCCACGCTCCCTCTCTCCATCAGCCTGGAGCAGTCGGCGAAGTACGTCGGCCGCATGCGCCGGATCTTGCTCGGCTGCCCGCCGGAGGGCACCTGTGACATGGGCCACCGCGGCCTGCCCGAGGTCCGCACGGTCGTCTCGCAGCTCGGGCGCCCCGACGACGGGACCGATCCCTCCGGCTTCCAGAACATCGAGCTGTTCGCGCCGCTCGAGCTACCGTCCTCGTGGCGGCGCGGCGTGACCAAGGACGGGCTCACCGCCCAGCTCTCGCGGGATCTGCGCGAGACGTTCCCCGGAGTGGACTTCAACTTCTCGCAGTACATCGCCGACAACGTCGAGGAGGCGATGAGCGGCGTGAAGGGCGAGAACACGGTCAAGGTGGTGGGCCCCGACCTGCGCCTCAACGAGCAGAAGGCCGCCGAGATCGCCCGCGTCCTGCAAGCGGTGCGCGGGGTCGAGGACCTGGGCGTCTTCCGCACCCTGGGGCAGCCTGACGTCCGGATCGTGCCCGACCGCGAGGCGGTGGGCCGCTACGGCCTCAACGTCGGCGACGTGATGAGCCTGGTCCAAGCGGCCATCGGTGGCTCCGCAGTCACCCAGGTATACGAGGGCGAGAAGCACTTCGACCTGGTGGTGCGCTGGGCGGAGCCCTACCGGAAGAACCTCCAGGCGATCCGGCAGATCCTGGTGCCCACGGCGGACGGCGCGCAGGTGCCGCTCGGGCAGATGGCGCGCATCACCGAGGCCGAGGGACCGTCGCTCGTCTACCGCGAGGACCAGCGGCGGTACGCGCCGGTGAAGTTCAGCGTGCGCGGCCGCGACCTCGGCTCGACGGTGGCCGAGGCGCAGGCCCGCGTCGAGCAGGAGGTCCACCTGCCGTACGACACGCACGTCGAATGGGCCGGCGAGGCGGACCAGCTCCGCGAGGCGGCGCAGCGGCTGCGCGTCATCATCCCCGTCACGCTGCTGATCATCGCCTTCCTGGTCTACAGCGCGGTCGGCACCATGAAGGACACGCTGCTGGTCCTGCTCAGCATTCCGGCGGCTTGCGCGGGCGGCGTCTTCGCCCTCCTGGCCACGCGCACCCACCTCTCCATCTCCGCCGCGATGGGGTTCATCTCCATCTTCGGAATCGCGGTGCAGGACGCGATCATCGTCGTCAGCTACGCGCAGAAGATGTGGCGCGAGGGCCGCTCGCTGGAGGAGGGCGCGCGGCTCGCGGCGCAGCGTGGCCTGCGGCCGGCGCTGATGACCGCCTCGGTGGCGCTGATCGGCCTGTTGCCCGCGGCGCTCTCCCGCGGGATCGGCAGCGAGACGCAGAAGCCGCTGGCCATCGTGGTGATCGGCGGGATGCTGGTCCTCGCGCTGCTCCCTCGCCTGCTCCAGCCGCCTCTCTTGCTCCTGCTCCACCGTGGTATGCAGCAACGGTCCTTGAACGGAGGAACGGCGGAATGGCCAAAGCCGAGCGGAGCATCGTGATCAACGCGCCTCCCGAGAAGGTCTTCGCGGTGATCACCGACTACGAGAAGTACCCGGAGTTCTTGCCCGAGGTGAAGAAGGCGAAGGTCGAGTTCGGGGCCGGGAACGTGAAGGAAGTCACCTACACGGTCGACCTCAAGGCCAAGGTCATCACCTACACGCTCAAGCACACGGCCCGGCCGCCGGACGAGCTGGCCTGGACCATGGTGCGCGGCGAGATGATGAAGGGGAACGACGGCGCCTGGATCCTCAAGGCCGTCCCCGAGGGCACCGAGGCCACCTACAAGATCGACCTGAAGCTCGGCGCGCTGGTGCCCTCGATGGTCGAGCGCATGCTGGCGGAGCAGTCGTTGCCCGGCCTGCTGACGAACTTCAAGAAGCGCATCGAGTCCCAGAACCCCAGGATGGCCTGATGGCGCGGCTCGACGAGCTGTGCCGCATGTCGGTGGACGAGCTGCGCAGGCGCTATGCCGACGGCGACGAGGAGCTCCCCCGCGGCGGCCTCAGCGCGCTCCGCGAGGATCCGCGCTCCGGCGCGCGCGCGGTCGCCGAGCGGATCCTGAAGCGCATCCACGCCGCGCAGGCCGAGGGGCGCAGGCTCTCGCGCCTGTGCGCCTTCGAGCAGCCGCTGTGGGAACAGGGCTTCACCCTGGTGGCGGGCGTGGACGAGGTGGGGATGGCGCCTCTGGCGGGCCCGGTGATCGCGGCGGCGGTGATCCTGCGGCCCGGGACGCGGATCCAGGGCGTGAACGATTCCAAGCAGCTGACGCCGGAAGAGCGCGATGCGCTGGACCCGGAGATCCGCGCCGTCTGCGTCACGGTGGGGATCGGCCGGGCGGAGGTGGCGGAGATCGACTCGCTGAACATCTACCACGCAGGGCTTCTGGCGCTCCGGCGCGCGGTGATCGCGCTGGCGCCGCGGCCCGAGCACCTCCTGGTCGACGCGCGCCGGCTGCGCGACCTCGACATCCCGCAGCAGCCGATCGTGAAGGGCGATGCGAAGAGCATCACCATCGGCGCGGCGAGCATCGTTGCCAAGGTCCACCGCGATCGGTTGATGTGCGAGCTGGACCGCGAGCACCCGGGCTACGGCTTCGCGCACCACAAGGGGTATCCGACGCCCGACCATCTCGATGCGCTGGAGAAGCTGGGCGCCTGCGTCATCCACCGGCGCAGCTTCGCGCCCGTCGCCAAGGCGCTGGGGCTCATCCCCGAGCAGCAGGAGCTGTTCGGCAAGCCCGGGCCGCGGGTTGGCTGAGCTGACCGGAAAGCAGCGCC
>VBKO01000335.1 GCA_005888115.1 Deltaproteobacteria bacterium
TGGCAGTGGGCGGCAAGGAGGTACAAGGCGTCGTGGTCGCGCCGGCGTACTTCCACCTGGCGGCGGGCGGCAGGCTCGAGGGCGTCTCGGTGAGCGCGTTCAACCGCGTTCTCGGTGAGCAGCGCGGCGTTGCCATCGGGCTCTTGAACTACGCATCGCGGCTGCACGGGGTGCAGATCGGGCTAGTGAACTGGGCCGACAACAATCCCGCCGGGCTCAAGGTGCTCCCGGTCGCGAACGCCCACTTCGAGTGAAGCCGGCCGCTGCCCCTTGACCTGCGGCGCCAGGCACCGTTCACTCGCGCTCCCGATGGCGACGATGCTGCTGGTGAGGCACGGGCAGGCCTCGTGGTTCGAGGAGAACTACGATCGGTTGTCCACCGTGGGCGAGGCGCAGTCGCGCCTCCTCGGTGAGCTGTGGGCGGGGCGCGGGCTGGAAGTGACGCGCGTGTTCACCGGCCCGCGGTTGCGGCAGGTGCGCAGCGCCGAGCTGTGCGGCGAGGCCTACTCCGCCTCCGGCAGGCGCTGGCCGGCGCCGGTCGTGCTCGAGGACCTCGACGAGATGCGCATCGAGCCCATCTTCCGCGAGCAGATGCCCGAGCTGTTCGAGCGGCACGCGCACCTGCGCGCGATCGGCGATTCGATGCTGGCCGCCGGCGGCGACGAGGCGCGCGCCCGCATCATGGGCCGCCTCTTCGAGGGCGTGATCACGATGTGGGTCAAGGGCCAGATCGCCGCGAAGGGAGTGGAGAGCTGGGGCGACTTCCACTCCCGCGTGCAGCGGGGGCTCCGCGCCGCCCAGGAATTCCGCACCGACGGAAATCTCGCGCGCTCTCCGTCGGGCCGCACGGTGGCGGTGTTCACCTCGGCGGGCGTGATCGTCGCCGCCGCGCAGACGGCGCTCTCGCTCGACGACGACAAGGCGCTGGGGCTCGCCTGGCACGTGCGGAACTCGTCGGTCTCCGAGTTCCTCTTCTCCGGCGAGCGCTGGTCGCTGCGGTCGTTCAACTCCGTCCCGCACCTGCCCGACGCCGAGATGATCACGTACCGGTGAGCGGATTTCACAGGGTGGGCAACTCGCGGCGGCGGCGCACCGGGAAGGCGGCGTCGATGCGAGCGAGCTCCGCCTCGCTGAGCTTCAGTCTCAGCGCGCCCGCGTTCTCCTCGGTGTGCTCGACCCGGCTCGAGCGGGGGATGGTGAAGAGCGAAGGCCGCCGCGTGAGGAAGGCGAGCGCCACCTGCCGGGGCGTGGCGCCGTGCGCCCGCGCGATCTCGGCGAGCGCCTTGCCTCCGCGCGACTGCGGGGAGGGGAAGCTGCCCGAGCCGAACGGGCTGTAGCCCACGAAGGCGATCCCCAGCTCCTCGCAGAGAGGGATGAGGCCGGCCTCCGCGTGGCGCTCCTCGAGATGGTAGAGCACCTGGTCGCACGCGATCTTGCCGCGGCCGGCGATGGCGACGGCCTTGCGGAGCAAGTCCTCGTCGAAGTTGCTCACCCCGTACGAGCGGATGGCGCCGCTGCGCTGCAGGTCCTCGAAGGCCGCGATCGTATCCTCGAGTGGGTGCTCCGACGAGGGCCAGTGCAGCAGGTAGCAGTCGAGCCGGTCGGTCCGGAGGCGCCGCAGCGACCGCTCGCAGGCGGTCACCGTGCCCCGGCGGGAAGCGTTGGAGGGGAGCACCTTGGAGACGAGGAACACCTCGTCGCGCCGCCCCTCGATCGCCTCGCCGACCATCTCCTCGACGGAGCCGTCGCCGTACATCTCGGCCGTGTCGACGTGCGCGAGGCCCAGCTCGAGGCCGCGGCCGAGCGCGGCCACCACCTGCGAGCGGTGGTGGTGCTCCAGCTGCCAGGTTCCTTGCCCGATGGGCGGAACCGACGCCTTCACCGGCCCGAATCGATTGCGCATGCCGGTGAAGTGCTCCGCGCCCGGCCAGAGCGCAACCTCGTCAGTTCGTGCCCACCGTCCACACGTCGCCGGAGTGGAGGAGCGCCCTCAAGTCCGGGGGTCGCTTGCGGGCCGCCTCTTCCTCCTGCTCGCGCGCCAACGCGTCGACCGTGGGCCGCTGCACGGCGCGGAGAACGCCCATCGGCTGCGGGAGAGGTGGCTCGAGCGCCGCCAGGGCCATGGCGAGTGCCAGGTCGTCGCGCGTCTCGTCGTGGACCAGCGCGCTGCCGGTCATCGGGCCCGCTTCCAGCCGGAAGCCGTCGCCGATGCGCAGCGCCTTCTCCTTCGACTTGCCGAACACCAGGGGCTTGCCGTGCTCCAGCTTGAGCAAGGAGTCGTCGCGGACCTCGCGCTCGGACCATTCGTCGAAGGCGCCGTCGTTGAACACGGGGCAGTTCTGCCAGATGTGGACGAACGCGGCCCCCTTGTGCGCCGCCGCGCGCCGCAACACCTGCGCCAGGTGCGTCGTGTCGGTCGCCACGCTGCGGGCGACGAACGTCGCGCCGGCGCCGAGGGCCAGCGTGAGCGGATTGAAGGGCCGATCCACCGTGCCGTACGGGCTGGACTTGGTCTTCTTGCCCAGCTCGCTGGTGGGCGAGGCCTGTCCCTTGGTGAGGCCGTAGATGCGGTTGTCGAAGAGGAGGATCTTCAGATCGACGTTGCGCCGCAGGGCGTGGATGAGATGGTTGCCGCCGATGGAGAGCCCGTCCCCGTCGCCGGTCACCACGAACACCGTCAGCTCGGGCCGCGCCATCTTGAGGCCCGTCGCGATGGCCGGAGCGCGGCCGTGGATGCCGTGTATCCCGTACGTGTTCATGTAGTAGGGAAAGCGGCTCGAGCAGCCGATGCCGCTGACGAACACGATGTTCTCCTTGGGCACGTTCAGCTCGGGCATCACCTTCTGCACGGTGGCGAGGATGGCGAAGTCGGCGCAGCCGGGGCACCAGCGCACTTCCTGATCGCTGACGAAATCCTTCTTGGCCAGGTTCAGCTTGCCGCTCATGCAATCTCCTTGGCCCGCGGCGCCAGCTTCTCGATCGCGCTGCGCACCTCGGCCACGTGGAAGGGTTTTCCCTGCACCTTGTTGAGGCCCACCGTCTCCATGCCCAGCTGACCGCGCAGGTGCAGGCGGAGCTGCCCCAGGTTCAGCTCGGGCACCAGCACGTTCCGGTAGCGCGCCGCGACCGTCAGGAGGTCGAGCGGGAGCGGGTGGATGTAGCGCAGGTGGACGTGGCCGACGCGCATTCCGGCGGCGCGCGCGTCGATCAGGGCCTGCGTGACGGAGCCGTAGGTGCCGCCCCAGGAGATGACCAGCACGTCACCGTCGGGATCGCCGGCCACCTCGGTGGGCGGGTAGGTCCGCGCCACCCGCTGCACCTTCTCCGCGCGCGTCCGCACCATCCTCTCGTGGTTCTGCGCGTCGTAGCTGACGTTCCCGGTCGTCGCGTCCTTCTCCAGGCCCCCGACGCGATGCTCGAGCCCCTTGGTCCCGGGGACCGCCCACGGCCGGGCCAGCGTCTCGGGATCGCGATCGTAGGGTTGGAAGCCCTCCGGATCGGTGCGCAGCTTGGCGTCGATGCGCGGCAACGCCTCGAGGTCGGGCAGCTTCCAGGGCTCGCTGCCGGTCCCGATCGCGCCGTCCGACAATAATATAACGGGTGTACGATACTCGATGGCGATGCGCGAGGCCTCGATGCAGGCGTCGAAGCAGTCGGCCGGCGACCGCGTCGCGAGCACCGGCACGGGAGACTCGCCGTTGCGGCCGTAGACGGCCTGGAACAGGTCGGACTGCTCCGTCTTGGTGGGCAGGCCCGTCGAGGGACCGCCACGCTGCGCGACCACGATGACGAGCGGCAGCTCGATCATCAGCGCCAGGCCGATCGCCTCGGTCTTGAGTGCGACCCCCGGGCCGCTGGACGCGGTGGCCCCGAGCGCGCCGCCGAACGAGGCGCCAATGGCCGCGGTCACCGCGGCGATCTCGTCCTCGGCCTGGAAGGTCGTCACCCCGAACTGCCGGTGCTTGGCCAACTCGTGCAGGACGTCGCTCGCGGGCGTGATCGGGTAGCTGCCGAAGAAAAGCCGCAAGCCGGACTGGCGCGCCGCCGCGATGAGCCCCAGCGCCAGCGCCGTCGATCCCATCACGTTGCGGTAGGTGCCCGGCTGCAGGCGCGCGGGGGCGATCTGGTACGGCGCGTCAGCGGCCTCGGTGGTCTCGCCGTAGTAGTAGCCGGCCTTGAAGGCGCGCCGGTTCGCCTCGGCCAGGTCGGGCCGCTTGGCGAAGCGCTCGCGGATCGAGCTCTCCTCCCGGGCCGTGTCGCGCGAGTACAGCCAGAAGACGAATCCCAGCGCGAAGAAGTTCTTGGTGCGCTGCACGTCCTTGGCGGGCAGACCCATCCCCTCGCAGGCGAGCGTCACCAGCTTGTCGAAGTCGACCTGGATGACGCGGTAGCCCTCGACGGTGCCATCGGTGAGCGGGTTCGACTTCCACCCCGCGCGCGTCAGGTCTCCCGGCGTGAAGGACGCCTCGTTGACCACCAGGAGGCCGCCCTTCTTGAGATCGGCGAGGTGGACCTTGAGGGCCGCCGGGTTCATCGCGACGAGCGTGTCCGGCTGGTCGCCGGCCGAGAACACCTCGTGCGCCGCGAACTGGATCTGGTACCCGGAAACGCCCGCGGTGGTGCCCGCAGGTGCGCGAATTTCCGCCGGGAAATCCGGGAATGTCGCCAGGTCGTTGCCGTGGAGCGCCGCCTCGCGGGTGAACTCCGTGCCGGTGAGCTGCATGCCGTCGCCGGAGTCGCCGGCAAACCGGACGACGGCTTGATCCAGGTTGCGTGGCGTGCGGGCGGAAGTCTGGTCTTGCATCAAGGTTCCTCCGATGCGGGACTGACCGCTTGTGTAGCCCGGAACATCCCGCCGCACAACGACTCTTGGCGTCGCCCGGCGAGCGTTCAAGCGTCGCGCACCGGCGGCCCTTTGAACCTCGAGCGCATCCAGAGGAACCACCAGGCGCAGACGAGCGCGAGGGCGCCAGCGAACGTGTAACCGGCCACCTGGTTCGGGGGCAGGACGAAGAGGACGGTCAACGCCGCGATCCAGAGCAGCGCGGCGACGTTCACCGCCGTCGACCAGCGGCCGAGGTGCCACGGCCCGAAACGGGTCCACCGGCCGCTGCGGCGGGCGCGAAGTCCCATCCAGATGGGCAGCCCGTAGCTGGCGTAGAGCGCGATCGTGCTGAGCGCGGTCATCGCCGAGTAGGCGTGCGACCAGAGAGCCACCGCGAACGCCGCCGCGGCGGAGATCCAGACCGCCACGTGCGGAGAGCGGTAACGCTGGGAGACGGCGGCCACCTGCCGCGAGAACGGCAGGCCGCCGTCGCGCGCGAAGGCGAACAGCATGCGCGAGTTGGAGGTCACCGAGGAGAGCCCGCAGAACCACATCGCCAGAATTGCCACCCACACCAGCGCGCCGCCGGCGCGAGTCCCGAGAGCGCCGCGCAGGACGTGGATGAACGGGTTCTCGGCGGCGGCGGTCGCGGGCAGGTCTCCGATGGCGAGCGTCACCGCGAGGAGAAGCGCCCAGCCGACGAGGGCGCTCACCGCGACGGACAGGAAGATGCCCCACGGCGCATTGCGCGTCGGATCGTGCGTCTCCTCGGAGACGTGGGCGCTGGCATCGAACCCGGTGAAGGTCCACCCTGCCTGCAGGAGTCCGAGGAGGAACCCGAGCCAGTACGGACGCGGAGCGTCGGTGAAACGGGTGAGCAGGAACTGCACCGGCTGACGCGGCGCGAAGGCAACGAGCCCGATGACCAACACCGCCACGCCGGCGATGTGGACCCAGGCGGAGAGGTCGTTGAGCCTGGCGACGAGCCGCACCCCGAGGTGGTTCATGACCGCGTGGCTGACGAGGACTGCCGCATAAACCCCGAGTGTGCGCTGGGGGGCGAGCCCGAGCAGCGCGACGACGAACTGCGCGAGGCCGTAGTCGATGCCCGCCGTGATGGCGAACTGGCCGATGCAGTTGAGCCAGGCAGTGAAGAAGCCGGCGCCGCGCCCGCCGAGCAGCGCCGCCCAGTGGTAGAGCGCGCCGGCGGTGGGATAGCTCGAGGCGAGCTGCGCGAGAGACGCGGCCACGGGCAGCGTGAGCAAGGACACCAGCGGCCACCCGAGCGTCATCTCCAGCGGGCCGCCGTGCTTCAGGCCGTGGCCGTAGAGCGTCACCGCGCCGGTGAGGATGGAGATGATGGAGAAGCTGATGGCGAAGTTGGCGAACCCGCCCATGTCGCGGAGCAGCTGCTGCGCGTAGCCGAGCCGCCGGAGCTGCGCCGCATCCCGATCGAGGGGGCCCTCGCCCATCTTCCCGCAGTCCTACCGCACGCGGGCCAGCCGGAGCGAGCGCCCATTGTGGCGGCGCGGGCCCATCTCCACCGTCACGGCAAACGAGGAGGCCCCCATGAAGGCGATCGTGTTCCACGGGATCGGCGACGTCCGGCTCGACACGGTGAAGGAGCCGAAGATCCGCGAGCAGACCGACGCGATCGTGCGCCTGACGGCCAGCGCGATCTGCGGCACCGATCTGCACCTCATCCGCGGAACCCTGCCCGGAGTGAAGCCCGGGACCATCCTCGGTCACGAGGGCGTGGGGGTGATCGAAGAGCTGGGGAAGGAAGTGCGAAACTTCAAGGTGGGCGAGCGGGTGGTCATCCCGTCCACCATCGGCTGCGGGTACTGCTCGTATTGCCGGGCCGGCTACTACGCGCAGTGCGACAACGCGAATCCGAACGGGCGCGACGCCGGAACGGCCTTCTTCGGCGGACCCGCGATGAGCGGCCCGTTCGACGGGCTGCAGGCGGAATACGCCCGCATCCCCTTCGGCGCGGTGAACATGCTCGACCTGCCCGACGAGGTGAGCGACGAGCAGGCCATCGTGCTCTCGGACATCTTCCCCACCGCGTACTTCGGCGCGGAGCTGGCTGAGATCAAACCTGGAAACACGGTGGCCGTCTTCGGTTGCGGTCCGGTCGGGCAGCTCTGCATCGCCTCGGCCAAGCTGATGCGGGCGGGGCGCATCTTCGCCATCGACTGCATCGAGTCGCGCCTCGACGCCGCGAGGGCGCAAGGAGCGGAGGTCATCAACTTCGACGAGGAGGAGCCGGTCGCGGCGCTCAAGCAGCTCACCGGCGGCATCGGCGTCGACCGCGCCATCGACGCAGTGGGCGTGGACGCGGTGGCTCCGCAGCGCGGACCGGCGCGCAAGGCGCTCCCGAAGGAGGAGAAGAAGGCGCTGGCCGAGGAGGTGGAGAAGGTCGCGCCCAAGCAAAACCCGGACGGCGACAACTGGCACCCGGGCGACGCGCCCTCGCTGGCGGTCAGCTGGGCGGTGATGGCGCTGGCCAAGGCGGGCACGCTGTCGGTGATCGGGGTCTACCCGCCCGGATCGAAGGTGTTCCCGCTGGGCATGGCGATGAACAAGAACCTCACCGTCAAGATGGGGAACTGCAACCACCGCGCTTACCTCCCTCTGCTGCTCGAGCTCGTGCGCGCCGGCGCCGTCGATCCGAGCCGGCTGCTCAGCCAGAGGGCGCCGATGTCGGACGCCATCGAGGCGTACAAGGAATTCGACCGGCGCCAGCCGGGCTGGATCAAGGTGGAGCTGCAGCCGCAGGTCCACTGATCGGCAAGCCGGTCCCGCTCCTGCTAATCTGGCGGCGTGACCGCCCCTCGCGTCCCTCTGCAGCTCATCGCGCCGTCGCGGCGGCTGGAGGCGGCGCTTCGGCTCGCCGCCGGCCCGAGCGCAGGCAGTGTCTCCGCGACGTTGAGCTACCTGTGCCAGCAGCTTTCGGCGCTGTGCGCGTCCCCGGTCGCCTCGGTGTACGTGCTGGAGGACCGGGACGACCTGGTGCTGCGCGGCAACCATGGCTTCCCCGAGGCGGTCCTCGGCGAGGTCCGGCTCAAGGTGGGGCAGGGGATCACCGGCACGGCGCTGGAGACGATGCGGCCGATGACGGTCGACGATGCGGGCGTGGTGGAGCAATTCGAGTACTTTCCGCAGCTCGCCGAGGAGCGCTACCCGGCATTCCTCGCCCTGCCGTTGCTCGCGGGCCCCAGGCCGCGCGGAGTGCTGGTGCTGCAGCGGGAGAAGGGTCCGTTCTCCGAAGCGGACGTGCTGCTCGCGACCGCGGCCAGCCGCGCCATCACCGCTGTTCTGGAAGCGCAGCACCCGCAGGGCGCGAACCTCCTCCTGCACGGCGCCGGCAACGGCCGGGGGCGCGTGCTGGGCGCGGCGCGGGTGCTCTCCCGCGCGCTTCCCCGGCGCCAGCGCACGGGGGACCTCTCCTCCGAGGACCCCCACAGCGATCTGATGAATGCCTTCACCGCGGAGCGCGAGGAGATCCGCGCGCTGGCAGAGCGCGCCCGATCGGTCTTGCACGACCGCGTCCGCGAGCTGGAGGAGGCCGCGACCGTGGCCGAGGACAGGCGCCTGCAGGAGCGCGCCGTCGAGCACCTCTCGGCCGGCCTGCCTCCGTCGCTTGCGCTGGAGCGCATCGCGGCCGAGTTCGCGCGCACGCTGGCGAGCCACGGTCCAGCCGCGCGGCGGGCGGTCGACGTGGAGGCGTTCCTCGGGGGGGTGGCGCACCGCCATGCCGGGCTGGAGCCCGTCCGGGTACGCCGGGGCGAGCTGATCGTCGCCGTCCACGTCTCGGGACTGTCCGCGCTGCGCGCCTGGGCGAGCGGCGCGGTGGGCGCGCTGTGCGCGGGCGTCGCGGAGGACGCGACCGGAGCGCCGGTGCTGACCGCGCTGGGAGTGCCTTCGGCCTTCGGCGTGCGGCAGCTCTTCGACTCGGTGGGGAACGGGACCCGCCTCGCGCTCGACTCGGATTCCGGCGAGATCTACGTCAACCCGACTGCGGCGCAAGCCGCTTCCTGGCGACGCTGAGCGCCGCTCCGTCCCTCCAGTATCCGGTGATCGGTATCCGATCCTCAGGATCGGACACTCAGTGTCGGGGCTCCGGCTCGTCGCGGACGCCGCCGTGCTCGTCCAGCTCGATGCCGAAGTACCGGAGCAGGCGCTCGTGGTGGCGGCGCAGACCGCGCACGCGCAGCGAGCGCGAGTGCGCGCTGCGCAGGACGTGGCTGAGCACCGCCACGCTCGCGTCGCCCAGCTCGTCGACCGAAGCGAAGTCCAGGACCACTTCCTCGGTCACGTCTTCCTTGACCAGCTCGCGCTCGAGAAGGAGCGCGCTGGCGGGATCGAACCTGCCGGTGATGCGGAGGAGGACCCGCCCGTCCGTCGTCTCCCGCTGCATGGGGCGCAGCCTGTACCCTGCAGGGGGGCCGGCTCAAGAGGCAGGTGCCCCCTCTGTCGCTCGTCGGGCGGGGCGACCAGCACGATGTCCACTAACGGACTGCGCGCACCGCCCGGTCCAGCGCGGCCGGATCGGTGCGTCCGAGGAAGCTCTTGATCAGCTTTCCCTGCGAGTCGAACACGAACGTCGAAGGGAGCGTGCCGTCCCAGGCGGGCTCGCCGACCGCCTTGACGACCGGCTCCGGGTCGGGCGCATCGAGCACGACCGCGGGCAGCCGCGAGACCCCGAACTTCCGCAGGTCGCGCTTCACCTCCTCGAGCTTGTCGGGCCGGTCGATGCTGACCAGCAGCACGCCCACGTTCCGCGCCGGCAGCCGGTTGAGGAGCTTGCGGATGCGCGGGAACTCGTCGCGGCAGGCGCCGCACCAGGTGGCCCAGAAGTGGAGCACGGCGGGACGGCCATGTCCCGCCTCGCGGGCCAGGCTGGCCGCCTCGGAGACGGGCCGCACGGCGAGGGGGCGAAGCTCCTCCTTCGAGCTCGGGGTCGAGGAGGTTGCGGCCGCCAGGAGCGTTGCGAGGATCGCGATGCGCATCAATCCAGCTCGATCAGCTCGAACCGGTCGTGCGTCGGCGCCGGGTCGGGTTGGCGCCGCGGCTCGGGGGGAGGAGCCGCGTCTGGAGGCAAGGGGGACAAGCGCAAGAGCAACGCCTCGAGCTTGCGCAACGCTTCGTCCTCCCAGACGCGCAGCTCCTGGTCCTCCGGGCTGTCCGAGCCTTGTGGCAGCTCGCGGAAGAAGAGGTTGATGAGCGCCACGGGACGGCCTCGGTGGAGCACGACGGCGAACCGCGCGTCGTCCTCGTCGCGAAGCAGCATCGGCCATGCCTCTCGCGACACGCCCAGGGAGCGCAGCAGGGTCTCTCCGTCGCGCTCGCGTTCCGCTTGCGGCCATTCCGCGAGCACCAGCACGTGCATCCGGTCCCGGAGCTTCTCGGCGAGCGGCGCGAACGGCCGGAGGCTGGACTCGCTCGTATAGCGATCGGCGAGAAGCACGAAGAGCGTCGGCTCCGGTCGCAAGTGGTCCGCGACCAGCTGCACGATGGGCGTGCGCGACTTCCGAGCGGTGGACCAGGAGACGACGTTCAGCACACCGTGAAGCATAACCCGGCCTGCGCCCCGGGTCCGGTCGAGGTCGAGATCGGGGTCGCTTGACCGGTCTTGCCTGCCGGGTCACCCTTCGCCCCTCAGTGCACGTCACCCTGCTCAGCCGCGGTTTGTCCATCTACACCACGCGCCGGCTTGCCCAGGCAGCGCGCTTGCGCGGCGCCCGCGTGCGCGTGCTCGATCCACTCGGGGTGGAGATGCACCTCGACGACCGGCCGGCGGCGTTCTACCGGCAGCGCAAGCTGCCGCCGACCGACGTGGTGGTCCCGCGCATCGCGCCGTCCATCCAGGCGTACGGGCTGGCGGTCGTGAACCACTTCGGCATGATGGGCGTGCCGACGCTCAACGACGCCACGGCCATCGCCTCCAGCCGCAACAAGATGCGTTCCCTGCAGCTGCTCGCGGCCAGCGGTGTTCCCGTCCCCGCCACGGTGATGGCGGCCACCGCGTCGGACCTGCGCGAGATGGTCGAGCTGGTCGGCGGGGTCCCGGTGCTCATCAAGCTGCTCACGCCGGCCGAGCGGCCCGGAGTGATGGTTTGCGAGAGCCTCCAGTCCATGGAAGCCGCCATGGAGGCCGTGCTCTCGATGGGCCACAACCTGCTGGTGCAGCGGTACGTCCGGAGGCGGCGCGAGCGCGACCTGCGCGCGCTGGTCGTCGGCGGACGCGCCGTCGCCTGGGTGGAGCGCCGGCCGCGCCCGGGCCGGCTGCTGCACACGCGCGCCCGCGGGGCCCAGCTGAAGGCGGTCAAGGTACCGGCGGCGGTGGATCGCATCGCGGTCGAAGCGGCGCGCGTGGTCGGCCTGGAAGTGGCCGCCGTCGACCTCATCGAGACCCATGGCGGCCCGATGGTCTTCGACGTCAACTCCAGCCCCGGCCTCAAGGGCCTGGAGCGCGCCACCGGCAAGGACCTGGCGCTCCCCATCATCGGCCGCGCCGAGGAACTGGCCCGTTCCCAGCCCCGCCGCAAACAGGCTCCTTGAACGAGCTTGCAACATTCGTGGGTTTCTGGCGTCTAAGAGGCATGCGGACCTGGATGACGAGCCTCGTCGCGGCCTGCCTGATTGCGGCGCCGGCAATCGCGGAGACGGATGCCCATGCGGATGCGGCGAAGGCGTACAAGATCGAGACCAGTCCGTCGTCTCTCAAGATCAAGAAAGGTGAGAAGGGACAAGCCAAGGTGACGGTCGTGCCGCGCAGCGACGCGCACGTCTCGCCCGAGGCCCCGCTCTCGGTGACCGTCTCCGCGGGCCCGGCGTTGGAGCTTCCCAAGCAGAAGCTGGGACGGCCGGATGCGAAGGCGACCGAGGGCAAGGGCGTCGAGTTCGAAGTCCCGTTCGTCGGCAAGCAGCCGGGGAAGGACGAACTGAAGGCGCAGATCACCTTCTTCATCTGCACCGAGAAGCTCTGCGAGCGGCAGAAGCGCGAGGTGGCGCTCGCCGTCGTGGTGGAGTGAGCCGGTTCGTCTACGGGCTGAACCCGGTCCTCGAAGCGCTCAAGGCCCATCCGCAGGACGTGGTCCGCGTGTTGCTCGAGCGCGGCCGGGACGGGCGCCGGTCGCACGGGGGCGACCGCGTCGCGGAGGCGGCAGCCGCGGCCGGCGTCCGGGTCGAGGATGCGCCGCACGGCGATCTGGCGCGGAGGTCCCGGGGCGGCGTGCACCAGGGCGTGGGCGCCGAGCTGGCCGAGTTCCGCTATGCCGAGCTGCCCGACCTGCTCGATGCCGCGCGGGACCGCGGCGAGCCTCCCTTCCTGCTGCTCCTCGACGGCGTCACCGATCCGCAGAACCTGGGTGCTTTGCTCCGCAGCGCGCATGCGCTGGGCGCACATGGAGTGGTGCTGCCGAAGGACCGCGCCGCCGGCATCACGCCGGCGGTCTCCAAGGCCGCGGCGGGCGCCCTGGAGCACTGCTCGGTCGCCCGGGTGACGAATCTCTCTCGCGCTGTCGACGATCTGAAGGACGCGCAGGTCTGGTCGGTGGCGCTGGCCGCCGACGCCGAGCGAGAGCTGCCCGAGGTGGACCTCACCGCCGGCACGGCGCTGGTCCTGGGGAGCGAGGGCAGGGGTGTCCGTCCGCTGGTCCGCAAGACGTGCGAC
Source organism: Deltaproteobacteria bacterium (assembly GCA_005888115.1). Classification (GTDB taxonomy): domain Bacteria; phylum Myxococcota; class Myxococcia; order Myxococcales; family 40CM-4-68-19; genus VBKO01. The sequence continues at coordinate 12,507 of VBKO01000335.1, forward strand.
CACGCGGCCCGGATCCCGATGGCGGGACTGGTCGGATCGCTCAACGTGGCGGCGGCCGGCGCCATCGCGTTGTACGAGGTGGTCCGGCAGCGGCGCGCACGGCGGAAGGCTCCTTGACAAGGCGCGCAAGGTCTTGTAGACCCCCTCGTCCCCGCAGGGTCCGGGGAAGGCGCGCGCGCAGTGAACATGAATGATTCCGGGGACTTGAGGCTGGCGTAGCTCAGCCGGCAGAGCACCTGCCTTGTAAGCAGAAGGTCGCGGGTTCGACTCCCGCCGCCAGCTCCAGAGGCTAAAGCCCGCCGCCCCGACGAGGAGGACGCACGAAACGGATGCGGAGGACGGGCTGAGAAACCGGAGGGGTTCCCGAGCGGCCAAAGGGAGCAGACTGTAAATCTGCCGGCTTACGCCTTCGAAGGTTCGAATCCTTCCCCCTCCACCAACTCCCCCACTCGACCATTCGACCGCGGGAATAGCTCAGCTGGTAGAGCGTCAGCCTTCCAAGCTGAATGTCACGGGTTCGAATCCCGTTTCCCGCTCCACGAAGGACGTCACAGGAGAATGCGGGCCCACCTAGCTCAGTTGGTAGAGCACGTCCTTGGTAAGGACGAGGTCACCAGTTCAATCCTGGTGGTGGGCTCCAACCTGGTTTCCAGAAGGGTATCCGATGAACCGCACGATCATCACGCTCGAGTGCAACGTGTGCAAGGAGCGGAACTACACGACGACCAAGAACAAGCGGACCATGACCGACAAGCTGGTCAAGCCGAAGTTCTGTTCGCGGTGTCGCAAGCACACGGACCACAAGGAGACCAAGTAGCTCCAGGCCAGTAGCTCCAATGGTAGAGCGGCGGTCTCCAAAACCGCATGTTGGGGGTTCGAGTCCCTCCTGGCCTGCCAACCCGCTCGAAGCTGAAGAGAGACGATGACGAACACTCGGATCGTGCAGATCGGACTTGTGGTGCTGGCGATCCTCGCCGGCCTCTTCCTCGAGCACGTGCTGCTCGCGGGCTTCGGCGCCTGGAGCGTCACGCAGCCGCTCACGCGCCCGCTGTGGAACGACTGGACCTGGTCCTCGTTCATCGGGCTGGGCATCTCGGTGGCGGCGGCCATCTACCTGTGGGTCACGCCGAAAACGCGCGACGTGGCGATCGACATCGTGGCCGAGCTGCGGAAGGTGAGCTGGCCCAGCCTGCCGGAGACGCGCGCCGCGACCGTGGCGGTGATCGTCGCGAGCCTGATCGCCGCCGCGCTGCTGGGCCTCTTCGACGTCTGCTGGCAGTTCCTCACCGACAAGATCCAGAACCCGAGTCTGTAGAGAAGATGACCGCCATGGGTGCGACCAAGATCGACAAGAAATGGTACGTGGTCCACACGTACTCGGGCTTCGAGAACAAGGCCAAGAAGAGCCTCGAGGAGAAGATCAAGCAGAACGCCCTCGAGGAGTTCTTCGGCGACATCCTCATCCCCATGGAGAACGTGGTCGAGATGGTGAAGGGCGAGAAGCGCGCCTCGAAGCGCAAGTTCTTCCCGGGCTATATCCTCGTCCAGATGGAGCTGAACGACCGCACCTGGCACCTGGTGAAGAACACGCCCAAGATCACCGGATTCGTCGGCAACGCCACCAAGCCTCCGGCGGTGAGCGAGCACGAGATCGCGCGGCTCACCACCCAGCTCTCCGAGGGGGCGCTCAAGCCGAAGCCGAAGGTGGAATTCGAGGAAGGCGACAACGTGCGCGTGGTGGACGGGCCGTTCTCGAACTTCAACGGCACGGTCGAGGAAGTGAACCCCGACAAGGGCCGCGTGCGCGTGCTGGTGTCGATCTTCGGTCGCGCCACGCCGGTCGAGCTGGATTTCATGCAGGTGGAGAAGACCTGAACGCGGTCGGCAAGCCGTTCGAACCACGCAGCGGAGGCTGGCGGGTCCCCCGCCAGCCGGGCGGAGCCCGAAGGGGCGTAGCATTGGAGACGAGGCAATGAAGAAGGTCACCGGAATGGTCAAGCTGCAGCTCCCCGCGGGGAAGGCGAACCCTTCGCCGCCGGTGGGCCCCGCGCTCGGCCAGCACGGCGTGAACATCATGGGCTTCTGCAAGGAGTTCAACGCGGCCACCCAGGCGCAGGCCAAGGAAGGCCTGATCGTCCCCGTGCTCATCACCATCTATTCGGACCGCAGCTTCACCTTCGTGGTGAAGACGCCGCCCGCCGCCATCCTCATCAAGAAAGCGCTCGGGCTGCACACCGAGAAGAAGAAGGGCTCCGGCGCGCACAACCCCGGCAAGGAGAAGGTGGGGAAGCTGACGCGGCGGCAGCTGGAGCAGATCGCGAAGACCAAGATGCCCGACATGACGGCGGGCTCCCTGGAAGCGGCGATGAACAGCATCGCAGGCACGGCGCGCTCGATGGGCGTCGACGTCGAGTGAGGAGCGCGCACATGGCCAGGCACGGGAAGAAGTACGAGGAAGCGGCGAAGCTGGTGGATCGCAACAAGCGCTACACGGTCGACGAGGCGTGCGCGCTGGTGGGCAAGACCGCCAAGAAGAAGTTCGACGAGACGGTCGACGTCTCCATCCGGCTGGGGGTCGATCCCAAGCATGCGGACCAGATGGTCCGCGGGGCGGTGGTGCTGCCGCACGGGATCGGCAAGACGGTGCGGGTGGCGGTGTTCGCCAAGGGTGACAAGGCGCGCGAGGCGCAGGAGGCGGGCGCGGACACGGTGGGCGAAGCGGACCTGGCCGCCAAGGTGCAGGAGGGCTGGCTGGAGTTCGACGTGGCGATCGCCACGCCCGACATGATGGGCGTGGTGGGCCGCCTGGGAAAGGTGCTCGGACCGCGCGGCCTGATGCCCAACCCGAAGGTGGGCACGGTGACGGCGGACGTGGCGCGGGCGGTGCGCGAGGCCAAGGCCGGCAAGGTGGAGTTCCGCGTCGAGAAGGCGGGCATCGTGCACGTGCCGGTGGGCAAGGCGTCCTTCGAGGCGAGGAAGCTGCTCGAGAACACCAACGCGATCCTGGAGACCATCCTGCGGGCGCGACCCGCGACGGCGAAGGGAACCTACCTGAGGGGCGTCTCGATCAGCACCACCATGGGCCCCGGAATCCCGCTCGATGCAGCCGCGATCACGGCCGCCCACAAATAGGAGCGAACGGACACGAAGCTTCTGGGGGGTCCAGGGGGGAGGCGACCGCCCCCCTGATGGAGGCGCCGAAGGCGCCGGATCTAGAGCGTGTTGAGGGAGCAGAGCGAAGGAGCTTTTGAAAGACTTGCGAGGTCACACGATGCAGCGCAACGAGAAGCAGGAGATGGTCGGCGCTCTCCACGCAATGATGGCCAAGGCGAACTTCGCCGCGGCCGTCGCCTACAAGAACATCGACGCCGAAGCGACCGTGAAGCTCCGGAGGACGTTCCGGGAGGCGAAGGTCGACTACAAGGTGGTCAAGAACACCCTGGCCAGGCTCGCCGCGAAGGGTACGCCGCTGGAGCAGTTCGCGGAGCAGCTCACGGGACCCAGCGCCATCATCCTCGGGTACGAGGACGTCGTCATTCCCGCGAAGGTGCTCCGGGACGTGCTCAAGGAGCAGGGCGAGAAGATGAGCGTCAAGGCCGGCGTGGTCCAGGGCAACCTGGTCGACGCGACGGGCCTGAAGGCCCTGGCCGACATGCCGGGCTTGCCCGAGCTCCGGGCAATGCTGCTGGGGGTCATTTCCGCCCCGGCCAGCAAGCTGGTCCGCCTGCTCAACACACCGGGAAGTCAGCTGGCCCGGGTGCTCCAGGCAAAGAGCGAGAAGGCCGCCTGACCGCGGCTAACGTCGTACGGCAGTTCAACCCTTTGCGTCCCACGCGACGCGTCGTTAAAAGGAACGGTTCCGATGGCAGACCTGAATCAGATTGCTGAATCGCTCAGCTCGCTCACCGTCATGCAGGCGGCCGAGTTGGTGAAGCTGCTCGAGCAGAAGTGGGGCGTCTCGGCCGCCGCGCCGGTGGCCGTGGCCGCCGGACCGGCCGCTGGCGGTGCCGCGGCCGCCGCCAAGCCGGCCGAGGAGAAGACCGAGTTCACCCTCGTCCTCAACGCGGCGGGCGACAAGAAGATCAACGTCATCAAGGAAGTTCGCGCGATCACTGGGCTGGGCCTGAAGGAGGCCAAGGACCTCGTCGAAGGTGCTCCCAAGACCGTGAAGGAGGGCCTCTCGAAGGAGGACGCGAACAAGTTCGTCGAGCAGCTCAAGGCTGCCGGCGCGACCGTTGAGCTGAAGTAACGGATTTCTCTAGGAATAGGCCGGCGCCGACGGGGGTTCCTCAAGATCCCCCGCCGGTGCCGGAGTTTTCGCTTCGGGCAGGTCCGAGGGGTGTTTCCGGCAGTCTCCGGATGTCCTTAGAGCAAGGGAGCGATCGCTGACATGGCGGCCACGATCCAGAACAATTTCCGTACTCGCAAGAACTTCGCGAAGATCCAGAAGATCATCGACATCCCGAACCTGATCGACATCCAGAAGCACAGCTACGACAAATTCTTGCAAGCCGAGTCCGCGCCGGAGCAGCGCGAGGACTCCGGCCTCCAGGGCGTCTTCAAGAGCGTCTTCCCGATCAAGGACTTCAACGAGACCAGCTCGCTCGAGTTCGTCTCGTACCACCTGGAGAAGCCGAAGTACGACGTCGACGAGTGCCACCAGCGCGGGATGACCTACTCCGCGCCGATCAAGGTGGTCGTGCGCCTGGTGGTCTGGGACAAGGACGAGGAGACGGGCGCCCAGTCGATCCGCGACGTCAAGGAGCAGGAAGTCTACTTCGGCGAGATCCCGCTGATGACGGAGAACGGCACCTTCATCATCAACGGCACCGAGCGCGTGGTGGTCTCCCAGCTGCACCGCTCGCCGGGCGCCTTCTTCGACCACGACAAGGGCAAGAGCCACTCCTCCGGCAAGCTGCTCTACAACGCGCGCATCATCCCCTACCGCGGCTCGTGGATCGACTTCGAGTTCGACCACAAGGACATCCTCTACGTGCGCATCGACCGGCGGCGGAAGCTGCCGGCGACGGTGCTCCTGCGCGCCCTCGGCGCGGTGCCGGACACCGCGAAGAAGAGCCCCATCGAGTTCAAGGGCACGCCCGAGGAGATGCTCAACTACTTCTACGCCACCGAGACCATCTCCATCGGCGAGAAGGGCAAGTACGAGAAGTCGGTCGAGCTGGAGCTGCTGCCCGGCCAGCGCGCCACCCGCGACATCAAGAACCCGAAGACCGGCGAGGTGATCGTCAAGAAGAACCGCAAGTTCACCCGCGGAGCGATCAAGAAGCTGGAGCAGGCCAAGATCCGCACGCTGCCCCTCGACGTCGAGGAGCTGGTCACCAAGATCAGCGCCCGCGACGTGGTGGACGAGAACACCGGCGAGGTCTTGCTGGAGTGCAACGAGGAGGTCACCGAGGAGAAGGTCGAGCAGCTGCGCGAGCGCGGAATCGACCAGTTCCAGGTGCTCTTCATCGACAACCTGAACGTCGGGCCGTTCCTGCGCGACACGCTGATGGCGGACAAGATCGCCTCGCCGGAAGAGGCGATCATGGAGATCTACCGCCGCCTGCGCCCTGGCGATCCGCCCACGCTGGAGACGGCGACCAACCTCTTCGTCAACCTCTTCTTCAATCCCGAGCGCTACGATCTCTCCAAGGTCGGCCGGCTGAAGCTGAACTACAAGTTCGGCATCGACGAGCCGCTCGAGCAGGCGGTCCTCACCAAGAAGGACGTCCTCGAGGTCGTCCGCTACCTCATCGACCTGAAGAACGGGAAGGGCGCGATCGACGACATCGACCACCTCGGCAACCGCCGCGTCCGCGCGGTGGGCGAGCTGCTCGAGAACCAGTACCGCATCGGCCTGGTCCGCATGGAGCGCGCGATCAAGGAGCGCATGAGTCTTCAAGAGATCGAGACGCTCATGCCGCACGACTTGATCAATGCCAAGCCGGTGACGGCCGTGATCAAGGAGTTCTTCGGGTCCAGCCAGCTCTCGCAGTTCATGGACCAGACGAACCCGCTCTCCGAGGTCACCCACAAGCGCCGCCTCTCCGCCCTGGGACCCGGCGGCCTGACGCGCGAGCGCGCCGGCTTCGAGGTGCGCGACGTGCATCCGACGCACTACGGCCGCATCTGCCCGATCGAGACGCCGGAAGGCCCGAACATCGGCCTCATCGCCAGCCTCTCCACCTTCGCCCGCGTCAACGAGTACGGCTTCGTCGAGACGCCCTATCGCCAGGTGGTCGAGGGCCGGGTTACCGACGAGGTGAAGTTCTACTCGGCGCTGGAGGAGGAGAAGCACGTCATCGCGCAGGCGAACGCGCTCTTCGACAAGAAGGGCCACTTCGTGACGCCGCTGGTCTCCTGCCGCAAGGCGGGCGAGTTCCCCCAGGCGCGTCCCGAGGACATCTCGCTGATGGACGTGTCACCGAACCAGCTCGTCTCGGTGGCGGCTTCGCTGATCCCCTTCCTGGAGAACGACGACGCCAACCGCGCGCTGATGGGGTCCAACATGCAGCGCCAGGCCGTTCCGCTCTTGCGGACCGCGGCGCCGCTGGTCGGGACCGGCATCGAGTCCACCGTGGCGCGCGACTCGGGCGTCTGCGTGGTGGCCCGGCGCGACGGCGTGGTCGACCAGGTGGACGCGGCCCGCATCGTCGTGCGCGCCGACGTGAAGGAGAGCTCGCACGACGTGGCGAGCGAGGTCGACATCTACAACCTGATCAAGTACCAGCGCTCGAACCAGAACACCTGCATCAACCAGAAGCCGATCGTGAAGCAGGGCGACCGGGTGAGGAAGAGCGACGTCATCGCCGACGGCCCGGCTACCGAGACCGGCGAGCTGGCGCTGGGCCAGAACGTGGCCGTCGCCTTCATGCCCTGGCAGGGCTACAACTTCGAGGACTCGATCCTCATCAGCGAGCGCATCGTCAAGGAGGACGTGTTCACCTCGATCCACATCGAGGAGTTCGAGTGCATCGCGCGCGACACGAAGCTCGGCAAGGAAGAGATCACCCGCGACATCCCCAACGTCGGTGAGGAGGCGCTCAAGGACCTGGACGACTCGGGCATCATCCGCATCGGCGCGGAGGTGCAGCCGGGCTCCATCCTGGTGGGCAAGATCACTCCCAAGGGCGAGACCCAGCTCTCTCCCGAGGAGAAGCTCCTCCGCGCCATCTTCGGCGAGAAGGCCGGCGACGTGCGCGACAGCTCGCTGCGCGTCCCGCCCGGCGTGCAGGGCACGGTGATCAACGCCAAGGTCTTCAGCCGCAAGGGCGTGGACAAGGACGAGCGCGCCAAGGACATCGAGAACCAGGAAGAGGCGAAGCTCCTCAAGGACCAGAACGACGAGATCAAGATCCTCAAGGACTCGGCGTACAAGCGGATCAAGCGCCTCCTGCACGGCAAGGAGACCACCGCCAAGCTCGTCGACGACAAGGGCCACGTCCTCTTGAACAAGGGCCAGGAAGTCACCGACACGCTGCTCGACGAGATCCCGGAGAAGTACTGGCCGGAGATCGCCGTCGGCGGCGCGGAGGAGAAGGTCGCCAAGATCCTGGAGAACTTCAACGAGCAGAAGGAGCTCGTGAAGCTCGTCTTCGGCGAGAAGATCTCGCGCCTCAAGAAGGGCGACGAGCTGCCGCCGGGCGTGATCAAGATGGTCAAGGTGTACGTCGCCATCAAGCGCAAGCTGGCGGTGGGCGACAAGATGGCCGGCCGGCACGGCAACAAGGGCGTCGTCTCGCGCATCATGAGCGAGGAGGACATGCCGTATCTGGAGTCCGGGCGGCCGGTCGACATCGTGCTGAACCCGCTGGGCGTGCCCTCCCGCATGAACATCGGGCAGATCCTCGAGACACATCTCGGCTGGGCCGCGCGCGGCCTGGGCGAGCAGATCCAGGCGATGATCGACGAGAAGTGGTCGCCGGACGCCGTCCGGAAGGACCTCAAGAAGGTGTACGACTCGAAGGAGATGCAGGAGCTGCTCGACGGCTTGCCGGACAAGGAGCTGATGAAGCTCGCGCAGAAGCTGGTCCGCGGGGTGCACTTCGCCTCGCCGGTCTTCGACGGCGCGCGCGAGACCGAGATCCTGGCACAGCTCGAGCACGCGAACCTGCCGAAGTCGGGCCAGATGATCCTCTTCGACGGGCGCACGGGCGAGGCGTTCGATCAGGACGTGACGGTGGGCATCATGTACATGCTCAAGCTGCACCACCTGGTCGACGAGAAGATCCACGCGCGCAGCATCGGGCCGTACTCGCTGGTCACCCAGCAGCCGCTGGGCGGCAAGGCGCAGTTCGGCGGGCAGCGCCTGGGCGAGATGGAAGTGTGGGCGATGGAGGCGTACGGCGCCGCCTACTCGCTGCAGGAGTTCCTCACGGTGAAGTCCGACGACGTGGTCGGCCGCACCCGCATGTACGAGTCGATCGTGAAGGGCGAGTACGCGCTCGAGTCGGGCCTGCCCGAGTCGTTCAACGTGCTCATCAAGGAGCTGCAGTCGCTCGGCCTCGACGTCGAGCTGATGGAGACCCCGCCCGAGCAGGCCGCGGTCGCAGCCCCGCCCAAGAAGGGAACGGCCGCGGCATGACCAGGGCGTCGAGCCGGGAGCCGCAGGCCGTCATCCCCAACGTTTTGGAAGGAGCGTGGACGTGAAGGACATCTTCAATTTCTTCGAGAAGCCGAAGGATCCGCTCTCGTTCAGCGCGATCCGCATCTCGCTCGCCAGCCCGGAGAAGATCCGGCAGTGGTCGCACGGCGAGGTGAAGAAGCCGGAGACGATCAACTACCGCACCTTCAAGCCGGAGCGGGACGGGCTCTTCTGCGCGAAGATCTTCGGCCCGGTGAAGGACTACGAGTGCAACTGCGGCAAGTACAAGCGCATGAAGCACCGCGGAGTGGTCTGCGAGAAGTGCGGCGTGGAAGTGATCCAGAGCAAGGTGCGGCGCGAGCGGCTGGGCCACATCAACCTGGCCACGCCGGTGGCGCACATCTGGTTCCTGAAGTCCTTGCCTTCCCGCATCGGCAACCTGCTGGACATCACCCTGAAGGACCTGGAGAAGGTCCTCTACTGCGAGTCGTACGTCGTCATCGACCCCAAGGAGTCGCCCTTCCAGCCCGGAGAGCTCCTCTCCGAGGACAAGTACTACAAGGCGGTCGAGGAGCTGGGTGACGAGGCCTTCACCGCGGGTATGGGGGGCGAAGCCGTCCGCGAGCTGCTCAAGAAGATCGACATCGAGCAGCTCGGCGAGCAGCTGCGCAAGGACATGAAGGAGGCGACCAGCGACGCCAAGCGGAAGAAGCTGGCCAAGCGCCTCAAGGTGGTCGAGTCGTTCCGCGAGAGCGGCAACAAGCCCGAGTGGATGATGCTGGACGTGATCCCGGTCATCCCGCCGGATCTGCGCCCGCTGGTCCCGCTCGACGGCGGCCGGTTCGCCACCTCGGACCTGAACGACCTCTACCGGCGCGTGATCAACCGCAACAACCGCCTCAAGCGCCTTCAGGAATTGAACGCTCCGGACATCATCATCCGGAACGAGAAGCGCATGCTGCAGGAGGCGGTGGACGCGCTGTTCGACAACGGCCGGCGCGGCAAGACCATCACCGGCCCCAACAAGCGGCCCTTGAAGTCGCTGTCCGACATGCTCAAGGGCAAGCAGGGCCGGTTCCGCCAGAACCTGCTCGGCAAGCGCGTCGACTACTCGGGCCGCAGCGTGATCGTCGTCGGCCCCGAGCTGAAGCTGCACCAGTGCGGTTTGCCCAAGATCATGGCGCTCGAGCTGTTCAAGCCGTTCATCTACAACAAGCTCGAGGAGCGCGGGCACGTCACCACCATCAAGAGCGCGAAGAAGATGGTGGAGAAGGAGCGCCCCGAGGTCTGGGACATCCTCGAAGAGGTCATCCGCGAGCATCCGGTGCTCTTGAACCGCGCGCCGACGCTGCACCGCCTGGGCATCCAGGCGTTCGAGCCGGTGCTGATCGAGGGCAAGGCCATCCAGCTGCACCCGCTGGTCTGCTCCGCCTTCAACGCCGACTTCGACGGCGACCAGATGGCCGTGCACGTGCCGCTCTCCATCGAGGCGCAGATGGAAGCGCGCGTCCTGATGATGAGCACCAACAACATCCTCTCGCCGGCGCACGGCAAGCCGATCATCGTGCCGACACAGGACATCGTGCTCGGGCTCTACTACCTGACGCGCGAGCGGGCGCTGGCCCACGGCGAGGGCCGGGTGTTCTCCTCGCCGGGCGAGGTGCGCGCCGCCTACGACCACCACGAGGTGGACCTGCAGGCGAAGATCACCTGCCGCATGGAGCAGTACGACGCCGAAGGAGGGCCGGCGGGCCGCGCCCGGGTGGAAACCACCGTCGGCCGCGTCCTGCTCTCGGACATCCTCCCCAGGAAGATCGGGTTCAGCGCCATCAACAAGGTGATGGACAAGAAGACGCTGGGGAACCTGATCGACATCTGCTACCGCACCAGCGGCGAGAAGGAGACGGTGCTCCTCGCCGACCGGCTGCGGAGCCTCGGGTACGGCTACGCCACCAAGGCGGGCATCTCCATCGCCATCAAGGACATGGTGATCCCGGAGCGCAAGCAGGAGCTGCTCGAGCGGGCGCAGAAGGAAGTGGCCGAGATCGAGAACCAGTACCTCGAAGGCCTGATCACCGACGGCGAGCGCTACAACAAGGTGATCGACATCTGGGCGCAGGTCACCGAGGAGGTGGCCGGCGAGATGATGGCCGAGATCGGAACCGAGACGGTGAAGAAGGGCAACACCGAGAAGAAGCAGCCCTCCTTCAACCCCATCTTCATCATGGCCGACTCCGGCGCCCGCGGCAGCGCGCAGCAGATCCGGCAGCTGGCGGGCATGCGCGGGCTGATGGCGAAGCCCTCCGGCGAGATCATCGAGACGCCCATCACGGCCAACTTCCGCGAGGGCCTCACCGTCCTGCAGTACTTCATCTCCACCCACGGCGCCCGCAAGGGCCTGGCGGACACCGCGCTCAAGACGGCCAACTCCGGCTACCTGACGCGGCGCCTGGTGGACGTGGCGCAGGACGCGATCATCACCGAGTACGACTGCGGCACCATGGACGGCATCCTGCTCGGCGCCCTCATCGAGGGTGGCGAGATCATCGAGCCGATGAGCGAGCGCATCCTGGGCCGCGTCGCGCTCGACGACGTCGAGGATCCGTTCACCCACGAGGTGATCGTCGAGTCCAACGAGGAGATCGACGAGGCCAAGGTGAGGGCCATCGAGGAGGCGGGCATCGAGAGGGTGAAGATCCGCTCGGTGCTCACCTGCCAGGCCCCGCGCGGCATCTGCGTCGAGTGCTACGGGCGCGACCTGGCGCGCGGGCGCAAGGTGAACATCGGCGAGGCGGTGGGCGTCATCGCCGCGCAATCGATCGGCGAGCCCGGCACGCAGCTGACGATGCGCACCTTCCACATCGGCGGCACCGCCACCCGTCGCGCCGAGGCCTCGACCATCGAGACCCGGCACGCCGGCACCGTCCACTTCCACAATCTGAAGACGGTGAAGCGCAAGGACGGCTCGCTGATCGTGATGAACCGCAATGGCGAAGTGGCCATCGCGGACGAGAACGGCCGCGAGCGCGAGCGGTACACGGTGGTCTACGGGGCCAAGCTGAACGTGCGCGACGGCCAGAAGATCGAGGCCGGCACCCAGCTGGCGGAGTGGGATCCGTTCGCCCAGCCCATCGTCGCCGAGGTGCCGGGCACCGTCCGCTTCAACGACATCATCGAAGGCGTGACGATGAACGAGCAGCTCGACGAGGTCACCGGCCTCTCGCGCAAGTCGATCATCGAATCGCGCGACGCGGACTCGCAGCCGCGCCTGGTCATCGAGGATGACAAGGGCAACCCGAAGATGCTGCCCGGCAACGACCAGCCGGCGCGCTACAACCTCCCGGTCGGGGCCAACATCACCGTCAACGACGGCGATCAGGTCGACGCCGGCGAGGTGATCGCCCGCATCCCGCGCGAGACCACCAAGACGAAGGACATCACCGGCGGTCTGCCGCGCGTGGCCGAGCTGTTCGAGGCGCGCAAGCCCAAGGAGCACGCGGTCATCAGCGAGATCGAGGGCGTGGTCTCCTTCGGCAAGGACACCAAGGGCAAGCGCAAGGTGGTGGTCACGCCCGACATCGACGGCAAGCTGCGCACCGACATGGCGACCGAGTACCTGATCGGCAAGGGCAAGCACATCAACGTTCACGCCGGCGACCGGGTGAAGGCGGGCGACCCGCTGATGGACGGGGCGGCCAACCCGCACGACATCCTCAAGGTGCTCGGCGAGAAGGAGCTGGCCCGCTACATGGTGGACGAAGTGCAGGAGGTCTACCGGTTGCAGGGCGTGAAGATCAACGACAAGCACATCGAGACCATCGTGCGGCAGATGCTCCGCCGCGTGCGCGTCAGCGAGGTGGGGGACACGAGCTTCCTCATCGACGAGCAGGTGGAGAAGGGCCAGTTCGACGCCGAGAACGAGCGGGTGGTGGCGGCGGGCGGAAAGCCGGCCACCGGCGAGCCGCTGCTGCTCGGCATCACCAAGGCGTCGCTCTCGACGGAGTCGTTCATCTCCGCGTCGTCGTTCCAGGAGACCACCAAGGTGCTCACCGAGGCGGCCATCTCCGGGCGCGTCGACTACCTGCGCGGCCTGAAGGAGAACGTGATCATGGGCCGCCTCATCCCGGCCGGCACCGGCCTCACGGCGTACAAGCACCTCGACATCGAGGTGGAGACGCCGGTGGACGAGGTGGAGGCCGCCGAGGAAGCGCTGGCGATCGCCGCGGGCGCGGAGCCTCCGGTCCCGGCGCCGGCGATGCGCGCCGAGGACTAGGCCGGCGGTACCGAAGATGCAGTTGCGGAGGGCGCCTTCGGGCGCCCTCCGCGCTTCGGCCGTTGACGCGGGCGCTGCCTCGCCCAAGACTGCCGCGTATGCGATTCGTCCTGGCTCTCGCCGCTGCTCTCTGCCTGTTCGGGTGCGCGCACTCGCCCGAGACCCCGCAGCGCGCCGCCTGCCCCGACTCCGAGATGGCCTCGCAATGCACGTCCGGCGGGCTCAAGTGCGAGGTGGACGAGAAACGCTCCTGCCAGCTCTGCAAGTGCGAACGGATGGCGTTCTGAGCTAGTCGGGTGCGGGCACCTCGTCCAGGATGGGGCGGCGTTCCAGGACGCGGAACTCGACGCGGCGGTTCGCTTCGCGACCGGTCCGGGTGACGTTGGTGGCCAGCGGCCGCGAGGGACCGAACCCGCGCGCCTCCAGCCGCGCGCGCTCGATCCCGTGCGAGACCAGGTAGGCGGCCACCGATCCGGCGCGGGCCTGCGACAGTACGGTGTTGGTCCGCCCGCTGCCGGTCGAATCGGTGTGCCCCTCGACCTGCACGCGCACCACGTCGGGGTGGTTCTTCAGCACGCTCACCACCTGGTCCAGCATGGCGAAAGAGCGCGGGCGGATCCGCGCGCTGCCAGGCGCGAACTGGACCTTCTCCAGGATGTCGATGCGGTCCTCGCGCATCGCCACCTTCTGGCGGCGGGACATGGGGCAGCCGCGGTTGATCACCGGCCCCTTCTCCAGCGGGCAGTTATCGAGGATGTCGGGAATGCCGTCGTCGTCGCTGTCGCGCTCCTCGGCCTCGCGCAGCGCCCGCCCGCGCGCCGCGGCCCGCTCCTCCGAGTCCTTCAAGCCGTCCCGGACGGCGCCGCGGGACGCGACGGCCGCCGCTTCTTCCTCGGCCTGAGCCAGGGCGTCGCGCAGCGCCCGCGCAGCGGCGAGCTCGGCGAGGAGCGCGTCGACGGGCGGGGCGGGCGGAGCGGCGGCTGCGCACGCGGCGGGAGCGTAGCGGACGGAGACGACCAGGCGGAGGTCGGGCGCGCCGAGCCCGTCGGAAAGGCGTGTGCCCGCCGCTCCGTCGAACGCAAGGCGCCCGAGCGCGCAGGCGCGGACGCCCAGGCGCCACTCGGCCGGCGTGGTGAGAAACGAGAGGTCGCGCACCGAAGTCTGCGCTTCCAGCTCGAGATAGGCGCGAAGGGCCGGCGCGAGGGAGTAGATCCCCGCCGCGCGCAGACCGATCTGGCTGCCCAGCCGCGCGGTTCCGAGGTCCCGGGGCGGCCGGAAACGCACCAAGGCGTTGCCGAGGAGCTCTACCCGGTCGGAGAGGCGGCGGCTGCCGGAGAGGAGCGCCTCGACCCCCAACCGCCCGTCGCCGGTCAGCGCCTGCGGCTGCGAGGTTGCCAGCTCCAGCGTGGCCTGCGCGGCGAGCGCAAGCGCAGGCGTCGAGAGGAGCGCTCCGCGCACGCCGACGCGCACGTCGCCGAGGCCTCCCCCGAGGAGGGACCCCCCGGGGCCGCCGAGGTCGCCGTCCTCGCGCAGGGTGACGGGGATCTGGACGGACAGCGAGATGCGCGAATCGACCCGGCCCTGCATCGAGATCCAGCCGCCCAGCCGGCGGTCGATGCGGGGCGGGGAAGGCCGGACCGGATTCAGGGCGCCGTCGAGCAGGAGCTGCAGCTCGATCGGGTCGACACCCTCGGGAAGCGGCCTTGCTCCCTCGACGCCCACCGTCCCGTCGCCGCCGCTGGCCGGTCGGAACAGCGACAGATCCACCTCGGGCGCCTGTGCCCCCGCCGGGAGCGCTCCGCACAACAACAGCAGCGCGCCGACCGCGCGAAGGTGCATCCCTCCTCCTCGGGCAGGATATCCGCCCGCCACGATCCGTCGAGGAAACGGCCGGGTCCCCGCGCAGATGGGCGCTACTGGGCGCGGCCCAGCGCGGAGCGGCGGGCCCAGCGCAGCACGGCGAACAGGGCCAGGCCGCCGGCCAGAGTCACCAGGGCGAATCGCAGATCGTCGCCCTTCATGTCCTTGAGGAAGAGCAGGCATCCTGCGGTGCCCGCCACGGGGATGAGTGGGCCGAACGGCAGCCGGAAGCGCCGCGGGATGTCCGGCTGCAGCCAGCGGAGCACCGGCACCGCGAGGCAGGTGGAGAGGTACTGGGCGAAGACGGCCACGTTGCCCAGGTCGGAGAGTCGATCGAAGTCCGCCCACAGGGCCAGCGCCATGGTGACCGCGGCGGTCACCACGATGGCGACCCCCGGAGTCGCGAATCTCGGATGCCGGCGGCCCAGCGCAGGAGGGACCAGCCCGTCGTCCGCCAGCGCGGAGAGATACCGCGGCCCGACCAGCGCCACCCCGGTGCAGTAGCCGAACGACGATACCGCGGCCCCGACGGTGAGCAGGCGGGCGGCCCACGGACCGGCGAAGGCGGCCGCGGCCTCGGCCAGCGGCTTGTCCGCGTTCGCCGGGTCCGGATGCGTGCCCATGAAGACGATCTCGACCAGCGCGTAGAGCAGCGTGGCGCCCAGGAGAGCGCCGAGCAGCGCCAGAGGCACGTTCCGGCGTGGATTGTCGGTCTCTCCAGCAGGAACCGGCACATACTCGAAGCCGGTGCAGGCGAAGAGACCGGCGAGCCCGCCTAGCCGCAGCGCGGTCAAGGCAGATTCTCCGTGCGGGGGCGGGACGGCGAGGCGATGCGGCTCGATGAAGAAGAGGCCCACCGCCACGAAGCCGAGCAGGGGCAACAGCTTCGCGCCGCTGAAGACGTCGCTCGCGACTGCGCCCGGCTTCACGCCGCGCCAGTTGAGCAGCGCGAGCGCGGCGACCACGGCGGCCGCCAGCGCGCCCTGCGCGAGCGGAGCGGCGAGGCTGGGAACGATGTACGACAGGTTCCTGCCCAGAGCGCGCGCCACCGCTGCATAGGAGAGCACCACCGAGGCGAACGCCATCCAGCCGACCGCGAAGCCCACCCAGTCCCCGAAGGCCGCCCGGGCGTACACGTACGGGCCGCCGCTGCGCTCGGTGCCGGAAGCGACCTCGCCGAAGCAGAGCCCGACCAGCAGGCACACCCCTCCGACCGCAAACCAGGAGGCCCAGGCGAGCCCGCCCGCGGCCGCGAAGACTCGCGCGGGCAGCAGGAAGATGCCGCTCCCGATGATTCCGTTGATGCCGATGGCGAGGCAGTCGAGGAGCGTCAAGCGGGACTTCAAGCGAGCGGCTCCCCTTCCGGGCGTCCGGGCGTGGCAGGATAGCGGGCAAGCGCAACGGGAAGCAACGCGCAGCCGTGGGCCCCGCTCGAGGCCCCGATCGCTGCTTGACACAGGGCGACTCGCCGCTATCATGGCGCGCCCTTTCGCCCCGGGTGGGCGAGGGTCTCTCCTGCTTCCAGGCCGCCGCGGGCATTTTCCGAGGCGGCTCGTCTGTTGAAAGGCACTGATGCCGACGATCAGCCAGCTCATCCGCAAGGGGCGCGAGAAGGTTGTCTACAAGGGCAAGGCGCCCGCGATGACCCGCTGCCCGCAGAAGCGCGGGGTGTGCACCCGCGTCTACACCACCACCCCGAAGAAGCCGAACTCGGCGCTGCGCAAGGTCGCCCGCGTGCGACTCACCAACGGGATGGAGGTCACGAGCTACATCCCCGGCGTGGGCCACAACCTGCAGGAGCACTCGGTGGTGATGATCCGCGGCGGCCGCGTGAAGGACCTGCCGGGCGTCCGCTACCACATCATCCGCGGGACGCTCGATTCCGTCGGCGTCGCCGGCCGCAAGCAGGGCCGCAGCAAGTACGGCGCGAAGCGCCCCACCTGAGGACTACACAGACATGCCTCGCCGTCGCGAAGTCGCCAAGCGCAAGATCCTGCCCGATCCGAAGTTCCAGGACCGGCTGCTCGCCAAGTTCATCAACGACATGATGCGGAAGGGCGAGAAGGCCGTCGCCGAGCGCGTCTGCTACCGCGCCATGGACCTCGTCCAGCAGCGGACCAACGACGATCCGCTCAAGACCTTCAAGAAGGCGCTCGACAACGTGAAGCCGGTGCTCGAGGTGAAGAGCCGGCGCGTCGGCGGCGCGACCTACCAGGTCCCGGTCGAGGTGCGCCAGGACCGGCGCACGGCGCTCGCCATGCGCTGGCTCATCGACTACGCCAAGGAGCGCGGCGAGAAGACGATGGACCAGAAGCTCGCCGCCGAGCTGATCGACGCTTCCAACAACCGCGGCAACGCGGTGAAGAAGCGCGAGGACACGCACAAGATGGCCGAGGCCAACAAGGCCTTCGCCCACTACCGCTGGTAACAAACGCTCGCGGAGCGAGCGCGTTGAGCAGTCCTGCGGGAGCGCCCCGCCTCGCGGCGCTTGGACGCGTTTCGGACTACGAGAGGACGGTCCGATGCCGTCGCTCGATCTCCTCGGCTGGACTGCCGATCGCGCTGCCGCCTTCGCGCCGCACGAAGCGCGCGGCCTGCGCCCGGCGCGGGTCATGTCCGAGCACAAGGGAGGCCTCGCGCTCGCCTGGGAGGCCGGCGAGCTGCTCGGCTCGCCCGCGCGTGCGCGAGGTGCGCGTCCGCGACGAGCGGGGGCGCCACACCACCGCCCGGCGCGACCTGCTCCTCCTTCCCGACGGCGGGCTCCTGCTCGATACGCCGGGAATGCGCGAGCTCCAGCTGTGGGACGCGGAGGAGGGCGTCGCCCGCGCCTTCCCGGACGTCGAAGAGCTCGCCTCCTCGTGCCGGTACGCCGACTGCAGCCACGCGGGAGATGCGGGCTGCGCGGTGACCTCCGCGGTCGAGCAGGGAGACCTCGCGCCGGAGCGGCTCGACAGCTACCTTCGGCTCGCCCGCGAGATGGACCGCCTGCGCGTGCTGCAGGACGAGCGCGCCCGCGCGGAGCGGAAGGCCGGGACAAAAGCGCCCAGCGCGCGCTCCGCTCCCGCCTGCGCGAAAAGGGCCGCGGGGACTAGAGTGGGTCTCATAACCGGTTCCAGAGGCCGAGCACAGGCAGGCGGAACAAAAACGCGAACGCCGGGCGATCGTCGCAGAGTGCACCGGCGGAGGGGGAAATCCGCTCGCGTGCAAGGGAGGGGCACCGTCGGTGCGCCTGACCGAAGCATCGGCATACGGCACCGCACATCTCTGGCTAAAATGTCCCGAACCAGACAGTCAGTTCAGCCGGCTGAACCGGATCGGTTCTTCGCAGGGGTCTGAAACCGGGCATGTGGGTAACAGACGCTGGATAGGCCCGGCCGTACACGCCGTTGCTCCTCACCGGAATCCAATTCAACCGGCTGAACTAAATGTCTGGTCCGGAACATTTTCGGCAGAGTTGCCCGGTCCGCTAGCCCGATGCTGCGGTCAAACGCAGCGACGGGCGCCGTCCCTTGCACGCGAGCGGAGTCCCCTCTGCCGGTCCGCTCTAGCCTCACTGAAAAGCAATGGAAACCCAGGTCGTGCGTCTTCCGACGGGGAGTGGACACCCAGTGCTCGAGTCTAGTGCCCGACCCGCAGCTGCACGCGCAGGCACAGGTTGTCGATGCCCAGGCCGTGCAGCGGCACGTGGAAGGAGGCGCCGTCGCGCGTGAGCGGGGGGACGCGCAGGTGCACCGGCTCGACGTCCTCGATCATCCCGGTCTGCCCACAAGCGAAGCAGGCATACAACCCGTCATGGCCTTGGCCGCGGCACTCCGGACAGGGGTAGAACACCGGCACACCCAGCTCGAGCACTCCGCCGAACGCAGCCAGCTCCGGTGACACGCCGATGGTCAGATCGAGCGCCTCGAGCCGTTCGGACTTGGGCACGTTCCGCGCGGTGAAGTTCCGCAGGACCCGATCGAGCACCTCGTCCACGGACGGATCGCGCGCCTCGAAGTCGCGGGTCAGCGAGAGCTGCTCCGGGATCAACGGTTCGGGGCGCAGAGCCATCCCCACCGTCCTCGCGGGGACAGGCGCGCCGCGGGCCTCGTCGTACGAGGCCCGGCGCTCCGGGTCCGAGAGGACCCGGTAGGCGTCGATCAGGTCTCCGAGCGAGGCGGCGCCTGGTGCGCGGACCAAGCTGCCCGGACGGCCCAGCGTCCGTTGCCGATAGGCGGCGCGCACCGCGTCGGAGGCGACTTCGGGGGCTACTCCGAGGATCACGTAGAAATCCCGTGTCTCCATGGGGTTCTCCTCCGAGACAGGGCTGTGGCGCCTCCCTTTTAGGCCGGTCCCGGCGCCCGTCAAGGGCCGGCCCGCCGTTCACTTGACACAGCGCTCCGGAGCGGATACAAGCCCCCGCTTTCGCCTCTGAGAAGTCAGATCTTTCTCAGGCCGTCCTTCATTCCCGTCCTACCGCACGCCCGCGCGAGCGGGCGCACACTCGCTGGAGTTTCGCCGTGGCCCGTCAGTACCCCCTCGAGCGCATCCGGAACATCGGAATCATGGCGCACATCGATGCGGGGAAGACCACCACGACCGAGCGCATCCTGTTCTACACGGGCGTCTCGTACAAGATGGGCGAGGTGCACGAAGGTACCGCGGTGATGGACTGGATGGAGCAGGAGCAGGAGCGCGGCATCACCATCACCGCCGCCGCCACCACCTGCTTCTGGCGCGACACGAAGATCAACATCATCGATACCCCCGGGCACGTCGACTTCACCATCGAGGTGGAGCGCAGCCTCCGTGTGCTCGACGGCGCCTGCGCGGTGTTCGACGGGGTGAACGGCGTCGAGCCGCAGAGCGAGACCGTCTGGCACCAGGCCGACCGCTACAAGGTCCCGCGCATCTGTTTCATCAACAAGATGGACCGGGTGGGCGCCGACTTCTTCATGTCGGTGAGAACCATCATCGATCGGCTGGGCGCGCATCCTGTCTGCATCCAGCTGCCCCTCGGCGCCGAGGACAAGTTCGAGGGCGTCATCGACCTGGTCGACATGCAGGCGCTGCGCTTCGAGGGCGAGAAGGGCGAGCGCGTCGTCGCGGGGGCCATTCCGGCGGAGCTCAAGGCCCAGGCGGAAGAGTACCGGCACAAGCTGCTGGAAAACGTCGCCGAGTACGACGACGAGTGCTTGCACCAATACCTCGAGTCCCACGAGGTGAAGACCGAGGCGCTGAAGCGGGCCATTCGCAAGGGCACCATCGCGCTCAAGTGCTTTCCCGTCCTCTGTGGCAGCGCCTTCAAGAACAAGGGCGTGCAGAAGCTGCTCGACGCGGTGGTCGACTACCTGCCCAGCCCTGCGGACGTCCCGCCGGTTACGGGCAAGACGCCGGACGGGAAGGAAGAGATCCGCGAGACGCGCGACGAGGCGCCCTTCGCCGGACTGGCATTCAAGATCATGGCCGACCCGTTCGTGGGGCAGCTCACCTTCGTGCGCTGCTACTCCGGCACGCTGAAGGCGGGCTCGACGGTGCTGAACTCCACCAAGGGGAAGCGCGAGCGCATCGGGCGCCTCTTGCGAATGCACGCCAACAAGCGCGAAGAGATCGACGAGCTCCTCGCGGGCGACATCGCGGCGGTGGTGGGCCTCAAGGGCGCCACCACGGGCGACACGCTCTGCGACATGCGCCACCCGATCATCCTGGAATCGATGGACTTCCCCGACCCGGTGATCCACATCGCGGTGGAGCCCAAGACCAAGGCCGATCAGGAGAAGATGATCGTCGCCTTGCAGCGGCTGGCGGTGGAGGACCCCTCCTTCCGCATGCGCACCGACGAGGAGACCGGCCAGACCATCATCTCCGGGATGGGCGAGCTCCATCTCGAGATCATCGTCGACCGGATGAAGCGGGAGTACAAGGGCAACGCGAACGTCCGCAAGCCGCAGGTCGCCTACCGCGAGACCGTCACCAGGGAAGTAAAGTCCGAGGGCAAGTACATCCGGCAGACGGGCGGCCGGGGACAGTACGGGCACGTGTGGCTCAAGGTGCGCCCCAACCCCGGCAAGGGGTTCAGCTTCAAGAACTCGGTCACCGGCGGCGCCATCCCGCGCGAGTACATCGGGCCCGTCGAGAAGGGGATCCGTGAGGCCCTCGAAGGGGGCGTGCTGGCAGGCTACCCCCTGGTCGACGTGGAGGCCGAGCTGTTCGACGGCAGCTACCACGAGGTGGACTCGAACGAGATGGCGTTCAAGATCGCCGGCTCGATCGGGTTCAAGGAGGGGGCCGCCAGGGCCGCGCCCATCCTGCTGGAGCCCACGATGGCGACCGAAGTGATCGTCCCCGAGCAGTTCATGGGGAACGTGATCGGCGACCTCTCGGCGCGGCGCGGGAAGATCCTGGGGATGGAGAAGCGGGCGGGAATGCAGGTGGTCTCCGCGCACGTTCCGCTGGCGGAGATGTTCGGCTACTCCACGTCGCTGCGCTCGGCGACCGAGGGCCGCGCCATCTACACCATGCAGTTCCATCACTACGCGGCGGTGCCGGGGCACATCGCCGAGCAATTGATTGCAAAGAGGTAGGGGCTGGCGTAAAACGCCCGGCCCTCCGGCAAGAATTCAAGGAAGCAGTACCCAGCGAGGAGCACGACCATGGCGAAGGCGAAGTTCGAGCGAAAGAAGCCGCACGTGAACGTCGGCACCATCGGGCACGTGGACCACGGCAAGACCACCCTGACCGCCGCCTTGACCAAGGTGTCGGCGGACAAGGGCTGGTCGAAGTTCGTGCCGTACGACGAAGTGGCCAAGGCCTCGGCCGCCCAGGGCCGCCGCGACGCGACCAAGATCCTCACCATCGCCACCTCGCACGTGGAGTACGAGTCCTCCAAGCGCCACTACGCGCATGTCGACTGCCCCGGCCACGCCGACTACGTGAAGAACATGATCACCGGCGCGGCGCAGATGGACGGCGCCATCCTGGTCGTCTCCGCCGTCGACGGCCCGATGCCGCAGACGCGCGAGCACGTGCTGCTCGCCAGCCAGGTCAACGTCCAGAAGATCGTGGTCTTCCTGAACAAGGTCGACCTGGTCGACGACGCCGAGCTGCTCGACCTGGTGGAGATGGAGATCCGCGACCTCCTCAAGCAGTACAAGTTCCCCGGCGACGAGACCCCCATCATCCGCGGCGCGGCCATGAAGGCGCTGCAGGGGGACAAGGGCGAACAGGGGACGGGATCCATCATCAAGCTGATGGACGCCATGGACACCTACATCCCGGAGCCGGTCCGCGAGACCGACAAGCCCTTCCTGATGCCGGTGGAGGACGTGTTCTCCATCGCCGGCCGCGGTACGGTGGCCACCGGCCGCATCGAGCGCGGCAAGATCAAGGTGGGCGAAGAAGTGGAGATCGTCGGCCTGCGCCCCACCACCAAGACGGTGGTCACCGGCGTGGAGTCGTTCCGCAAGCTCCTCGACGAGGGCGTCGCCGGCGACAACGTGGGCTGCCTGCTCCGCGGCACCAAGCGCGAGGAGATCGAGCGCGGCCAGGTGCTGGCCAAGCCGGGCTCGGTGACGCCGCACACCAAGTTCAAGTGCAACGTGTACGTGCTCACCAAGGACGAGGGCGGCCGGCACACCCCGTTCTTGAACGGCTACCGGCCGCAGTTCTACTTCCGCACCACCGACGTGACCGGCACCGTGAAGCTGCCCGCCGGAACCGAGATGGTGATGCCGGGCGACAACATCGAGATGGAAGTCGAGCTGATGATGCCCATCGCCATGGACCGCGAGCTGCGCTTCGCCATCCGCGAGGGCGGCCGGACGGTGGGCGCGGGTGTGGTGACGCAGGTGATCGCGTAAGGAAGAGGTTCCAACGTGCGCGGCGGGCGGAAACCCGCCGCGCGCGCTTCGCTCTTTGAGAAGAGGTTTTGATGGCGACCCAGAAGATCCGGATCCGGTTGAAGGCCTACGACTACAAGCTCCTCGACCAGTCGGCCGGGGAGATCGTCGAGACGGCGAAGCGCACCGGCGCGAAGGTGGTGGGCCCGATCCCGCTGCCGACGCGGATCAACAAGTTCACCGTGCTCCGCTCGCCGCACGTGGACAAGAAGTCGCGCGAGCAGTTCGAGATCCGGACGCACAAGCGCCTCCTGGACATCCTCGAGCCCACGCAGCAGACGCTCGACGCTCTCATGAAGCTCGACCTGAGCGCCGGCGTCGACGTGGAGATCAAGAGCTAGCCATGGCCACCCTGGACGTCATTGACCTCGATAATCGGAAAGTCGGCACCATCGAGCTGGCCGACGCGCTGGTCAACGCCTCGCTGGAGAACGCCGACGCGCTCTTCTACGAGACAGTCAAGGCGCAGCTCGCCTCGCGCCGGGCCGGCACCCACGCGGTGAAGAACCGCTCGCTGGTGTCCGGCGGCGGGAAGAAGCCGTGGCGCCAGAAGGGCACCGGCCGCGCGCGCCAGGGCTCCATCCGCGCCTCGCAGTGGGTGGGCGGCGGCAAGGCCATGGGCCCCAAGCCGCGCGATTACGAGTACCACGTGCCGAAGAAGGTGCGGAAGGCGGCCATCCGCGCGGCGATCTCCAAGCGCAACGCCGACAAGGCGCTCTTCATCCTCGACAAGTGGGCGCCGGAAAAGCCCTCCACCAAGGCGGCGGTCGAGGCGTTCGCCCGGCTCGGGATCGAGAACGCGCTGGTCATCGACACCAGGAACGAGACGCTCTTCAAGTCGATCCGCAACGTGAGGAAGTACAAGTTCCTGCCCGCCGAGGGCGCGAACGTCTACGACATCCTCCGGCACCACGCGCTGGTGCTGACGCAGGCGGGCGCCAAGGCGCTCGAGGGGGCGCTCTCGTGAACCGCTTCGACGTGATCAAGCGGCCGCTCGACACCGAGAAGCTGGACCGCATGCGCGATCGCGAGAACAAGTTCGCCTTCGAGATCGACATGCGCGCCAGCAAGACCGAGGTGAAGCAGGCCGTCGAGGCGCTCTTCAAGGTGAAGGTGACCGGGGTGAAGACCGCGATCGTGCGCGGCAAGCACCGGCGCATCGGCCGCTCCGAAGGGATGCGGCCCAACTGGAAGAAGGCGATCGTCACCCTCAAGGAGGGCGACGCCATCTCCATCTTCGAGGGGAAATAGGAACATGCCGCTCAAGAGCTACAAGCCCACCAGCCCCGGCCGGCGCCTGATGACCTCGCCCGACTTCAGCGAGATCACCAAGTCGCGCCCGGAGAAGAAGCTGACGCTGCCGCTCAACTCGACCGGCGGCCGCAACGTCTACGGCCGCATGACCACGCGGCACCGCGGCGGCGGGCACAAGCAGCGCATCCGCATCATCGACTGGAAGCGCGACAAGGACGGCGTTCCGGCCAAGGTGGCGGCGGTCGAGTACGACCCCAACCGCTCCGCGCGGCTCGCGCTGCTCCACTATACCGACGGGGAGAAGCGCTACATCCTCTGGCCGGTCGGCGTGAACGTGGGCGATGTACTGATGTCAGGTGAGACGGTGGACATCCGCCCCGGGAATTCACTCCCGCTGCACGCCATCCCGCTGGGCACCGTGATCCACAACGTCGAGCTGAAGAAGGGCCGCGGCGCGCAGCTGATCCGCAGCGCGGGCTCCTTCGGGCAGCTGATGGCCAAGGAAGGCCTCTACGCGCAGATCCGCATGCCCTCCACCGAGGTGCGCGAAGTGCTGCTCGACTGCCGTGCCACCGTCGGACAGCTGGGCAACACCGAGCACGAGATCGTCCGCATCGGCAAGGCCGGCCGGAACCGCTGGAAGGGCTGGCGGCCCACCGTGCGCGGCCTGGCGATGAACCCGGTGGACCACCCGCACGGCGGCGGCGAGGGCAAGAGCGGCCAGGGCAACCCGCACCCGGTCTCGCCGTGGGGCCAGCCGACCAAGGGATACAAGACGCGCGTGAACAAGCGCACCACGAAGTTCATCGTGAAGCGCCGCGACAAGGGAGTCCGGTAATGGCACGCAGCATCAAGAAGGGCCCGTTCATCGACCGGCACGTGATCAAGAAGGTCGAGGAGATGAATCGGGCCAACCAGAAGAAGGTGGTGAAGACCTGGTCGCGGCGATCGACGATCGTGCCCGAGCTGGTCGGCCACACCTTCGCGGTGCACAACGGCCGCAAGTTCATCCCGGTCTTCGTCACCGAGAACATGGTGGGACACAAGCTCGGCGAGTTCGCCCCGACCCGCACCTTCCACGGGCACACCGGCGACAAGAAGGCGGTCAAGCCCGGCGCCCCCAGCGGTCCGCCGGCCATGCCCGGCGCTCCCACCCCGGCGGCCCCGGCAGCGCCCGCGGCCAAGTGAGGAACGAGATGGAAGCGAGAGCCAACTTGAAGTACCTCCGCATCACGCCGCGCAAGGTGCGCGTGGTGGCGGACCTGATCCGCGGCAAGAAGGTCGGCGCGGCGCTCGCGCAGCTCGCCTACGTCGAGAAGCGCGCGGCGCTCCCGGTCGCCAAGCTTCTCCGCAGCGCGGTGGCCAACGCCGACCAGGCCTCGAAGGGCCAGCTCGACGTGGACCAGCTGTACGTGAAGGAGTTGCAGGTCGGGCAGGGACCCTCGCTGCGGCGCTTCATGCCGCGCGCGATGGGGCGCGCCTTCAAGGTGCTGAAGAAGACCAGCCACATCTCCATCGTGGTCGGGGACGAGGTTCCGGGGCGCAAGAAGAAGCCGGCGAAGCGGAAGTCCAGCGCGCCGCAGGCGAAGGCCTAGGGAGAGCACAATGGGTCAGAAGGTCAATCCGATCGGCTTCCGCCTGGGCGTCATCCGCTCCTGGGACTCCAAGTGGTACGAGGAGAAGAACTACGCGCGGTGGCTGCACGAGGACATCAAGCTGCGCGAGTACGTGAAGAAGAAGCTGGGGCAGGCCGGCATCAGCAAGGTCGAGATCGAGCGCGCCGCCAACAAGGTGAAGGTGAACGTGCACACCGCGCGGCCGGGGATCGTGATCGGCAAGCGCGGCGCGGGCATCGAGCAGATCAAGAAGGAGCTGCAGCAGTTCACCCAGAACGAGGTGTTCCTGAACATCGTCGAGGTGCGCAAGGCGGAGACCGACGCGCAGCTCGTCGCGGAGAACATCACCACCCAGCTCGAGCGGCGCATCGCCTTCCGCCGCGCGATGAAGAAGGCCATCCAGACGGCGCAGAAGTTCGGCGCCAAGGGCATCCGCGTGGCTTGCTCGGGCCGCTTGGGCGGCGCGGAGATGGCCCGCTACGAGTGGTATCGCGAGGGGCGCGTGCCGCTGCACACGCTGCGCGCCGACATCGACTACGGCTTCGCCGAGGCGCGGACGACCTACGGGAAGATCGGCTGCAAGGTATGGATCTTCCGCGGCGAGGTGCTGCCCGAGGGCGCCGCCGCCGAGAAGGTCAGCCCGCGCACCACCCGGCCGGCCCCGACCCGGTCCTCGGCCGCCACGCCGACGCCGGTGCAGTAGGGAGAGACGAGATGCTTCAGCCAGCACGCACCAAGTACCGCAAGCAGATGAAGGGCCGCCACAAGGGCAAGGCCTACCGCGGGGGCGATCTCGCCTTCGGCGACTACGGCCTCAAGGTCCTCGAGTCGGGGCGGCTCACCGCGCGGCAGATCGAGGCGGGCCGCATCGCGATGACCCGCTTCATCAAGCGCGGCGGCAAGGTCTGGATCCGCGTGTTCCCGGACAAGCCGGTCACCAAGAAGCCGGCCGAGACGCGCATGGGGCACGGCAAGGGGAACGTGGAGGAGTGGCACGCGGTGGTGAAGATGGGCCGCATCCTCTACGAGATGGAAGGCGTGACCGACGACATCGCCAAGAAGGCCATGTCGCTCGCCTCGCACAAGCTGCCCCTGCCCACGAAGCTCGTCCGCCGCTCGGCCGAGCTGGGAGCGTAAGCGATGAAGGCCGCCGAGCTGAGGGACCTGCCCGTCGACGAGCTGAGCCGCAAGGCAGCCGAGCTGCGGGAGAACGTCTTCAACCTGAGGATCCGGCACGCCGCCGGGACGCTCGACTCGAGCGCCGACCTGGGCAAGCAGCGCCGGGACCTGGCGCGGGTGCTGCGCATCCTCAACCAGAAGACGAAGGCCGAAGGAAAGCAGCCTTCACCGCCCGCGGAGAAGAAGGGTTAAGCCATGTCCGAGAACGTCCAGAAGCAGCAGCCGGAAGCGGCCCGCGGGCGCCCCAAGATGCGCGTCGGCACCGTCACATCCAACAAGATGACCAAGACGGTGGTGGTGCAGGTCGAGCGGCGCATGAAGCACGGCCGCTACGGCAAGTACATGACGGAGAAGAAGAAGTACAAGGCGCACGACGAAGAGCAGGCCTGCAAGGTCGGCGACGTCGTGCGCATCACCGAGACCCGGCCGCTGTCCAAGGACAAGCGCTGGCGGGTCTCCGAGATCGTGACCCGCGCCGAAGTGGTCGAGGGCGCGCCGGCGGAGAGGAGCTAGTCCCGTGATCCAGATGCAGACCGTCCTCGACGTGGCGGACAATAGCGGCGCCAAGCGGGTGGCGTGCATCAAGGTGCTGGGCGGGACCAAGCGCCGCTACGCCACCATCGGAGACGTCGTCGTCGTCTCCGTCAAGGAAGCGCTGGTGAACAGCAAGGTGAAGAAGGGCGAGGTCGCCCGCGCCGTGATCGTGCGCACCAAGCGCGAGGTGAAGCGGCCCGACGGCAGCTACATCAAGTTCGACAACAACAGCGCGGTGATGGTGAGCAAGGACGGCGAGCCGATCGGCACCCGCATCTTCGGACCGGTGGCGCGCGAGCTCCGCGGCCGCAAGTTCATGAAGATCATCTCGCTCGCGCCGGAGGTGCTCTAACCATGCAGCGCTCGACGCGGATCAAGAAGGGTGACGTGGTCTACGTCCTCACTGGCCGGGAGAAGGGCAAGACCGGCAAGGTCCTGGACATCGACCACGACAAGGAGAGGGCGGTGGTGGAGAAGCTGATGGTCTTCAAGCGCCACTACAAGCGCGGCCGCAATCCGGCGCAACCGGAGGGCGGCATCGTGGAGAAGAACGGCTCCATCCACCTCTCCAACCTCTCGCTCATCGACCCCGAATCGAAGAAGCCGACCCGAATCGGCACCAAGCTCCTGGAGAACGGCAAGCGGGTGCGCTTCGCCAAGCGGAGCGGCGCGCAGATCGACCAGTAAGGATCGCCTATGGCAGACGACAAGAAGACGAAGGAAGAGAAGCCCGACAAGAAGCACGCCAAGGGCGAAGGTCCGCCCTCTCCGCCGACAGGGGAGAAGAAGGCGAAGAAGGGCGGCAAGAAGGAGAAGGCCCCCGCGACCATCCAGGCCGCGCAGGGGAAGGCGCATGCCAAGGGCGACCATCCCGCGCGCCTCGCCGAGGCCTACAAGGCGAACGTGATCCCGCAGCTGATGAAGGACTTCGGGTACAAGAACCCCATGCAGGTCCCGAAGCTGGAGAAGATCGTCGTCAACATGGGACTCGGCGAGGCGATCAACAACAACAAGCTGATCGAGCAGGCCGAGGAACAGATGATGGCGATCACCGGCCAGAAGGCCGTGGTGACCCGCTCGCGCAAGAGCATCGCCAACTTCAAGCTGCGCGAGAACCAGGCCATCGGGTGCATGGTCACCCTGCGCAAGGACCGCATGTACGAGTTCTTCGACCGCCTGGTGAGCGTCGCGCTGCCGCGCGTGCGCGACTTCAAGGGCGTGTCCTCGAAGTCGTTCGACGGGAAGGGCAACTACACGCTGGGCATCCGCGAGCAGATCATCTTCCCCGAGATCAACTACGACAAGATCGAGAAGATCAAGGGCATGAACGTCACCATCGTGACCACCGCCAGGAACGACGAGGAAGGTCGCGCGCTCCTGCGCCACATGGGCATGCCCTTCCGGACCACCTAAAGGAAACGAAATGGCCAAGCTGTCCAAGATCGCCCAGGCGAAGCGGCTCGCGCTAAAGCCCAAGTTCAAGGTGCGGGCGTACCACCGCTGCCCCATCTGCGGGCGGAGCCGCGCCTTCCTGAACAAGTTCCAGATGTGCCGCATCTGCTTCCGCAACCGCGCCCTGAAGGGCGAGGTGACCGGAGTGATCAAGTCGTCCTGGTAGTTCCACAACCAGTTCGCGCGCCCCGTCGGGGTACGGCGAGCCGGAGGTAGTCACGTGAGCCTGACCGATCCCATCGCGGACCTCTTGACCCGGATCCGCAACGCCCAACGCGCCGGCCTCGAACAGATCGAGCTGCCGGCCAGCAAGATGAAGCAGCGCATCTGCGAAGTGCTGCGCGAGGAGGGCTTCGTCCGCGAGGTCACCGCCAAGGAGGACGGCCAGCAGGGCGTCCTGACCGTGGTGCTCAAGTACGACGCGGACAAGCGTCCGGCGATCAGCGAGATCCGGCGGCAGTCCAAGCCGGGCCTGCGTCGCTACGTCTCGTACCGTGACATCCCGCCGGTCATGAACGGCCTCGGAATCGCGGTCCTGTCCACCTCGCACGGCGTGATGGTCGACCGCGAGGCCCGCAAGCAACACCTCGGCGGCGAGCTGCTCGCCACGGTCTGGTAGGAGCGCGACATGTCCCGCATCGGAAGGCTTCCCATCAAGATCCCCGAGAAGGTGAAGGTCAACGCGCAGCCCGGCCTGGTCCAGGTCGAAGGGCCGAAGGGAAAGGTCGCGCAGAAGCTCGACCGCGAGATGAAGGTCACGGTCGAGAACGGCCTGGTGAAGGTCGACCGCCCCAACGACTCGCGCCGCTCTCGCCAGCTGCACGGCCTGTCCCGCACGCTGGTCGCCAACATGGTCCAGGGCGTCACGCAGGGGTTCCAGCGCTCGCTGGACATCTCGGGCGTCGGTTACAAGGCCGAGCTGAAGGGCAAGGAGATCCAACTCATCGTCGGCTTCTCGCACCCGGTGCGCTTTCCGCTGCCCGAAGGGATCAGCGCCGAGTACGACGCCAAGGCGAACAGGATCACGGTGAAGGGCGCCGACAAGCAAGTATGTCGAGGAAACCATCCGCCGCAAGCAGGGCAAGACGGGGGCTACCTGAGCCATGAGCCAGTCCACCATCCAGAAGAAGCGGGACCTGCGCGAGCGGCGCAAGGTGCGCATCCGGTTCAAGGTGTCGGGCAGCACCGAGCGGCCGCGCCTCTCCGTGTACCGCAGCCTGAACCACATCTACGCCCAGGTGATCGACGACGCGAGCGGCAAGACGCTGGCGGCCGCGTCGACGCTCTCGCCGGAGCTCAAGGACGGCAAGGGCAAGAAGCGCGAGCTGGCCAAGGAGGTCGGCAAGCTGGTGGCGAAGAAGTGCCAGGTCGCGCAGATCCAGGCGGTGGTCTTCGACCGCAACGGCTTCAACTACCACGGCCGCATCGCTGCGGTCGCCGAGGGCGCCCGCGAGGGCGGCCTGAAGTTTTAGCCGCGGCCGCCGAAAGGCGGCTTAGCGGCCATGCAGTTAACCTGCCCGTTTCCGTGAAGACGGGAACGGGCTTAAGGAATGGAATCATGGCAGCTCCGATCAATCCGAACGACCTGCCCGAGCTGAACGACCGGGTGGTCCACATCAACCGCGTCGCCAAGGTGGTCAAGGGCGGCCGCCGTTTCAGCTTCTCCGCGCTCGTCGTGGTGGGCGACGGGCAGGGGCACGTCGGCGCCGGCCTGGGCAAGGCCAACGAGGTGCCCGAGGCCATCCGCAAGGGCGGCGAGCAGGCCAAGAAGAACCTGTTCAAGGTGCCGCTTTCGGGGAACACCATCCCGCACGAGGTGCTGGGGCACTTCGGCGCGGGCCGCGTGCTGCTCAAGCCGGCCGGCGAGGGAACCGGCGTCATCGCCGGCGGCTCGGTGCGCGCGGTGCTCGAGGCGGTGGGGATCCGCAACATCCTCACCAAGTCGCAGGGCTCGCGGAACCCGCACAACGTGGTCAAGGCGGCGCTGGATGGCCTGCGGCGGCTGCGCAGCCCGGACCAGATGGCCCGCGTGCGCGGCAAGGAGCTGGAGGAGATCCGTCCCCAGCAGCAGGGAGCTTGAGAGCATGGCAGCACTCCGAGTGAAGCTCGTCCGTGGTTTGAGCGGCCACCCCGAGGACCACCGCGCCACCGTGCGCGGCCTGGGCCTCACCAAGGTGGGCCGCGAGCGCATCCTCCAGGACACGCCAGACATCCGCGGCATGGTCGCCAAGGTCGGCTACCTGCTCGAGGTGCAACCGACGTCCGAGGAGTTCAAGCCCTTCGGCCGCCGCTCCCGCGCGAAATCCCAGCGTGAAGCGGCCAAACCGGCCGGAAAGGGAGCCTAGAAGATCACCGCAGAGACGCGGAGGGCGCGGAGGTTTTTGTTTTTAAGAACCCCATCCTCCGCGACCTCAGCGCCTCCGCGGTGATCTGTTGGTTATTACATTGAGTGTAGGCGGCTGGATAGGCGCCGAGCGAGCAGCGGGAAGCTGCGTTAGAGGAAACGAGATGAACGAGCTGAGTAGACTGACTCCCCCGGCCGGTGGTGGAGTGAAGGAAAAGAAGAGGGTCGGCCGCGGGCAGGCCAGCGGGACGGGCAAGACGGCCGGCCGCGGCGGCAAGGGACAGAAGGCCCGCACCGGCAACATGAACTTCATCGGGTTCGAGGGTGGGCAGATGCCCATCCAGCGCCGCGTCCCCAAGCGGGGCTTCACCAACCCGTTCCGGGTCGAGTACGCGATCGTCAACGTCGGCGACCTGGAGCGGATCGATCCCAAAGAGCCCGTGACGCTCGAGTCGCTGCTCGCCGCCGGCGCGTTGAAGGACGGCCGGGACGGGCTGAAGATCCTCGGCGACGGCGAGCTCACCAAGGTCATCACCGTCCGCGCGCACAAGGTGAGCGCCCAGGCGCGCGAGAAGATCGAGAAGGCCGGCGGCAAGATCGAGCTGATCGAGCCCGCGCCCCGCAAGACCCCGCAGCAGCGCAAGGCGGAGGAAAAAGCCGCCGCCGCCGCCGCCAAGGGCGCGAAGGGACCGAAAGCCTAGTAGAATCCCGGCTCCCGCAACGGACGCGGGGGAGAGGCCACTGACGTGTCGTTCGCCAACGCCTTCAGCAACCTGTTCCGCATCCAGGAGCTGCGCAAGCGCCTCGCCTTCACGCTGGGGCTGCTCGCGGTCTACCGGATCGGTGTCTTCGTCACCCTGCCCGGCGTGAACCGGGTGGTGATGAAGAAGGCCATCGAGACGAGCGGCGGGTTCCTGAACCTCTTCAACCTGTTCACCGGCGGCGCGCTGGAGCAGCTGTCGATCTTCGCGCTGGGCATCATGCCGTACGTCAGCGCCAGCATCATCCTGCAGCTGCTCACCGTGGTGGTGCCGCAGCTGGAGAAGCTGTCCAAGGAAGGAGAGATGGGCCGGCGCAAGATCACGCAGTACACGCGCTACGGCACCATCCTGCTCTCCATCGTCCAGGGCTTCGGCATCGCCCGCTACCTGGAGTCGGTCCGCGCCGGCGCCGAGAGCGTGGTCCCCGACGACGCCAAGGGCTGGGGCTTCCGCATCCTCACCGTGATCACGCTCACCGCCGGCACCGCCTTCATCATGTGGCTCGGCGAGCAGATCACCGAGCGCGGCATCGGCAACGGCATCTCGCTGATCATCTTCGCCGGCATCGTGGCGCGCGTCCCGCAGGCGATGCTGCAGACCTGGACCACCTTCCAGGACAAGGCGGAAGGTTCCGACGTCGACCTCCTCATCCTCGCCGCGGTGATGCTGGTCACCATCGCGGTGATCACCTTCGTCGAGCGCGCGTACCGGAAGATCCCGGTGCACTACGCCAA
>VBKO01000017.1 GCA_005888115.1 Deltaproteobacteria bacterium
GGAAGCGCGGCAGCGGCTCGCGGCGGTGATGGGGCCGGAGGGCGTGGTGGTCGAGCGCGTGATCCTCGGCGAGCACCGCTTCAACCCCGAGTACGAGAAGGTGATCCACGACAAGAAGCTCGCCGAGCAGACCGCGGAGCGGATGGTGAGCGAAGGGAACGCTGCGCTGCAGGAGGCGCACCGAAATCTGGAAACAGCGAAGGGCCAGGTCTCGCAGCAGATCGCCAAGGCACAGGGCGCGCTGGGTCAGGTGAGGCTCGCGGCGGACGCCGACTACTTCAAGGCGCAGCGGGAGGCTGAGGCGATCCTGCTGGAGAAGCGCGCGCACGCCAAGGGCATCGAGAAGCAGAACGCGGCGATGAGCGGCGCGGGCGGCCGAACGATGGTGAAGCTGCGGCTCGCGGAGGCCTTGGAGGGGAAGCAGATCCTTTTCGTCCCCGCCGGCGCCAAGGGCGGCGCGCTGCAGACGACGAACGTGAACGACCTGATCTCCCGGTACGCTGCCTCCCGGATCGACGAAGAGCGGGGCCGCAGCGCGCGCCCCGCGGTCGAGCACCAGAAGTAGGCCGTGCTGAAGCTGACGCTCGAGTACGACGGCGCGCCCTTCGTGGGGTGGCAGGTGCAGCCGAACGGTGCGAGCGTGCAGGGCGCGGTCGAGGACGCGGTGGAAAAGCTGTGCGGCGCGCGGGCCCGCGTGACCGGGGCGGGTCGGACCGACGCGGGCGTCCACGCGCGCGGCCAGGTGGCCTCGCTCGACCCGCCGCGCGAGCT
Source organism: Deltaproteobacteria bacterium (assembly GCA_005888115.1). GTDB lineage: Bacteria > Myxococcota > Myxococcia > Myxococcales > 40CM-4-68-19 > VBKO01. The sequence goes on from VBKO01000017.1 coordinate 772, forward strand.
GCCGCTTTCCGCGTGGACCGCGGGGCTCAACGCGCACCTTCCGCCCGAGGTGGCCTGCGTGCGCGCCGAGGAGGCACCGCCCGGGTTCGACGCGCGCCGCTGGGCGCGCGGAAAGCGGTACGTCTATGCGGTGGTGCGCTCGCCGGTGCGCTCGCCGTTGTGGCGCGGGCGGGCGTGGGAGGTACGGCGGCCGCTCGACGTCGCTGCCATGACCGCTGCGCTGCCGCACGTGCGGGGCCGGCACGATTTCTCTGCGCTGCGCGCCGCGGACTGCCCGGCGCGGACCACGGTGCGCGACGTGCGCGAGCTCTCGATCCGCTCTGATGAGCTGCGCCAGGGAGAACTGGTCGAGGTGCGCATCGAGGCCACCGCGTTCCTCAAGCACATGGTGCGGAACCTGATTGGCACGCTCGTGGAGGTCGGTCACGGGAAGCGCTCGCCGGAATCGCTCGAGGAGCTGCTCGACTCCCGGGACAGGACGCGCGCGGGCCCCACCGCGCCGCCTCACGGGCTGCTGCTCGACGAGGTGTTCTACCTTCCGGGAAACGCGGACCCGCACGCGGAGCCGGAGGAGGGCGACGAGTGAGGCGGAGCTCGCCGCTCAGCGCACCTTGACGTTCTCCGGACCTGCGTCCCTCCCGATGCGGTGGCGCTTGCCGCCGACCTCCAGCCAGAATGCTCCCGCCTCCTCCCGGAGGTGATCGGCCAGCGAGAGCTGCGCCGCGCGCGTGAGACGCGCGCGGTCGCCGTCGGGCGTGCGGACGTACAGCGCGTCGTCGGCGCCAGAGGCGAGCGTTCCCGGGTCCACTTCGACCCAATCGCCAGTCGCGAGCTGGGCGCGCAGCGCGCGTCCGCGCGACTCGACCCGGCGCACGAACCGACCCGCGTCCTCCACCTCGACGTAGGCCCACTCCGGTCCGATCCGTACCGCCCAGCGTCCGTCCTCCGCGCGGTGGAGCCCGCGGTGCAGCGCGGCGAGGGTGCGCGCGTGCTCGAGCAGGTCTCCCCGGTGCCAGAACCGTCCCTCGCGGTCGAGGCGGAGACCGCTCTGCTCACGGAGCTTGCGCAGCAGATCGGGATCCATGCGGCCATTGTAGACGGCCGGGACCAGGTCCAATCGAAATTGCGAATGGCCCGCGAAGACGGACCGTTGCCGCCCCGCGGACGCTCGTCGGTCGGACCGTCGGCCCTCCCTCGTGACGTCTGTCACTGCGCGGCGGAGGCGGGGGTTATAGGTGGCAGGCGGGGAAACGGGCGCCCGACCTCCCCACAGGGAGTGGTGCGCGTCTGGTCGGCAACGGAGGAGGTTCCCATGCGGATTCGTGCCTGGAAGGTCCTTCCGCTTGCGTTGGTGCTCGCCGCGTGCGGCTCCTCGTCGAGCGGCGCGCGGTTGGAAGGAATGCTCGATCCGGCGTCGCTGTCGGACGCTCGCGGCCAGCCCGTGCAGGTTTCAGTGGCCGGGACGTCGCATTCGACGGCGACCGATGCGGCGGGCCGCTTCAGCTTCGACGACCTCTCGCCCGGCCAGGCCACCCTACGCTTCCGCGGGCACGGCTTCGACGTCAAGGTACGCATCTCCGGACTGCAGCCCGGGCAGACGCTGCAGATCAACGTGCGCGTCGGCGCGAACGGCTGCACGGTGCGCGGCGCCCGCGCGAACGAGATCGCGCTCGTCGGTTCCATCGCCGCGGTCGGCGCGACGAGCATCACCGTCTCCGGGCTCGAGGTGGACACCGACGCGGGCACCCGTCTCGGCGAGCGCGACGCGCCGCTCGCGCTGACGGACCTCCACACCGGCGACGTGGTGCGGGTCGAAGGGTCGTTGCAGGCGGGCGGCAAGGTGCTCGCGCGCGAGATCGAGCGCGTGCCGCCTCTCGGCTCGAACGAGGTGCTGCTGCGCGGAACGATCGGTTCGCTGGACGCCGCCGCCGGCAAGCTCACCGTGTCGGACCTCACCGTGGTGACGGATGCGTCCACCCGGTTCGCCGGCGTACCGGGCTTCGCCGATTTGAAGGTGGGAGATCGCGTGCTGGTTCAAGGCACGCTCCAATCCGGTGGCTCGGTCCAGGCGCGGCTGGTGGTGAAGCTGCCCCTCGCGCCACCGCCCAGGGCCGAAGTGGAGATCGAGGGTGCGATCACCTCCCTGACCGCGCCGGATCGTTTGCAGGTCGGTGGCAAGACGGTGGTGATCGACTCGTCGACGCGCTTCGAAGGCGAGCACGATCGGGCCCTCGCCTTCGCCGACCTGAAGGTGGGCGACCGCATCGAGGTGGAGGGCGTGGCGCAGGCGGACGGGACGATCCTCGCTCGCGAGATCGAGCGGGAGGACGAGGAGGAACATCACTAGCTCGCACGAAGCGCGCGCCGGGCGCCGTGAGCGGCACCCCCTCGCCACTCCGGCGCCCGGCGCGCGTGCTGTCCGCCTCAGTTCAACGTGGCTTCGTGGGCGGGCGCGGCGGAGCGGGGTGAGCGCACCTTCGCGAACGTGAGCACGTCGTCGGACGGCCCCGCATCCACCTTGATGGTGTCTCCCGGAGCGAAGTCGCCCTGCAGGACCTTCATGGCCAACGGGTCCAGCACCATCCGCTGCAGCGCGCGCTTGAGCGGCCGCGCCCCGTAGACGGGGTCGTAGCCGGCGCGCCCCACCGCCTCCTTGGCCCGGTCGGTCAGCTCGAGGCGCAGCTGCTTGTCAGCGAGCAGCTTGGAGAGCCGCGCCAGCTGGATGTCCACGATGCGGGCCAGCTCCTCGCGGCCCAGGCTGTGGAAGACGACCACCTCGTCGATGCGGTTCAAGAGCTCCGGGCGCAGCTCGGCGCGGATGGCCTCGTTGACGCGGCGCTTTTCCTCCTCGTGGTCCCCGCCCGCGACGTGCTGCGAGCCGAGGTTCGAGGTGAGGATCACCACGCTGTTGCGGAAGTCCACCGTGCGGCCCTGGCCGTCGGTCAACCGCCCGTCGTCGAGGATCTGCAGCAGCACGTTGAAGACGTCGCGGTGCGCCTTCTCGATCTCGTCGAAGAGGATGACCGAGTAGGGCCGGCGCCGGACTGCCTCGGTGAGCTGCCCGCCCTCGTCGTAGCCGACGTACCCGGGAGGCGCGCCGATCAGCCTGGCCACCGAGTGCTTCTCCATGTACTCGCTCATGTCGAGCCGGATCAGCGCCTGCTCGTCGTCGAAGAGGAACTCGGCGAGCGCGCGCGCCAGCTCGGTCTTGCCCACGCCGGTGGGCCCGGCGAAGAGAAAGCTACCGATGGGGCGGTGGGGGTCCTGCAGCCCGCTGCGGGCGCGGCGCACGGCATTCGACACCGCCCGGATCGCCTCTTCCTGGCCCACCACCCGCTTTTGCAGCCGCTCTTCCATGTGCACGAGCTTCTGCATCTCCGCCTCGAGGAGCTTGGAGACGGGAATGCCGGTCCACTTGGAGACGACGTACGCCACGTCCTCGGCGTCGACCTCCTCCTTGAGCATCTTGTTCTGGGTCTGCAGCTCGGCGAGCTTCTTGTTCTGCGCGTCGAGCTCCCTCTGCAGCCCGGGGAGGACGCCGTACTTGATCTCCGCGGCGCGCCCGAGGTCGCCCTTGCGCTCGGCGTCGGCCATGGCCTGGTTGGCATCCTCGATCTTCTGCTTCACCGCGCGGATGCCGGCGATGGCCTGCTTCTCGTTCTCCCAGTGCGCCTTCAGGGTAGAGAGCTTCTCGTTCAGCTGCGCGATCTCCTTCTGCAGCTCTCCGAGCCGGCCCTTGCTGACCGGGTCGCTCTCCTTCTTGAGCGCCTGTTCCTCGATCTGCAGCTGCAGCACCTTGCGCCGCACCTCGTCCATCTCCGCGGGCATGGAGTCGATCTCCATGCGCAGGCGCGAAGCGGCCTCGTCGATCAGGTCGATGGCCTTGTCCGGCAGGAAGCGGTCGGTGATGTAGCGGTTGGAGAGGGTCGCAGCGGCGACGAGCGCGCTGTCCTGGATGCGCACGCCGTGGTGCACCTCGTAGCGCTCCTTGAGGCCGCGCAGGATGGAGATGGTGTCCTCCACGCTCGGCTCGCCCACCATCACGGGCTGGAAGCGCCGCTCGAGGGCCGGGTCCTTCTCGATGTGCTTGCGGTACTCGTTGACGGTGGTGGCGCCGATGCAGTGCAGCTCGCCGCGCGCCAGCGCCGGCTTGAGCATGTTGCCCGCGTCCATCGCGCCTTCGGCCGCGCCGGCGCCCACGATGGTGTGCAGCTCGTCGATGAAGACGATCACCTGGCCTTCGCTGGCGGTGACTTCCTTCAGCACCGCCTTCAGCCGCTCCTCGAACTCGCCGCGGAACTTGGTGCCCGCGACCAGCGCGCCCATGTCGAGCGCGACGATGCGCTTGTCCTTGAGGCCCTCGGGAACGTCGCCGTCCACCAGACCTGGATGACGCGGCGGATCTCCTCGTCGCGCCCGATCACCGGATCGAGCTTCCCCTTGCGGGCGCGGTCGGTGAGGTCGATCGCGTACTTCTCCAGGGCTCGGTACTGGGACTCGGGGTCCTGGGAGGTGACGCGCTGCGAGCCGCGCACGGCCGTGAGCGCCTGGGCGATGCGGTCGCGGGTGGCGCCGGAGGCGCGCAGCGCTTCGCCCGCGCCGCCGCGCTTCTCCGAGGCGAGCGCCAGCAGGATGTGCTCGGTGGAGACGTACTCGTCCTTGACCTTCTCCGCCTCGTCCTCGGCGGCGTCGAGCACCTTGAGGGTGCGCTGCGCGAGGTGGCCGCCTTCGCCTCCGTGGACTTGCGCCACCTTGCGCAGCTCGTCGTCGAGGCGGGCCTGCACGAGCTTCGGGTCGGCGCCGATGCGCTGGAGCAGCGGGGCGACCAGACCGTCCTGCTGGGCGAGCAGCGCGGCGAGCACGTGCTCGGGCAGGATCTCCTGCTGATCGCGGCGGCGCGCGATGGACTGCGCCTCCTGCAGCGCCTCCTGCGCCTTGACCGTGAACTTGTCGAGTTTCATGGCCGCCAACGTAACGCATCGACACAGCGTGGCAAGGAGCGCCAGCGCGGTTCGGGGAGTGACGAATCACTCCGGAAATGCGAGGCTTGACGACGCGGAGGTCTCCCATGCTGCTCGCTGTGCTGGCCCTGCTCGCCGCCGCTCCGGCGCCGGCCGTTTCCGAGGGCGATCACGTCCTGCGGAGCTTCAAGTTCGCCTCGGGCGAGACCCTTCCCGAGCTGCGCATCCATTACCGCACGCTGGGCAAGTCGAACGGCCGCAACGCGGTCCTCGTCCTGCACGGCACGGGCGGGAGCGGCGCCCAGTTCCTCACGGAAGCATTCGCGGGCGTCCTCTTCGGCCCCGGACAGCTGCTCGACGCCGAGAAGTATTTCATCGTGCTGCCCGACGGGATCGGCCACGGCAAGTCGTCGAAGCCGAGCGACGGTCTCCGCGCCAGGTTTCCCCGCTACACCTACGACGACATGGTGGAGGCGCAGTACCGGCTGCTGCGCGAGAAGCTGGGCGTCGAGCACGTTCGCCTGGTGCTGGGCACCTCGATGGGCGGAATGCAAACCTGGCTGTGGGGGGAAGAGCATCCGAAGTTCATGGACGCGCTCATGCCGCTCGCGTCGCTGCCCGTGCAGATCGCGGGGCGGAACCGGGTGATGCGCAAGATGATCCTGGACGGCATCCGCGGCGACCCGGCGTGGAAGGGCGGCGATTACGAGGCGCAGCCGCGGCAGGGGCTCGTCGCCGCGCTCGACGTGCTCCTGCTCATGGGAAGCGCGCCGCTCCCCTGGCAGGTGCAGGCGCCGTCGCGCGACGCGGCGGACAAGCTGTACGAGGAGATGCTGCAGAAGCGGCTCGCGCAGGCCGACGCCAATGACATGCTGTACGCGTTCGATGCGTCGCGCGAGTATGACCCGCAGCCGAGGCTCGAGGCGATCGAGGCGCCGCTCATGGCGGTGAACTCCGCCGACGACCTCATCAACCCGCCCGAGCTGGGGATCCTGGAGCGGGAGATTCAGAGGGTCCGCCGGGGCAAAGCGGTGGTGCTGCCCATCACTCCGCAGACGCGCGGGCACGGGACACACTCGTTGCCTGCCCTGTGGAAGCAGCACCTGGCCGAGCTGCTGCAGCGGTCCGGACAGGTGGCGACGAGGTAGCCGACGCCCGCCGATCCCACGGGATGCGTTCCGGCGGACGAGCTACGGGCGCTGCTCGCGGCGAAGCGTTCGCGAGAGGCCGAGGAGCTGGTCGAGCGCGGCGCGACGCAGTCCGCCGATCGCGCGCGCACCTTCCGTGAGGCGGGCCTTGTGGCGCTGAAATCCGGTGAGGCGCGGCTCGCGGCCGAGTGGTTGCGCCAGGCCGCGAATCTGTCCCCCGGCGACCCCGAGCCGCGCCACGATCGGGGTCTGGCCCTGCTCGAGCTGGGCGAGGTGGGGCTCGCGGCGCAGGCGCAGGCAGAGGCGCTCGCGCTCGATCCCGACCACGTGGGAGCGCGCGCGCAGCGGGCCGCCGCACTGGAGGCGTTGGGTGACGACGAAGGCGCGGCGCGCGAGCTGGCCGAGCTTCTGGCCCGCATCGGCCCGCAGCCCGCCCTCGAGGCCCGCCTCGCGGGGCTACGCGATGCCGCGCGGCGCGCCGCGCACTTCAGTCTTCTCGGGGCCGCGGCGGCCCGCGTCGAGCACAGCCCGATCGTGGTCAGCGCTTTCGCACGCGTCGCCCTGCGGCCGCCCGTGCTCGCCTTCCGCGCGCCGTTCGCCGACCTGGAAGCGCTGCCGGACGCGCACGGCCGCGTGCGCCGCCTGACGCTTCTGTTCGACTCGATGGACGCGTCGCTCAGCCGGACCGATCTGTCCTACGGCGGCACCACCGAGGACGAGCACGGACGGCGCGTCCCATTCGACGAGTTCACCGCGGCGGCGACCGTCTTCCTCGCCCATGGACTGGGGATCGACGCCCCGCGAGCACGCCGCTTCCTGCGATTCCTCATGACTCCCGAGTGTGGCCTGGGCCCACTGCGCTTCGCGCACGCCCGGGTCGGATGGGTGATCGACGAGTCCGCAGCCGAGCGGCGCTATGGCTTGTTCATCGAGGAGGACCGCGACGGCTAGAACGTATCTCACGATGTCCGCGCTATGAAAGGCGTAGCGCCGCCCTATCTGGCGCCGGCTAGTCAGTGCTTGGCGGGCCCCGCCGCCGCGACGTAGCGGACGCGCAGGTCGTAGAGCAGCGTATCGAGGAACCGCGCCTCCTCCTCGCTGAGGTTTCCCCGCGTCTTCTCCTGCAGCAGCGCTAATAGATCGATCGACTGCTGCGCCAGCGGGAGGTCCGCTTCCTGCGTCTTGCCGCTGACCGGGTCGGGCGCTTCCCCCAGGTGGATGAGCGCCGACGAGCCGAGCGAGAGCACGAACGCGTTGAAGTCCAGCCGGGGCCGCTTGGGATCGTCCGCCATGTCTCACCCCAGTTCGAGCGCGAGCTCCATCAGCTGGTACCCGCGCTGCACGAGCAGGACCGCGCGGCCACTCTTGCGGGCCTGCGCGATCGCCTTCTGGAAGTCCTTCAGCGTATCGACTTCGGCGCTGTTCACCGCCAGCACGATGTCTCCCCGGCGCAAACCACCCCGCTGCGCCAGCGAACCGCGCTGCACCTGGTCCACCGCCACCAGCCCGCGCGGGGCCTCGATGCCGGCGCGGCGCGCCTCGGCGGGAGCCAACTCCGCGAGCTTGAGGCCGGTGGCGTTCTGGAAGCTGGCCATCGCCCGCTCGGGCGCGAGCGGCGCCGGGGTCAGCGAAAGGTCCAGCTTCGCGGTCCCGCGCTGCACGCCGAGCGCGACCCGCGCGCCGAGCGGCACGTCGTGGAGCAGGAAGCGCAGCTCGTCCGGGTCGCGGACCGGGGAACGATCCACGCTGACGATCAGATCGCCGCGCCGGATTCCCGCCTTGGCCGCGGGAGACCCGTCCTCGACGGAGTCCACGCGCGCCCCTGGCTTGCCCTCCGCGGCGCCGGCCTCGAATCCCCACCAGCTCGCGGCCAGCTCGCCGCTCCTGACCAGCTCGCGCGCCACGCGCAGCGCGCGCTCGATGGGAATGGCGAAGCCGATCCCCTGGGCGTTGGCATAGATGGCCGAGCACACGCCGATCACCTCGCCGTCGCCGTTGATCAGCGGCCCGCCGGAATTGCCGGGGTTGATCGACGCGTCGGTCTGGACGAAATCGTAGTAGCTGCGGTTGTCGGCCCGCACCGTCCGGTGCAGCGCCGACACCACTCCCACGCTGACGCTCTGGTTCAGGCCGAACGGATTGCCGATGGCGATGACCGGCTCGCCCAGCATCAGGTCGGAGCTGCCGCCAAGCGGCATGGCGGGGAACTTCCGGTCTGCCTGGATCTTCAGCACCGCGAGGTCGCCGCCGGGGTCGGTGCCCACCACCTTCGCGGTGTAGTCCGCACCGTCCTCGAAGCTCACCTGGATGCGCGAGCCGCGCTCCACCACGTGGTAGTTCGTCAGCACGTAGCCGGCCGGGTCGAAGACGAACCCGGACCCGAGGCTGGTACGGACCTGGTCGCGCGCGCGACCCCCGCCGAAGAAGACGTCGAAGGGGTCCTGCGAGGCGCGCGCCTTCACCACTTCCTGCGCGTTGATGTTGACCACCGCCGCCTTGGCGCGCTCCACCGCCTGCACCAGCGGCGTCCGGCGCGCGCTGGACGAGCGGTCAGCCCGGGCAGGCGCGGTGCCGAGGAGCGCAAGCAACGCCAGCGCGCGGACCACCTGGGCACCTCCGGGGCGCATCCGACGGACCTGCAAGACCGTGGTTATCGGGCCGGGCCCAGCTCGTCGGCGGAGCTGAAGTCGGTCTCCACCTTGGCGGCCTTCTCGGCGAGATCCGGCAGCGACTTGAGCAGCCGCGCGTACTCCTTCTCGTCGATCAGGCCCTTCTTGAGGTACCGCTCGACCACGCGGCGATCCAGGTACTTCATCGGAAGGTCGTGCTGCTTGTCTGCCACTTCTGCTTGCTCCTTGGCCCGAAGCGCCTTGGCGGCGCCGCGGGTTCCTTCGAAGGGGCGGCAACTTAACACATCGTGCGCTATGGTAAAGGGGCGGTGCTTGTCCGGCAGCTCAAGGAGCGGCGGCTCGCGCGACTGCGCGGGCTGTACGCCATCGTCGACGACTCGGCGGCGTGGCCGCCGCTGGAGCTGTTGCGGGCATTCCTGCGCGGCGGCGCCGCCGTGGTGCAATTGCGGCTGAAGGCGTTTCCTGCGCGCGAGCTCTGCGAAGTGGCGCGCGAAGCGGTGGCGGTCTGCCGACCGCGGGACGTGCTGCTACTGGTGAACGACCGCCCCGACGTGGCTCGCGCCGCGGGCGCCGACGGCGTGCATCTTGGCCAGGAGGACCTTCCGGCGGGGGCCGCGCGCGAGGTGCTCGGCGCCGACGCGTTGATCGGCGTGTCGACGCACTCCGACGCGGAGATCGACGCTGCGACCGCGGCCGGCGCGGACTACCTCGGATTCGGCCCGGTGTTCGAGACGCGCTCGAAGCGAGGTGCGCGGCTGCCGGCTCCCCACGGCCTGGCCGGGCTGGAACGCGCCGTCCGGCGAGCCGCGCCGCTCCCGGTCGTCGCCATCGGTGGCCTGACCGCTGGGTCCGTCGGGGGAGTGGCGCGCGCGGGCGCCGCCTGCGCCGCGGCGATCGGCGAGATCTGCCACGCTCCCGACCCCGAGTCGGCTGCGCGGGCTCTCGCGGAGGCGTTCGCGCGTGGCTGACCGCCGGCCCGTGGTGGGTCTGACGCCCGACGTCGGGGAGACGTTGGCACGGCCGGCGCGCCCGGCGCTGCCGCAGTACGAGCTCAAGCAAGCCTACGTCGAGGCCGTGCTCAGCGCGGGCGGTCTGCCCGTGGTCCTGCCGTACAGCGACGACGAGGACGCCGCTCTCCAGGCGGTGGCGCTCTGCGACGCGGTGGTGGTGACCGGCGGCGCATTCGACATCCCTCCCGAGGCATACGGGGCGCACGCGCACCGGATGATCGGCCGGCTGAAGCCCGGGCGGACGCGGTTCGAGCAGCGCGTGCTCCGCGCCGCGCTGGAGGCGCGCAAACCCGTCCTGGGAGTCTGCGGGGGCATGCAGCTCCTCGCGGTCGAAGTGGGCGGGACGCTCTGGCAGGACATCCGGGAACAAGTGCCGGGCGCCGCGGACCACGAGCAGAAGATCGATCCGCGGCAGCCTGGCCATTCCGCCCGCGTGGTCTCCGGGACGCAGCTCGCGCGCATCGTCGGGGTGGACATCGTGCAGGTGAGCTCCACCCACCATCAGGCCGTGCGCGATGCGGGCCCGGCGGTGGTCTCGGCGATCGCTCCCGACGGCGTGATCGAGGCGATCGAGCTTCCCGACCGCTTCGCGCTGGGCGTGCAGTGGCACCCCGAGCTCATGCCCGGCGCCGAGCATCTGGCGCTCTACCGCGCGCTGGTGGACGCCGCGCGAGCGCCGGTGCGCTGAGGCTCTGGTGGCCGACGCTGACCGCACCCCTTGCGTGCTCGTTCTGGCGGGCCTCGATCCGAGCGGCGGCGCTGGGTTGCTCGCCGATGCCGAGGTCATCCGCGCGGCCGGCGCCCGGCCGCTGTGCGTGGCTACGGCGCTCACCGCGCAGACGACCCGGCGCATGCACGGTTTCCAGCCGCTCGCGCCGGCGCTGGCGCTGCAGACCGCGCAGGCGCTGCTCGAGGAGGAGCCTGTCCGGGCCATCAAGGTGGGCATGCTGGGCACTGCCGCGATGGCGCGCGCCGTCGCCGATCTGCTGGCCCGGGCGGCGCTGCCTGCCGTCGTCGATCCCGTGCTGTCCGCGACGAGCGGGGCGGCGCTCTTCCAAGGTGGTCCGGAGGCGGCCCGCGCGGCGTACTCGGCGCTCTGGGCCCACGCGCTGCTCACCCCGAACGGACCCGAGGCGCGCGTCCTGCTCGATCTGCCGGAGGACCCGCGCGACGCCGACGCGCTCGAGCGCGCGGCGCGCGAGCTGGTCCGCCGTGGCGCGAAGGCGGCACTGGTGAAGGGTGGCCACGCCGGAGGCGCCGAGGCGGTGGACGTTCTCTGCACTGCGGACGGGTGCGAGCGCCTCTCGGCAGCGCGCATCGGCGGATCCGGCGCGCGGGGCACCGGCTGCCGCCTCGCCAGCGCGCTGGCCGCCGGGCTCGCCCGGGGTAGGTCTCTGCCGGACGCGGCCCGCGGCGCGAAGGAATTCGTCACCGGATACTTGCGCGCGACGGCTGAAGAACGGTGAGTCCGAATCGGAAGCCTCCGCTGGTCTGCCGTGTTATCGTCGCACTGCTTCCCGGAGGAATTCCCATGCGCACGCGCCGCTTCTTGCCCATCGTTCTCCTGACGCTCGCAACGGGCTGCGGCTACAACCGCATCGTCAACGAGGAGCAGCAGGTCGAGGCCTCCTGGGGACAGGTGGAGAACCAGCTCCAGCGCCGCGCCGACCTGATCCCGAACCTGGTCGAGGTGGTGAAGGGCTACGCGAGCCACGAGAAGTCGGTCTTCGACAACATCGCCAACGCGCGCTCGGCGATGGTGGGCGCCGGGTCGCGCGCGGACAAGATCGCCGCCTCCAACCAGCTCGACGGCGCCATCTCCCGCCTGCTGGTGGTCACCGAGAACTATCCGCAGCTCAAGGCGGACGCGAACTTCCAGCGGTTGATGGACGAGCTGGCGGGCACCGAGAACCGGCTGGCGGTCGCGCGCAACCGCTACAACGAGGCCGTGCAGCAGTACAACAGCGACGTGCGCGGCATCCCCGGCTCGTGGTGGGCGCGCATCGGCGGGTTCCCGTCCCAGAAGGAGTACTTCAAGTCCGAGGCCGCGGCGAAGACCGTCCCCAAGGTGTCGTTCCAGCGCTAGTCGCCGCCGTATTGGGCGGCGCTACGCTTTTCCACGGCGCGGAGGTATCTGATGCGATTCGGGCGCGAGCGATGAAGACGGGTGGCATCCTCTTCTTCGGCGGCGTGGTCCTCTTGCTGCTCGGCGGGGTGGGCGGTCTCGTGTTCGTCGGGCCCCTCCTCAAGGGACAGGGCGGCACGTTCTCCAATCTGCTCGCGGTGCTCGTGCTCGGCGCCCTTCCGGCCGCCGCTGGCGTCCTGCTGATGGCCGCGGGAAGCCGGCGCAGCAAGCTCGAGCGTGAGACCGAGGATCGCGGGTTCACCGACCTGGCCACCTCGCTCGCGCGCAAGAACGGCGGGAAGATCGCGCTCGACCAGGTCGCCCGCGCGAGCGGCGTATCCAAGGACGAGGCTCAGGCGAAGATGCGCCAGCTCACCGGGCGCGGCCTCTTCGAGCTGGACTTCGACGAGAGCGGACAGATGGTCTTCAAGCTCTCCCCCGACGCGGGCCGGGCGCAGCTCGCCGAGCTGGGAGCGAGGCGCTGATTGGGCGGCCGCGCGCGCGCGCCGCGCCGCGGCCCGAAGGCGCGGAGCCCGTCGCGGCGCTCGGTCCAGGCCGTCCTCGCGTTGGCATTGCTCAGCGGTTGCGCTGGCGCCGGGAAGCGCCCTGAGCCAGGACCTCCCGCTCCGCAGTCCGGAGAACCGGCCCTGGAACCCGAGTCGCCGCGGCGCTACATCAGCGCGCGCGCCCACCAACACGTCCTCACCGCGTTGCTGGCCCGCGAGCGGGACGATCACATCGCCGCCGCGGGGGAGCTGCGCGAAGCGCTCCTCTACGACCCGGACTCCGGCTATCTCCGCACGCTGCTCGCCGAAGAGTTGCTGCGGCAGGGCAGGATCGCCGAGGCGGAACGCGAGCTGCGCACCGCGCTGGATCGCGACTCGAAATACGCGCCGGCGCACGTTCTGGCCGCCCGCGTCGCGTTGGCGGGCGGCAGGACGGACGAAGGACGCGTCCAGCTGCGGGCGGCGATGGCGGCCGCGCCCCAGGATGCGGATGCATATCGGGACCTGGTGCGCCTGGACATCGCACAGGGCGAGCTCGCTGCGGCCGCGGCCGTCGCCAAGGAGCTTGGCGCCGCGGCCGAGCGGGTCGAAACCGATGAGGGGTCTGGCGGGCGGTCGGAGCGGTGGCAGGCCGGCCGGTTGCGTGCGCAGGCCGCCGACGCGTGGCTGGAGGTGGCGCGCGCCATGGCTGACCGGGACGACGATTCCGGCGCGCAGGACGCGTTCGCGCGCGCCTCGGCGCTGCGCCCGGACACCGACGATGCGCTCGCCACGCGTGCGGCGTTTCTCGAGTCGCGCCGCCGGTGGGAAGAGGCGCGCGAATTGCAGCTCCGCCTGCTCTCGCGGCGGCCGGATTCGCCGGACGCGCTCTCGGCGCTGGCGCGGATCTCCCTCGCCGAAGGCGAGCTCGAGGTCGCCTCCGCTCACGTGCAGAAGCTCCGCGCTCTCGCGGCGGCGACCGCCGCCGGCGCCGGCGACGACGAGCGGCGCGAGGTCGCGGGCGCGCTGTTCCGGGTCGCCGTGCCGCTGCTCGGCGCGCACCGTCCGAGCGATGCCGAGGCCGCCCTCGACGCGGCGCTCCGGATCTTCCCCAGGCATCCCGAGCTGTCGTTCTACCGTGGGCTGGCGCTGGAGGAGCGCGGCCGCCACCGCGACGCCGCCCAGGTCTTCGAGCAGATCGAGGCCGCGCTGAACGCCCCTGGGCGGCCGCGCGAAGCGGCGCTCGCGGCGGTCGCCGACGGTCCTGCCTTCCTGGCTCCCGATCCGGCGCAGCTCCTGCTCGATGCGCGCGTCCAGGCGGCCCTGGCGCGCGGCCGCGCGGGAGAGACCGCCGAGGCCGCGCGCCGGATGAAGGTCCTCTTCTCGGCGGACCCTGGCGACGAGGGCGTGGCGCTCGGTCTTCTCGAAGCCTTCGAACGCGCCGGGCGCGCGCACGCAGCCCTGACGCTGCTGGAGGAGGCTGCGCGCAAGCACCCCGACAGCCCGGCTCTGCTCTATGCCCGCGCTTCGGCGCTGGACCGAGCCGCGCGCGTTCCCGAGGCGCTGGCCGCCATGCGCAAGGTCCTGGCCGTGGCGCCCGCGCATGCCGGCGCGCTCAATTACGTCGGCTACGTGATGACCGAGCAGGGCGGCGACCTGCGCGAGGCGGAAGGCCTGCTGCGGCGCGCCGCGCAGCTGCGCCCCGACGACGGCGCAGTGGCCGACTCGTTGGGATTCTGCCTGCTGAAGGAGGGCCGCGTCGAGGCGGCGCTCGCCGAGCTTCGCCGCGCGGACCGCCTCGCGCCGGGCGATCCGGTCATCCTCGGTCACCTCGGCGACGCGCTGCTCGCGGCTGGGCAGCGGGACGCCGCCGCCGACTCGTTCCGCCGCGCCCTGGCGCGGCTGGCGAAAGCCCCGCGAAGCGCGCGCGGGAAGCGCCCGCAGGAGGGCGCCGGCGAGCAGGAATCCCGGTCTCCGGAGCCCGGAGACGCTCGCGTCCGCGCGGATCTTTTGGAGAAGCTGCGCTCCTTGACTGCGCGCTGACGCCGTGGTCTTTCCGCGCCGGAGGAAGGACGTGCCGGATCCGAAGATCGACGAAGGCTTCTTCAGCGCGCGCGACGGCTTGCGCCTGTTCCGGCACGGGGCGCAGCCGGTCGGAACGCCGGTCGCGGACGTGGCCGTGCTGCATGGGTACGCCGAGCACCTCGGGCGTCACGAAGAAGTCACCCGCGCCCTGTGCGGCGCCGGCTACGCGGTGCACCTGTTCGACTGCCGCGGACACGGGCAGAGCGGCGGGAAGCGCGCGCACGTCGATTCGTTCGACGAATACCTCCAGGACCTCGACGTGTTCCTCGCCCGCGTCCGTGAAGAGGCGCAGGGGCGGCCGCTCTTCTTCCTCGGCCACAGCCACGGCGCGCTGATCGGCATCCGCTACCTTCTCGACCGTCCCGACGCCGTGCGCGGGGCGGTGTTCTCCTCGCCCTATCTGCGCCTCAAGCTGCGCGTCTCGCCCGTGAAGATCCTGGCGGGGCGCCTCATCGCCCACGTGCTGCCCTCGCTGCCGATGCGCAACGAGCTGAAGCCCGAGCAGCTCACCCGCGACGTCGCCATCCAGAACGCCACCCGGACCGATCCGCTCTACCAGCAGATCGCGACGCCGCGCTGGTTCACCGAGTCCAGCTCCGCCCAGGAGACGTGCCTGCGGCGCGCGACCGAGTTCGTCACGCCCTTCCTGGTCCTGACCGGCGGTGCCGACCCGATCGCCGATCCGGCCGCCGGCCGCGAGTTCTTCGATCACGCGACCAGCAAGGACAAGCAGCACAAGCGTTACGACGGCCTCCTCCACGAGCTGTTCCATGAACCGGAGCGCGACCTCGTCTTCCGCGACTTGATCGGCTGGCTCGACGAACGTTCGCGAGGCCTGCAGGCGCGCGCGGCCACGGGGCAGCGCGCGTGAACGAGCGGGACCGTCTGCTCGAGCTGCTCACGCGGCTCGCGTACGAGAAGCGCAAGGTGATCCTCGCCAGCGGACGCGAGAGCGACTTCTACATCGACACCAAGCAGGCCACGCTCTCGGCGGAAGGGCACTATCTGGTCGGCCGGCTGGTGCTGTCCGAAGTGCGGGCGCTCGTGCCCGGCGTCCAGGCGGTGGGCGGGCTCAGCATGGGGGCCGACCCGATCGCCAGCGCGGTGAGCCTGACGAGCTTCCTCGCCGGCCAGCCGGTGCCTGCCTTCTACGTCCGCAAGGAGCCGAAGGGACATGGCACGAACCAGTGGGTCGAGGGGAAGAAGGGCCTGCCCCGCGGCGCGCGGGTGTGCGTCCTAGAGGACGTGGTGACCACCGGGGGGAGCACGCTCAAGGCCGTGGAGCGTTGCCGGAGCGAGGAGCTGGACGTGCGCGGCGTGGTCGCCCTGATCGACCGCGAGGAGGGGGGCCGGGCGGCGGTGGAGGCCGCCGGCGTGCCGCTGCGGTCCTTGTTCCGGAGGAGCGATTTCCCGTGAAGAGTGGCCGGATGATTTTTCGAAGCTTGCTCGCCTGGTGCGCACTGCTCTTGCCGACCGCCGGGTGCAGGACGCTTCCGTTCCCGGAGCCCACCTTGGAAGGCGACTACGGCAAGGTGCTGGCGAAGTGGACGCGCGAGGTGGCGCTCTACAGCGGACTGGAGACGCGCGGCTTCTGCCGCACCGTCTATCTCTCCACCGAGTTCGTCGACGCGCAGGCGAAGAAGATCTCGGACATGCGCGCCGAGCTGCCCGACGAGGCGCAACGCACGCGCGACCGGCTACGCGCGCAGGCGGCAACGCCCACCGTTTTTTCCGTGTTCTACACGCCGGACAAGCTGTCCAACGATTGGAACGAGAAGAACTCGGTCTGGCGCATCGCGATGAACCTGGGGATGGGGCAGGTGGAGCCGCAGCGGATCGAGCGCATCGAGCGTCCCTTCAACGCCGAGCTGCGCTCGCTCTATCCCTACCTGGACGATTACTCGGTCGCATACGTGATCCATTTCCCCGGGCAGGCTACGCCGGCCGATTTCACCCCGAGCGAGGCCGACATGGTCGTCGCCGGCGCGCTCGGCAAGATGGAGTTCAAGTGGAGCCTGCTGCACCCCGAGAAGGACAGGCGACACTGACGCACCTTCGCGCACGTTGCCGCGCCGAAGCTTCCTTGCCGGAGCGGTGCGGCTCGCGCATCGTGGCGGCATGCGGATCCCGCTCGGAATCCTGATGGCGTGGTCGCTCCTCGCGCAGCCCGCGAGCGCGCAGGCGCAGGTTCAGATCACGATGGGTCTTCCGGTGGTGCTGCCGCCGATGGTGGCGGTGCAGCCTGGCGTGCAGGTGGTGAGCGAGCTCGACGAGGAAGTCTACTTCGTCGACGGCTGGTACTGGGTGCGCCGCGGACCGCACTGGTACAGAACGCACGATCACCGCGGGCAGTGGGTCTGGGTCGTTCCGGCGCGCGTTCCGGTGAGGCTGGTGCGTATTCCGCCGGGCCGATATCGGCGGCTGCACCGTCGGGATTGGAAGGAAACGCGCCGCGAGCGCAAGCAGCGCGAGAGGGCGGAGCGTAAATACTGGAACGAGCGAGAGAAGGCGGAACCGGCCGCCTGGAAGGAAGGAAAGGGCAAGAGGCGCGGCCACGACCGGGACGACTGAAGCACCGCCCCCTCATCTGCAAGGCGGAGCCGGCAAAAGTGCTTAGAATGCCGGCATGACCTCGCCATCACCTTGCTCGGGCTTGCGGCGCGTCGCTCGGCTGGAAGATCTGCCGGAGCGGGACAAAGACCACGACTGCGTCGGCTTTGGACCGCACCGGATCTGCGTCAAGGTCGACGGGGTTGCCGAGCTGCCGACGCGATTCGGCAGGTTCAAGATCGTGGCGTTCTGGAACAATCGCGACGGGAAGGAGCACGTCGCGCTGGTGCACGGCGACGCAATGGGCGCGTCTGAGCTGCCCACGCGCCTCCACTCCGAATGCCTGACCGGCGACGCGCTGGGCTCGCTGCGCTGCGACTGCCGCGACCAGCTGGAGGTGGCGCTGCGCCGGCTCAGCTCGATGGACCGCGGCCTGCTCCTCTACCTGCGGCAGGAGGGACGCGGGATCGGGCTGCGCAACAAGGTCCGCGCCTACGCGCTGCAGGATCGCGGGCTCGACACCGTCGAGGCAAACCGCGCGCTGGGTTTCCGCGACGACGAGCGGGACTACGAGGTGGCCGCGCACATGCTGGCCAGCCTGAACGTCGAGTCGATCGCCCTGATGACCAACAACCCGGACAAGATCGCCCAGCTGCAGCGCTACGGGGTCAAGATCGCGCGCCGGATCCCGCACGTGATCCCGCCCAACGAATTCAATCGCAACTACCTGCTCACCAAGGCGCTCCGCTCGGGGCACCAGCTCGAGATCGACGGCAAACCGATCCTCTCGGAGCAGGACGACCCCGTGGTGATCGAGCAGCCCGGAGCCTCGACCTAACGCGGCCAGGCCTCGGGCGCGGGCTTCCCGCGGACCAGCACGGTGTCGCGCACCGAGGACGGATCGGCGCCCGGCCAGGAGAGCGTGTAGTGCAGGCCGCGGCTCTCCTTCCGTTCTTGCGCGCAGGCGACGATGAGGCGGGCAACGTCGGCCAGGTTGCGCAGCTCAACGATGTCGCGGGTGACGAGGTATCCCCAGTAGTACTCCTGGATCTCGCCCACCAGGTTGTCCAGCCGGCGCTCCGCGCGCGCGAGCCGCTTGTCGGTGCGCACGATGCCGACGTAGTTCCACATCAGGGCGCGGATCTCGTCCCAGTTCTGCTTCACGATGACGCCCTCTTCCGGCGGCACCGCACGGCCCGGATTCCAGTCCGGGACGGAGAGCGCGGGCGGCTTCGCGGCCGCAAGCTCCGCCGCGCACTCCGCCGCGCGGTGGCCGAAGACCAGCCCCTCGAGCAGCGAGTTCGAGGCCAGCCGATTCGCCCCGTGCAGCCCGGTGCAGGCCACCTCGCCGACGGCCAGCAGCCCCGGAATGGTCGTCTGGCCGCGCAGATCGGTGCAGACCCCGCCGCAGACGTAATGGGCGGCAGGCACCACCGGGATGGGCACCTGCGCCATGTCGATCCCGAACGCCAGACAGGTCGTGTAGATGTGCGGAAAGTGCTCGACCACGAATGCCTTCCCCAGGTGCGTCATGTCGAGGAACGCGCAGTCGTCGCCCCGCCGCTTGAGCTCGGAATCGATGCTGCGCGCCACCACGTCGCGCGGGGCCAGCTCGCGGCGCGGGTCGTAGCGTTCCATGAACCGCTCGCCCGCGGAGTTGCGCAGGATCCCTCCCTCGCCACGCAGCGCTTCTGAGATGAGGAAGGTCTTCGCCTGCGGGTGATAGAGGCAGGTAGGGTGGAACTGGATGAACTCGAGGTTCGCGATCGCCGCCCCTGCCCGGTGTGCCATCGCCAGCCCGTCGCCGGTCGCGACGTCCGGATTCGTCGTGTACAGGTAGACCTTGCCGGCGCCACCGGTGGCGAGCACCACCACCTTCGCCAGGTAGACGTGCACCTCTCCGGTGCGCGCGTCGAGCACGTACGCGCCCACCGCCCGGTCGCGCCCGCCGGCGCCCAGCTTGGCGGCGGTGACGAGGTCGATCGCGACCTGTTCTTCGGCGACGCGGATGCCCGCGCGGTCCGCCGCGGCGAGGAGCGCGCGCTCCACTTCGCGTCCGGTCATGTCGGCTGCGTGCAGGACGCGCCGCTGCGAATGGCCGCCCTCGCGCGTGAGGTGGTACCCGAGCGGCGTCGCGTCGCGGGTGAACTCGGCGCCCAGCTCGATCAGCTCGCGCACCCGCGGGGGTCCTTCCTCGACGGCGACGCGGACGGCGCGCTCGCGGCACAAGCCCGCGCCGGCGATCAGCGTGTCCTCGAGGTGCTGCTCCACGCTGTCGTGCGGCGAGAGCACGGCGGCGATGCCACCCTGCGCGTGCGCGGTGTTCGACTCCGACCGGCCCCGCTTCGCGAGCACGGTGACGGACCCATGCCTGGCCGCCTGCAGGGCGAAGGAGAGGCCGGCGATGCCGCTGCCCAGGACGAGGAAGTCGGATTGGTGACGCATCCTTGGGCAGCTTATCGAAGCCCGGCCGGGTGCGCTCGGGTAGGAGCTTCGAGCAGTCCAGCGCAGTCGTGGAACGGACGGGCGCTCGTGCGGGGATTTGCTTGCCGGCTCGCAGACTTGTTATCGTTTCACTCGAAGATGTCGCGTTCCGTCCTCGCTGCAGCGTTCCTGCTGGCGGCCCCGCTGGCCGTGCGCGCCGGACCCTTGCATTCGTGGGTGGACAAGGACGGCGTCTACCACGTCGCCGACGCGCCGCCGGACAAGGTGCGGAAGCCGCCCCGCAACGTGGCGCCGGATCGACCCGAAGCCGCAAGCCGCAAGCCGCAAGCCGCGACGGAGAAGCGGCCGGCCCGCTGGTGGGAGCGCCGCAGCGACGCGCCGCCCGACGAGATCGATCGCGCGGCGAAGGTCTTCAACATCCCCGCGGAGCTGATCCGGGCAGTCATCGCCGTGGAGAGCGCCGGGGACACCTCCGCGATCTCGCACAAGGGCGCGGTCGGGCTCATGCAGCTGATGCCCGACACCGCCGGACAGATGTACGTCGAGGATCCAGTCGATCCCGCCCAGAACATCATGGGAGGGACGCGCTACCTCCGCCAGCTCGCCAATCAGTTCGCCGGGGACATGGTGCTCGTCCTGGCCGCGTACAACGCCGGGCCGGATGCCGTGCGCAGGTACAAGGGCGTTCCGCCGTTCGAGGAGACGCGCCTCTACGTGAAGAAGGTGCTCGCCTATTACTACCAGCTCAAGCGCGCCGCGAGGCGGACCCAGGTGGCCGAATCGGCGCCCGCACCCGCGGCGGCGCAAGGCGCTCCCTGATGGACGCGACCAGGCCGCGGGCGCTGGACGACGGGGGGCTGTTCGAGGACGACGCGGATCTGGCCGAGAACCAGGAATTCGATCGCGCGGTGGCCGAGGCGTCCGACACCTTGCAGCGCGGAGATGCGGGCGGCGCGAGGCAGCTCCTGGAAAAGGCGCTGAGGTACAAGCCGCGCAACCAGCGGGCGCGCAACCTGCTCGGGCTCTCGCTCTTCAAGCTGGGCGAGTTGGAGAAGGCGGAAGCGATCTATCGCGGGCTCATCGAGGACCACCCGGCGGATCCGACGCTGCGGGTGAACCTGGGCCTGGTGTTCTTGAAGCTCGGCGCCGCCAACGAGGCGGCGCGCTGCTTCGAGACCACGCTCGATCTCTCTCCCGACCATCGCAAGGCGCAGAACTATCTCGGTCTGGCGCTGGCGCAGAAGGGCGAGGTAGGCCGCGCCCGCGAATGGTTCCTCAGGGCCGGCAACTCGGCGATGGCGCAGCGGATGGAGCAGCAGCTTGGCGCGACGCCGCTGCGCGAAGCGGCGGAACAGGCCAGCGACACGCTCGAGGAGGCGCGGCCGTTCCGGCCGGCGACCGAGGAGAGACCCGCCCCGCCCGAGGGGCGCGCGCCGGCCAGCACCTGGGTGGCCACCGCGCCCGCCAGCGCGACGGCCATCGGCCGGGTGGCGCTCGGCGCCACGGGGACCGCCGCCGCCAACGAGCCGCCCGAGGTGGAGGAGCCTAGCGAGCTGTCGGCCTATACCACCACGCGCCGGCTCTCCATCCCCAACCGCGAGGGCGGATTCGGGATCGGCTCGACCGAGGTGCTCATCCAGGTGCGCGGCGAGATGCTGACCCGCCTCGACGGTCTGGTGGCGAGCTGGGGCCAGCTCTCGCTCAAGCCCGAGCTGAAGCGGTTTCGCGGGCGGCCCACCGACAAGCCGTTCGGAGAGGGCGCCCGGCGCATGCTGCGCGCGTCCGGAGGAGGGCGCTTCGTCATCTCGCGCGAGGGGCGCGTGTTCACCGCGCTGGAGCTGGGCGACGAGCCCGCCTACTTCCGGGAGGAAGTGCTCTTCGCCTTCGAGGAGTCCATCGTCTTCGAGAACGGGCGCGTGCCGTCGAAGACCGGCCACGATCTGCACCTGGTTCACGTGCGCGGCCGCGGGAAGCTCTTGCTGGTCACCGTGGGCGAGCCGAAGGCGGTGGAGCTGACCCGCGGCGAGCCCCTGCGCATCCCCATGGATCAGCTGGTCGGCTGGCACGGGCCGCTCATCCAGCCGCGCGTGGTGCCCATCGTCGAGGAGGCGCCCGAGCTGGGCGTGGCCCTCGAGCTGGCCGGGGAAGGCAGCGCGCTGGTCGACGCGCCGGACGGGAGATAGGTCGTGGAGTCGCAGGTGTTTCCTCATCCTCCGGCCTCGCCGGTGCTCGCAGTGGCTCCTCCCCCGCAGCGGCGCAAGACCCGGCGCGAGCGGCTGCGCGAGGAGCTGCTCAACGCGCCCAATCTGATGACGCTGGGGAGGATCCTCTGCATCCCGGTATTCATGGGGCTCCTCGCCTACGAGAACCGGCGCAACAGCTTCCTCGCGGCGCTGGTCTTCGCGGCGGCGGCGATCTCCGACTGGCTGGACGGGTGGCTGGCGCGCGTCTCGAACAAGGTGACGACGCTGGGGAAGTTCCTCGACCCGCTGGCCGACAAGATCATCGTGCTCTCCGCGCTGGTGATGCTGGTGCGCCTGGGGCGCGTCCCGGTCTGGGTGGTGGTGATCGTCCTCGCGCGAGAGCTGCTGATCAGCGGCCTGCGCACCATCGCGATGAGCGAGGGTCTGGTGATCGCGGCGTCGCGGGGAGGCAAGTGGAAGACCTCCTTGCAGCTCTCCGGGATCATCGCGCTGATGGTGCACTACCACTTCCCCATCGACTATCTGCTCTGGACGGTGGTGACCGACTTCCACGCCGTCGGCCTGACGCTCCTCTACATCTCCCTCGTCCCCGGGATCACCTCGGCGATCGACTACGTCCGCGCCTTCTACACCCTGGAGACGGGCGAAGGCCGGTGAGCTCGCGCCATTGCTAGTCAGGCTCGAGAGGGAAGCGCGACCGGATGTCCTCGGGGATGCGGCGCGGGCGGCCGCGGTCCAGATCGAGGAATGCCCAGTCGGTGGTGGCGACGCAGAGCTCGGCGGAGTCGGAGGCGCGGAGGATGCGGGTGCGGCGGATGCTGCTCGCCGCGGCCATGCTGGCGACGCGTGTCTCGACGGAGAGCTGCTCGCCCACAAGAGCCGGGCGGAGGTAGCGGATCTCGTGGCTGCGCACGACCCAGACCTCGCGCCGCGCGAGGTAGGCGGCCTGGTCCAGCCCGACCGCGGTCGAGTGAGCCAGCGCCGCCTCCAGCACCCAGCGGAGGTAGATCAGGTTGCCGGCGTGGCCAAGCTCGTCGATGTCCTCGGGCCGCACCTCGACGAGATGCCGGTACGGCACCTCTACTTCTTCGTGCCGAACACGAGGGCCACGTAGACGGTGTTCGGTCCGAGCACCGGGTGATTGCCCTGGGCCAGGCCGATCCCGACGAGCTTCTCCTTGGTCGTGAGCACGATCTTCTCGTTGGCGACGTCGAGAGGATCGCCCTTGGCGCCGGAGAGCAGGTCGACGGTGCGGAAGCTCCGGTAGAGCGGCGAGACGAGCTGGCTGTGCCGCGCGTTGGAGATGTTGCCCCCGGAGGCGGCCAGCTCCTTCGCGTACTCCTCGGCGACCTTGCCCAGCGTCGGGTCGTCCCGGAGCGGCGGCGTGCCCGCCGAGGCGCGGCTGCGGTCGATGGCCTCGCGGAGCTTCCCCTGGACCGAGGCGACGTCCACTGGCGCCAGCTGGCGGACGAAGAGCTCGGTCACCACCGCGGCCGGTCCGCCCTGGAGCGTGAACACCGTCACGCCGACGGCGCCGTGCGTGGCATCGCTGTTCATGTAGTTCGCGCGGT
>VBKO01000018.1 GCA_005888115.1 Deltaproteobacteria bacterium
CGCAGTTCAGCTTCATCAGCTGGACGCTGGTGAAGCTGGGGCTGCTCCGCCAGAACATCGATTTCCTCGGCGACTCCTGGCTCGCGCGCGGATCGCTGATGGTCGCGAACATCTGGCGCGGGACGCCCTTCTTCACCATCGGCTACCTGGCCGGCCTGCAATCGATCCCCACTGACGTCTACGAGGCCGCGCAGATCGATGGCGCCCGCGCCTTTCGCGTCTTCCGGGAGATCACCTGGCCGCTGCTCACCCCGCTCACGGTGATCCTCACCACCTTCTCGGCGATCTTCACCTTCACCGACTTCCAGCTGGTCTGGACCATCACCCGCGGCGGTCCGGCGAATGCGACCCATTTGTTCGTGACGCTCGCCTACCAACGGGGGATCGTGGGCGGCTCGATGGGCGAAGGCGCCGCCATCGCGGGGGTCACCTTGCCGGCGCTTGCGGTGCTCGCCTGGGCGGCCATGCGCGCCATCCGGGAGCGCACATGAGGTCGCGCCTCCTCGGCACCTGGCTGCCGCTGTTCTTCTTCGCGGTGTTCCTCCTCTTCCCCTTCTATTGGATGGTGATGACCGCGGTGCGCCCGAACCAGGAGCTGGTCTCCACGGCGACGAATCCGTTCCTGGTCCACCATCCGACGCTCGACCACGTGCGCTACCTGCTCGGCGGCACCGGGTTCCCGCGCTGGTTCTGGAACACGATGGGCATCGCGACGGGCGCGAGCGTGCTGAGCGTGTCGGTGAGCTGGCTCGCGGCATACGGCATCGTGCGCGTCGGCTTCCCCGGGGCCCAGGCTACGGGGCTCGTGATCTACCTCGGCTACCTGGTCCCCCCGGCGATCCTCTTCATCCCTCTCGCCGACATCCTGCTGAAGCTGGGCTGGTTCGACCGCCCCGCCGCGCTGGTGCCCGTCTACACGACGTTCCTCATTCCCTTCTGCACGTGGTTGCTGATGGGCTACCTGAAATCGATCCCGCGCGAGATCGAGGAAGCGGCGATGGTCGACGGCGCCGGCCGGGTGCGCATCATGCTCGGGATCGTCCTGCCGCTGAGCGGTCCGGGGCTGATCTCGGCATTCATCTTCGCCTTCACGCTCTCGTGGAACGAGTACCTCTACGCGCTGGTCTTCATGTCCGCGCCAGAGCACAAAACGGTCCCGGTCGGGCTCGCCACCGAGCTGGTCCGGGGCGACATCTACCAATGGGGCCCGCTCATGGCGGGAGCAGTGCTTGGCTGCATCCCGGTGGTGGCGATCTACTTTCTCTTCGTGGACCGTTACGTGCAGGGGATGAGCGGCGCGCTGAAAGGGTGACCATGGACCGGGAGTTCAGCATCGCCGAAGGCGGCCTGTCGTTTCCCCTTCCCAAGTGGAGGCGCGTCGCGCAGAGCTTCGACGCTCCCCGGGTGGACTCGATCCCGGAGACGGTCGCCCGCGAGATGCGCAAGCTCGAAGGCCGCGTGCGCCCGGGGATGTCCGTCGCCGTCGGCGTGGGCAGCCGCGGCGTGGCGCGGCTGGCGGAAATCGTCCGCGCGACCGTGACCGAATTGAAGCGGCTGGGGGCGCGGCCCTTCATCGTCTCGGCGATGGGCTCGCACGGAGGCGCCACGGCCGAGGGGCAGCTGGAAGTGCTCGCCGGCTATGGAGTCACGGCGCAGTCGATGGACGTGCCGTTCGAGCCGAGCATGGAGACCGTGCTGCTCGGCAGCACGGCGACGGGCATGCCGCTCCACTGGAGCCGCGCCGCGCTGCGCGCGGACGCGGTGCTGCCCGTCAATCGGGTCAAGGCGCACACCGACTTCCATGGCGAGGTGGAGAGCGGCCTCTCGAAGATGCTGGCCATCGGCTTCGGCAAGCAGAAGGGCGCGGCCACCGTGCACAAGCGCGGCTTCGACACCTTCCACGAAGTCGTGCCCGAGACGGCGCGGTTGGTCTTCGAGAAGGTGAACGTGCTGGGCGGCGTCGCCTCCGTCGAGAACGCGCTGGAGGACGTGGCCCACCTGGAGGTGGTGCCCGGGGACCGCATTGCCAGCCGCGAGCCAGAGCTGATGCGCCTGAGCCGCTCCCTGATGCCGCGGATCCCGTTCGACCGCCTCGACGTGCTGGTGGTCGACTACCTGGGCAAGGACATCAGCGGGATGGGCATGGACCCCAACGTCACCGGGCGCTACGCCGTCCGCCACATCGTCGATCCGCGCAATCCGAAGAAGCTCGCGGTGCTCCGGCTCACGGAGCTGACCCAGGGCAACGCGTGCGGGCTGGGCGTGGCAGACGTCACCACGCGCGCCGTGGTGGAGAACATCGACTACCAGAAGTACTGGACGAACGTGGTCGCCTCCACCGAGCTGACGAACGGCAAGACGCCGATCTGGGTCCCGGACGACCGCTCCGCGATCGCGCTCGTCATCGCCACCGCGCCGCGGGCCGACCCGCTCGCTCCGAGGCTGGTTCGCATCGAAAGCACGCTGCACTTGCGCGAGATGTGGGTGGCCGAGGCGCTCTGGCAGAGCGACGGGCGCGGCCAGCCGTCATTGCGTGCCCTCGGCGAACCCTGCGAGATGCCGTTCACTCCGGACGGCCGCCTGGCCGACCTACCCGCACTGCGGAGCGCCCACGGCCGCACGCCGTGGACGTGACTCCCCCGGATCAGGCGACGGCGCTGCCGGCGTCGCGGCCCGATCGGTACTCGCGCATCCCGCTAGTCGCGGCCGCGCTGACGTTTCTCGTCCACCTGTTTGCCAATCCGCACTACGGGTACTTCCGCGACGAGCTGTATTTCATCGTCTGCGGCCGCCATCCCGCGATCGGATACGTCGATCAGCCTCCGCTGGCGCCGCTCATCGCCGCCGGCACGCAGCTCTTCGGCCATTCGCTCGTGCTGCTGCGCGCCGCCGCCGCGGTGTTCGCCGCTGTCTCGGTCTACGTCACCTGCGTCCTCGCCGCCGAGCTGGGCGGCGGCAGGTTCGCGCAGATCTTCGCCGCGCTCTCCAGCGCGCTGTGCCCGGTCCTGTGCGCTTTCGGCATGAAGATCTCGACCGACACCGTCGGGCTGTGGCTCTGGCCTTTGGCCGTTCTCTATCTGCTGCGGCTGACCCGCGGCGCCGATCCCCGGCTATGGCTGGCCGTCGGCGCCGCCGTCGGCGTCAGCGCCCTGTCGAAGTACAGCGTCGCCTATTTCGTCGCGGCCTTCGCAGCGGCGATCGCCTGCACGCCGCAGCGCAAAATCCTGTGGTCGCGCTGGTTCGTCGGCGGCGTGGCTCTCGCGGCTGCGCTGGTGCTCCCGAACGTCGCGTGGCAGGCAGCGCACGGCTTCCCGATCCTCGAGGTGCTTCGCAACGGGCAGCAGGGCAAGAACGTGGTCCTCTCGCCAGGCGGGTACCTGCTGGCCGAGCTGCTCATCACGAATCCCGTGCTGGCGCTCGCCTGGATCGCGGGCCTGGTGTGGCTGCTCACGCACGCGGAGACGCGTTTCGTCGGACTCGGCTTCGTCTTCCTGCTCGCCGCGATGATCGCGTCGCACGCGAAGCACTACTATCCCGCGGACATCTACCCGGTGCTGTTCGCCGCCGGCGCCGTCGCGGTCGAGCGCGCGACGGACGCGCGACCCTGGCTGCGACCCGTGGTCACCAGCGTCGCGGTCGCGGCGGGCCTGGCGGCGATTCCGTACGTCCTGCCCGTCCTGCCGATCCGGGCTTTCCTGCGCTACCACGGATTCGTCTCGTCCCGGCTGCACCTCGAGGCGACGCGCACCGAGCATGCGCGGCCGACGGCGCTTCCGCAGGACTGGGCCGACATGCACGGCTGGCCAGAGCTCGCCGCCGCGGTCGCGCGCGTGGTCGCGTCGCTGCCTCCGGAGGAGCGCGGCCGAGCCGCGATCGTCGCCGCGAACTACGGCGAGGCGGCAGCGATCGACTTCTTCGGCGAGGAGTACCACTTGCCGCCCGCGCTGAGCGGGCACAACCAATACTTCCTCTGGGGGACGCACGGCTACGATGGCGAGGTCGTCATCGACGTCAACGGCAACTGCGGCGCGCGTCAGCACCTCTTCCGCTCCAGCGAGCAGGCTGCGCTCCTCACCTCGCCGCTGGTGATGCCCTGGGAAGACCAGCTGCCCATCATGGTCTGTCGCGGGATCGCCAGGCCGTTGCCGGAGCTCTGGGCGGGCAAGAAGTTCTATTACTGAGGGGGATCCTGAAAGGCCTGCCTCAGCCGGCGTTCACCTGGCCGACCTGGACGCCCAGGGCGATGTTCCCCGTGTAGCCCGACGTCGTGTTGCCCGCGAGCGCCAGGAGCAGGACGGTCTGGTTGCCGTAGATGTTGTCGGCCGCATTGCGCGTGTCGCGGGATCCGCGCGCGTTGTACGGGGCCACGCTGGCGAAGACGCCGTCCGTCAATGAGTCGTCGAAGAACACCTGCGTGGTCGCCTCGGTGGTGGTGTTGTTCGATGCATCGAAGAGGCGGACCTTGACGTGGATGTGCACGGCGCGCCCGGAGTACCAGCCAGGGTAGATGGTGCTGAACTTCGCCAGGCCGTTCGCGTCGGTCACCTGGTAGCCGCGGAGGAAATTCTGCCCCGCGGTGCTGCCCACCTCCGAATAGACGCCGCTCGCGTCGCAATGCCAGATGTCCACCTGGGCGCCCTGCAACGGAGTGCAGACGCCGGAAGCGTAGGCCGATACCGCGAACTGCAGGGTGAGCGGCAGACCCGGGCGCGGGTTCGGGCTCGCCTTGCCGTTCGTGTCCGAGCGGATGTCCGCGCGGTTGAGCCGCTCGTCGACCCAGTACGGGCCCTTGGTGAGGGTGGGATCGAGGACGCAGGCGCCCCCGGTGCCCGCGTCGCTCGTCCCGGCGTCGCTCGTCCCCGCGCTCGTCGCATCGGCGCCTCCGCAGCGGAACAGCACCGCGGCTCCGAGTCCGGTCCCCAGTGCTTTGAGCAATTCCCGCCGCGTCTTCGCCGGTCCCTTGCGCATGGCTTCTCCCTTCAGCGGTGAGGATGCGCGCCCGACACGCGCGTTTCGAAGCAAGCCACAGTGGTGGCGTCCGCGGCGACCTGGCAAGTCCCCGCGTCCCCGTCGGGAGCAGTGCATGCATCGCCGGCGGCCTTGCCGGAGCAGGCCGCGATTTCGTCGGCCGAGGGCGCCTCGACGCACGTCAGCGTCGTGCCGTCGCTGGCGAGCTGGCAGTTTCCCGTGTCCGTATCGTGCGCGTCCGTGTAGCTGCACGCATCTCCGGCCGCTTTCCCGGCGCACGCTTGCACGGCGGCGGCCGATGCGCTTCCAGGCCCGCAATCCACTCCCGAGTCCGCCGCGCTGCCGCCGTCCGCCGCCGACGCCGAAACCGCGCTCGAGGTGCCAGCGCCGCTCTGCGCGTTGCTCGCGCCGCATCCCCATAGAGCGGCCACGACGAAGATCGTTCCCAACCGTTTCATTTCGTCTTCCTTGCTTTCTCGGGCGCAGGATGCCTGCCAGGATCGCCGGCCCCGGCGGCGTCCCGCGTTGCCTGACCCGAGAAGCGCGCAAAGGTTTATTGCGCGCTGGTTCGCCGATGGTGAAGAAGTGTGAAGCCGCGCGCCTCAGGCGGCGAGTGGCACGCGCACGCGCGCGACCGTGCCACGCTGCGGGGCGCTCTCGATCTCCAGCGAACCGCGATGCGCTTCCACGATCCGTCGCGCGAGCAGGAGGCCCAGGCCGAGCCCACCCGTCTGCCGGGCCCGGCTCCTGTCGGCGCGGAAGAAGGGCGTGAACAGGTTGCGCAGATCGTCAGGAGCGATACCGCGTCCCTGGTCGCGTACCTCGATCCAGAGCTTCTGCTCGTCCACCCGGGCGGCCAGAGTGACGGGCGTCGAGCTTTCGGAATGCTTGGCGGCATTGTCGAGGAGGTTGTCGAGCACGCGCCGTAGCAGCATCCGGTCGGCGTCGAGCCGCGCGTCCAGCCCGCCTGCGTCGATGACCAGCTGGTGCGCTGGGTGCGTGGCGCGGAAACGCGTGGCCGCCTCGTCGAGAAGCTCGCGAGCCTCGATTCGCTCGCACCGGATCGGCGGCTGCGGCGGTGCCGCTACGTCCGACGACAGCTCCAGCCGCGCGGCGGTCAGGACATCGCCGACGAGGCGTTCCAGCTCGGCGAGGTCGCTGGCAATCTCGCCGAGGGAGGCAGCGGCCTGCTCCGCGTCGCCTTCAGCGGCGAGGTCGAGCGCGACGCGGATCCGGGCGAGCGGCGTGCGCAGCTCGTGCGACACGTTGGCGAGGAGCTCCCGCTGGGCCCGCACCAGGTGCCCGATGCGCTCGGCCATCTCGTCGAAGGCGACGGCGACGTCGCCCAGCTCGTCGTTGCGCCGCAGATCCGCGCGAGCGGTGAGCTTGCCGGCGCCCAGGTCGCGCGCGGCCTGCGACAGTTTCGCCAATGGGCGACCCAGCCAGACCGTGGTGAGCACCGCGGAGATCCCGACCAGGCCCAGCACCAGCGCGATCGGCAGCACGGCCCGCCCGGCGGATTGTTCACGCTCCGGTCGCGGCGGCGGAGGCATCCAGACCAAGGCTCGTCCGTTCGAGAGCTCGACGGTGGAGACGCCGCGCGCCCGAGGCGCTCCAGTCGCGGACGACGCGACGGTCCGGCCCTGCGAATCCAGGATGGTCACTTCCGCGCCGCTCTGGTCCCGCAGCTCGCGCAGGCGGTTTCCGAGCTGAGCCGCATCGGGCGTGCTCTGCACCAGATGCTCGACCGCGATCCGGACGAACCCTTCACCCGGTCCACGGCGCGGAGGTCCGGGCGGCCCGGGGCGCACCAGCCAAAGCGCGCCGGCCAGCGCCGCCACCTGCGCCAGCCCGATGAGGTAGATGCGAAGGACCAGGCGAGGACGGATCATTCCGCCACCGCGAGCATGTACCCGACGCCACGGACGGTCTTGAGCAGGCGCGGATTGCGGGGATCGTCCCCGAGCTTCTGCCGCAGGTGCGAGACGTGCACGTCGATGGAGCGGTCGAACGACTCCTCGGCGCTCCCGCGGACCAGGTCGATGAGCTGCTCGCGTCCGAGCACGCGGCCCGCCCGCTCCGCCAGGATTCGCAGCAAGGTGAACTCGTAGGTGGTCAGACCAAGCTCCCTGCCCTCGAGGGTCGCGCGCATGGCCTGCGGCTCGATGCGCAGGGAACCCACCACGACGGCCCGGCCGGCGGGGCCCGCCTGCCCACGTGCCCGGCGCGCCTGCGCACGGATCCGGGCGAGCAGCTCGCGCGAGGAAAAGGGCTTGCCGATGTAGTCGTCCGCTCCACCCTCGAGGCCCAGCACGCGGTCGCTTTCCTCGCCGTGCGCGGTCACCATGATGATGGGCGTGTCGATGCGTTCGCGGAGACGCCGGCACACCTCCATTCCGTCGACGCCGGGCAGCATCAGGTCGAGCAGGATGACGTCGGGGTGGAGGCGCAGGGCGTCGCGAATCCCCGCTGTCCCGTCGGGCACGACTGTCACGCGCAGGCCGTGCGATTCCAGGTACCGCGCCGTCAGCCGCGCGAGTCGCTCGTCGTCCTCGACGTAGAGGACCGAGACTGCGGTCTGGGGACCCTCGGTCACGACGCCATCCTATCCGGGTGCGTCGAGCCGGTGGTGGCTCCAAACAATTTTTCACAATCGGCGGCTTCATCGCCGCGGAGGCGTTCGCGGCGGAGCTGCGCGCTCCGCTCGCGGCCGAGGAGGGGAGCTCTGTTGGAGCGGATCGGCGCGAGCGGAGCGCAACCTTTCACCTCCTTTCTGGGTCCACAGGGCATGAGCCTCGGACAACGTGAGCGGCCGGGTGAGGCCCGGGGCGGGCGGCGTTCGTCCTGGCTCGACCGATGCGGACTGGACCCTGGCGGTGCCGTTCTTCATCTGGCCTCCTGCCAGCGCGACTGTGCAGCGCGCATGCCAGCAAGGGCGGCGAGCGCGGATCCTTCAGTGCGCGGCCGTGGATCGGCCCGCGCGCCTGACAGAAAGTCAGAAGGTCAGGACAGGCTGGCTTCACATTCGGTAACAATTCACAAATCGAAACATTCGCGTCACACCGACGCAACAACCGTCTATTACAGTCCCTCGCCCGTGACCGCGCGGCCCCGCACCTCGAAGCGAGAAAGGACCGTCATGCATCGGCTGATCGGATTGGCGCGGCTCGGACCTTGGGTGTTCGTCTCGATCGGCATCGTCGCCGGCCCGTCCGGAGCAGCGGTGGTGCTTCCGGACTCGCCGAATCCCGCTCTTAAATCCGTCGCCGATCGGGTCCACGCGCTCGCCGTGCTCGTGCGCGCGCGCGCCCTCGTCGCGGAGCAGTGGGAGGAAGGAGCGCTGCGGGTCCACGAGGCGCTCAGCTCCGCCTCGGGCGTCCTGATCGGAGACGGGCTCGCCCTCACCGAGTTCGGCGCGCTCGCCCTGACGATGGCGGATGGACGCAAGGAGCTCGCCGGACAGATCGAGGTCATCGTCGACGACGTCGGTCCCCTTCCGGCGCAGGTCGTGTTTGCGGATGCGGCGCTCGACGTCGCGGTCCTCCGCCTCCCGGAGACGGCGCGCGCGCTCCCGGGCGCACTCCTCGCATCCGCTGATCCGGAGGTCGGCGACGCGATGCTCGCCATCGGGGCGGTGGGCGACACTCTCGAGGTGCTCACGACGCACCTCACACGGGTCGATCCCGGAGAGGAAGCTACCGGCCGCCTGCGGACTGATCGCGTGCTACGGCCCCCGTTCTGGGGCGGTCCGCTTTTCGACGCGCGGGGCCGCCTCGCGGGCCTGAACACGCCGCCGGCCGATGGCGTAGGGACGGCCGTTCCCGCCTCGCTGTTGCGCCCATTGGTGCGCAAGCTCCTCGCCGCGGCGACTCCCTGACCGTCTGGTCCAGGTGACGTTCCCCGAGCGGGCGGGCGCTGCCGTGTGGTAGGAGCGGCGGACCCGGAGGTTTCCATGGTCCTGCTCGCCGTCCTCCTGCTTGCGCAGCCCACCGCCGTCCGCGCGACGCGCATGTTCGATGCGCGCAGAGGCGTCATCGTCCAGCCGGGTCTGGTCGTCGTCGAAGGCGAACGGATCGTCCAGGCGGGCGGGACGGCACCTTCGGGAGCACGGACGATCGATCTCGGGGACGCGACGCTCCTGCCGGGCCTGATGGATGCGCACACGCATCTCACCTTCGAGAGCGGCCCCAGCTGGTACCGCGATTCCTTGGACCTGGTCCTGCGGTGGCCAGCGGAGCAGGCGCAGTACGCCGCCGAGTATGCGCGCCGGACGGTGGAGTCCGGGTTCACGGCGGTCCGCGATCTCGGCGCCGGGGACTTCATCGACGTGGGGCTGAAGAAGGCGATCGACGCCGGCGCGGTGGTCGGCCCGCGCATGATCACCGCGGTGCACGCGGTCGGCAGCCGGGGTGGCCATGCGGACATCGATCCGTACCCGCCCGACCGCGTCCCGCCGCTAGGGATCCGCGAGGGGATCTGCGACGGCGCCGAGGCGTGCAGATCGGCGGTGCGGTGGCAGGTCAAGTACGGCGCCGGCGTGATCAAGCTGGTCGCGTCGGGCGGGGTCCTCTCGCTGGCCGATCCCGTCGACAACGTGCAACTCTCGCAGGCCGAGCTCGACGCCATCGTCGACGAGGCACACCGCTGGGGGCGCAAGGCCGCGGCGCACTGCCACGGCGACGCAGCGGCGAAGATGCTCGTCCGCGCAGGTGTGGACTCGATCGAGCACGGCACGTTCCTCAAGCCGGACACCTTGCAGGAGATGAAGAAGCGGAGCGTCGTCCTGATGCCGGGGCCGGTCCTCGACCCGGCCGGACCGCCCCGCGACCTGGCGAAGAAGTTCCCGCCCCCGATCGTGGAGAAGGCGCTCGCCGCCGGCAAGGCCTGGCCGGAGATGATTCGCAACGCTCAGCGGATCGGCGTGCGCATCGCCTTCGGCAGCGATGCCGGCGTGGGCGAACATGGGAAGACCAATCCCCAGCAGCTCTCCTGGATGGTGAAATGGGGCTTCACCCCTGCGGCGGCCCTGCAGAGCGCCACCATCGTCGATGCGGAGCTGCTCGGAATCGATGCCGGCGTGCTGGAGAAAGGCAAGCTGGCCGACGTCATCGCGGTCCCGGGAAACCCGCTCCAGGACATCACGGCAGTGGAGCGGGTCTCCTTCGTGATGAAGGCCGGCGTGGTGGTGAAGACGGGGACAACGCCGCCGGCGCCGAAGAGGATCGCTCTCAAGGCAGCTCACCTCTTCGACGCCGAAAAGGGCGTGCTCATCGACGGCGCGACCGTGCTGATCGACGGCGACCGCATCACCGCCGCCGGCCGCAATGTCCAGGTGCCGGCCGACGCGAAGACCATCGACCTGGGCGACGCGACCTTGCTCCCCGGTCTCATCGATGCGCACGTGCACCTCACCGGCGAGTCCCAGGAGGACTTCGCGAAGGAGGCCATCGAGTCGCTGTTCAGGTTCCCTGCCGAGACGACGCTCGAGGCGCGGGTCTATGCGCGCCGGACGCTCCTGGGTGGCTTCACCACCGTCCGGAACCTGGGCGCATCCCAGTTGACCGACTTCGGGCTCAAACGCGGCATCGAGCTCGGTTTCACCGAGGGCCCGCGCATGCTCGTGTCGGAAAATCCGATCGGCTCGCGGGGCGGTCACACCGATGGCGCGCCCGCGCCGCCTGCGCACCTCGTGCCGAAGGGAATCGAGGAGGGAATCTGCGCCGGCGCCGACCAGTGCCGCGACGCCGTGCGCTGGCAGCTCAAATACGGCGCCGACGTGATCAAGTTCGCCGTGTCGGGCGGGGTGCTCTCGCTCAGCGACCCGGTGGACGTACCGCAGCTCACCGCGGAGGAGACTGCCGCCATCGTCGAGGAGGCGCACCTGTGGCGCAAGAAGGCGGCGGCCCACTGCCACGGCGACGCGGCGGCCAAGATCGCCATCGCGGCAGGCGTCGATTCCATCGAGCACGGGTCGTTCCTCAAGCCGGAAACCCTCACGGAGATGAAGCGGCGGGGCGTGGTGTACGTTCCCACCTTGATGGCGGTCGAGAACGTGGAACGTCGCGCGCGCGAGAAGAAGCTGCCACTGCTGGTGGCGGAGAAGGCGTTGCAGGCGGCCGCCTCGCTGGCGAACACGTTCCGCACCGCGGTGCAGCTGGGCGTCCCGGTCGCCCTCGGGACCGATTCCGGGGTTTCACACCACGGGTTCAACGCGCACGAGATCACGCTCATGGTGAAGAACGGCATGACGGCTGCGCAGGCGCTCCAGGCCGGCACGGTCGCCGGCGCGAAGCTATTGCAGATGGAGGATCGCATCGGGAAGCTTGCGCCCGGGTACGTCGCGGACGTGATCGCCGTGCCTGGAAACGTGCTGCAGGATCCTTCGGCGGTGGAGCGCGTCTCCCTGGTGGTGAAGGGCGGCCGCGTCGTGAAGCAACCCTGAGGCGTCAGGCGCCCTTCTTTTCCACCCGGAACTCGCCGGTCCTTACGTCGTGCACCAGCCGGAACGGGGTTCCGTCGGGCCCCTTGAAGTCCACGTGGTGCTCGAAGACCGACGTCGCCTCCTGGATGAGGAACTTGAGATAGTCCCGGTTGCCTTCCTGGAAGGATTTCAGGGCTGCGAGCCCGTCCGGGTCGCCGGTCAGCTTCATGCCCGCCGAGTGTAGCAGAGCCGGAACCGGCACCACACCTACTTCACGGAGCAGACCCTGCCGAATCCCTGGTCCGAGCTGAGCCAGTACTGGCCGCAATGAACATGCCTGGCTCTTCAACCTAGTCCGAAACACGGCGACGTGGAGCAGGTGCCGCGCCGTCCCCGCTGCGCAAGAGCTGCTCGAGGTCCAATTCTTCCAGGTCGAGCTCCTGCTCGATTCGTTGGAACGCGGCATCGCCGATCGTCCCATCCGTACGAAGCGCCGAGAGTCGCCGCCGCTCGGCGGCCGTGGCGGCGTGGATGAGGTCTGCATCTGTCTCCGGGGGTTGGCCAGTCTCGCCGCTAGCAAGCTCCTTCTCCGCGCGGCGCAGCAACAACTCGTAGCGCCGACGAACGAGATCGGCGGCTTCCTCACCTGACGAGGATGTGGCTGCGGACAATGCGGCGCGCAGCGTCTCCACACGAGCGAGCTGCACCTCGCGTTCGACCGAGCCGTCGTCGCGAAGCCGAAGGCGCGTGATGAGCGGCCGCAAGGTCACGCCTTGGAGCACCAGCGTTCCGACGACCACGGCGAATGAGGTGAAGAGGATGATGTCGCGCTGAGGAAACGGCGTTCCGCCGCCAGCAGCAGTCGGAAGCGCGAGCGCGGCGGCGAGCGTCACGGTGCCGCGCATGCCGCACCAGGCCACCACGGCGGCGGCGCGCGGAGACAACGCGATGGCATCAGTCGGGCCCGGCGTCCCGTCGGCCCGGGGCCGACAACGCCAGCGACTGAGTGCTGCCGCACCGGAGACCCAGGCGATGCGCGCGAGGATCGTCGCGGCGCAGACGGCCAACGCGACCCATGCGTACTGGGTCGCAGTTGCGCGATCGAGACGGCCGACGATCGGCTTGAGCTGAAAGCCGACGAGGATGAACGCCAGGACGTTGAGCGCGAAGACCGCGACATCCCAGACAGCGTAGGAGGGAACCCGGATCCGGGCAGGTATCACCTCCGGCGCAAGGCGCGCGACCGCCATTGCGAAGACCACCATCGTCAGGATGCCCGACAGGTGCAGCCGCTCGGCGATCAGCCAGACGGCGAACGTGCTGCAAAACTGGACGACGATCGCCGTCGCGACGTCACGCACGCGGGCGCTGACAAACGTCACCACTCGCGACAGCACGAGGCCGAGCAGCACGCTGCCGATGGTGACGAAAATGAGCGTGGGCACTACGCGCCATCCAGAAACGGCGCCGGTGACCGTGGCGCCGACCGCAAGGCGATACACGAGGAGCGCGCTCGCATCGTTGAAGAGGCTTTCGCCCTCGAGGATCACGAGCAGCCGGTTGGGCGGCCGAAGTTGGCGCAGCACGGCGGTCGCAGCGGCGGCATCCGGTGGAGCGACGATGGCGCCGAGCGCGATCGCGGCCGCCCACGACATCTGCGGAACGAGAGCGCGGGCCACGAGGGCGACCACGACGACGGTCAGCGCGACCGCCCCGATCGCAAGGCTCGCGACCGATCGCCAGTTCGCACGAAGGTCCCGCGGGGAGGCATCGAAGGCCGCGTCGAGCAAGACAGGCGCGACGAACAGCGCGAGCGCCAGTTGCGGATCGAGAACGAGCGTAGGAGCTCCGGGGACGAGGGCGAGTGCGGCCCCTGCGAAGGCGACGAGCGCCGGATAAGGCGTCCCGATCCGCCGCGCAATGGCGGCCAGAGCCGCGCCGCACAACAACAGTCCGATGACGATCTCGAACACGTCCACGAATTCCCCTCCCCGGCACGCATCGGCCCGCTTCTACCGGACTCACCTGCGATCCGCCCGCCGCCGCCGAGTCGAGACAGCGCATGATGACATACAGCCGAATCCCCGGCGCGGCGGACCCGCACGTCCGCGATCAGCGCGGCGCGGATTTCAGAGCGAGATCGGTTGCTTGGATTGGAGCGGGAAACGGGAGTCGAACCGCGACGTCAGCGCCGCATCAATTCGCACGGCGCACCGCCAGCTCCCTTGCCGCGTC
>VBKO01000019.1 GCA_005888115.1 Deltaproteobacteria bacterium
TTCGGGCGCCAGGTAGTCGCCCCCGACGAGGGCGACCAGGCCCCCGCCAATGACTGCCAGGGAGAAGAGCCCTCGCGACGGCGCTCCGGTGGGAGCCGGAGCATCGATCGCGGACCAGGTCCTTCCCCGGTCCGTGGAGTGGAATGCGCGCGCGGCGCTGCCGCCGGTGGCGAACCAAAGGTCCTCCCCTCGGATGCCGAGGGCGGAATTGCTGGCGGCGAACGCTCCTTCACCGGGTTTCGCCTCCGGCCCGGGCAGCTCGTGCCAGCTCTCTCCGCCGTCGGTCGTCTCGATCAGCACGAATCGCCCCTCGATGGGATCGCCGAGCGCGTATCCGCGCGACCCGTCGGCGAAGGCGAGCGCGTCGAAGAAGATCCCGGGGGTGTCGTTGCGGTACACGGCGCGCCAGCTCTTCCCGCCGTCGTCCGTGCGGAACATGCGCGCCGGGGCGCCGGCGCTCAGCAAGATCGCCCGCTGGGCGTCGAAAGCCGCGAGGGAGCGGAAGTCGAGCGCCTCGGCGCCGGCCACCGCGCCGGACTGCCAGGTGGCGCCCCCATCGACGGTTCGCAACCACGTCCCGCCGCTCCCGCTGGCCCAGGCCGCCTCCCCGCTGACGGCCATGACCGCGCGGAGGTCCGCATCGACACCCGACGATTGCTCGGTCAACTCCGGCGGCCGGAGCCCCGCGATACGCGGCCCCAGGCAGGCGACGAGCCAAGCCAGCCCTGCAACGAACAGCTCGCCACGCACGCGCCGGCCGCGCGTCCGCCCGAGCTCGTCTCTCACGGCGGCGGCGGGCATGGCTTGTTCCTCTTCGGCACCACCAGACCCCGCGAGAGGCGGCGCAGGACGCGGCGCAGCTGGCGCTTCTTGTAGCGCGGGTGCGCGTTGATGCCGCTGTCGTTCGCGCGGGCGGTGTCGGCGTCCACCAGTTGCAGCTCCACCATGCAGAACGCGATGCGCCCGTCGGCGGAGTCCACCGCGCGCTCGGGGAGGCGGACGGGCAGGTCGACGACGAAGTTCAGCACCTGGTAGTTGTCGCCGCTGAACTCGTTCGCGGGAGGCGCGTTGCCCTCGCGGCGATCGTGCTCCTCGAGTTGGAGGCCGGCCTGCAGCTCGGGCGCGAGCTTGCGCAGGCTCGGAGTGTCGCGCACCAGGCGGCGGAAGCTGAAGAGCGTGTTCTGCGTCTGCCCGGGGACCACGAAGTTGAACGGGACCAGCACGTCGCAGAGCCGCACCAGGACCGGCAGTACGTCGTCGCGGTGCGCGGTGACCACCCGGTAGCGCACGCGGTCGTAGATCTGCGCCGCGAGCGTCTCCTTCTTCGCCAGCAGCTTGGTGATCAGGCTGTGGCGCGTCTTCACGCTCCCCGCGGCCGCCAGGATCGGCATGCCCGCGCGGCGCAGCTGCCCGATCGCGTGATCGACCCGGGCGGTGACCAGCTGCGCCAGCTCGTCCTCGCTGACGCGGGCCCGGTGGAGCAGGCCGCGGGCCTCGACGTGGTGCACGACGTGCATCACCTTGAGGGCGATGCAAGCGATGCGGCGCAGCCGCTGCGGCTCGCGCACGCCCGAGGCGAGCAGGAACAGGTCCTGCAGCTCGCGGGGCCGCGCGACCTCCTCGGCCACCCGGTACCGGAAGCTGGTGCGCAGGTAGTCGACCGCTTCGTCGAGGATGCGTTGCAGGCGAGCGCGGTCGAAGGGATCGTCGGGGTCGAACAGGCACAGGCGCAGGTAGTGGTCGACCTCTTCCCTGTTCTGGAAGTGCAGCCGGCGCCAGTCGATGACCGAGCCGCCGCGGAGGATGATCCGCAGCCGCTCCAGGTCGCCCAGCGACCAGGACTCCGGGACGGGTAGCGGCGGGCGAACGATCACCGCCGGAGAGACTACCTCAGAGCGCGCAGCGCAGCGACGGAAGCACGGCCAGGCCCAGTCCGGAGCGCACCGCCACGGCGTCGATCTCCAGCCCGAGCGCGAACCGCTTCACGAACGGTTGGAACAGCAACTGGGCTCCGGCAAACCCGGCAGGACCCGAGCCGGTCGGGGTGGCGGCTGCCCAGCCCGCGCCCGCGCGCGCCCAGAGCATCAGCTTGCCCTCGGAATCGAGCTGGAAAAGGCGAGCGCGAGCCGCCAGGCCGGCCGCCACGCGCGACTGGTCCCCCGGGGAGCGCAGCGGCGATTCCTCCAGCGCTCCGGACAGCCAGGCCTCGGCCGCGAGGCGTTCGGTCAGCCCGACGCCGATGTCGACCCGCACTTCGGGACCGATCCCCGCTCCCCGGCTGCGGAACAGCACCTGCGGGCCGGCCTGCATCTCCACCCACGGGCCGCGCTGCGATACGGACAGCGACGGCGCCGCGAGCAAGGCGGCGATCAGCGCGATCATGCTGCTACCCTCCCGGCGTGAAGATGAAGGGATAGGTGACGAAGACCTCGCCGCCGCCCTTCGGGATCGGGAACCGCCACGTCTTGATCTTCGAGGCCACGCACTGCTCGACGGTGTGGTCGCGCAGGGTGCTCTCCTGCGTGTGCGCCTCGGTGACCGTGCCGCCCTGGTCGATGGTCCAGGCGCTGACCAGCTTGCCGGCGAGGTTGGGCTTCGAGTTCAGCTGCGTCTCGTAGCAGGTGCGGATCTGCGCGCGGTGCTCGTGNNNCCGCGCAGCCCGCCCTTGCCGTCGCCGTAGCTCGCCAGCCCGCCGCCGATTCCGTTGGTGCCGATCCTCGCGAGCCCTAGCCCCGAGCCGTCGCCGCCGCCGCCGGTGCCGCCCAGCGACTTGAGCCCCATTCCGCCGTCGCCGCGCGCCTCGCCGACCTTCGGACCGGTGAGATGGCCCATGGCGTCGCGCGTCCCCTTCTCCAGCGCGACGCCGAACACGTCGCTCGCGCCCTTTCCCATCCCGAGCGCCTTGAGCAGGCCGGTATTGGCGACGATGGCCCGCTCGTCGCGAGCGCGCTCGGCGCGGCCATCGCGGCGAGGCGCGGTCTTGCTGCCCGCCTGGCCCTCTTGACCGCTGTGCCGCGCCACCGCCTTGCCGGGGTCCTTCCGCCCCTGCGCTTTCGAGGTCTGCTGCGGCAAGGCCATCGGATCCGGTTTCTTCGGCGAGGTCCGCACCACCAGAGGTCGCGGGCGGATCACTTCCGGTTCGCCGTTGACCTTGGGGGCCGGCACGTTCCCCGCCAGCACCTTCATCCCGACGATGAGCAGCAAGGCGGCGACCGAGGCGCCGAGGATCCCGCGCCAGTCGGTCGGCTCGGCGGCGACGCGCGCCGCGGTGGGCACGCGGCGGATGCGCAACGCCAGGCTGGCCGAGCCGAGCACCGCCACGCCTTTCTGCGGCAGCGGCAGGAGCAGGCCGTGCGCGTCGGCCTGGCTGCGGCCGCGCACGAGCAGCTCGGCGCCACCGAGCGCGCGGCCTTCCTCGATCAGCGTGAGCGCGAGCGGCCGCGGGGCGCACACCGTCCACCCGCTCGCGTCGCAGCGCACCACCGGCGAGCGCGCCACGCCTTCCAGCAAGACGTCGCAACCGGGCGCGGTGCCCGCGACCAGCTCTTCGCCCGGCGCGAGCTGCCAGACGGACAGGCGCGTGCGTCCCCAGAAGAGCTCGGCCTCGACGCACTCGCCGCCTTGCAGCGCCTGCTCGGGCACCGGAGGCAGTCCGCGCAACGGGAGCACTGGCGCAGGCGCTGGCTCCAGCGGAACGGCGACCACGGGCTGGGCCGCGGACGCTGCCGCGGGCTCGGGTACGGGCTCCGGCAGGTCCGGCTCAGGCAACTCCGGCTCGGGCAGCTCCGCCTCGGGCAGCTCCGGCTCCGGCAACTCCGGCTCGGGCAGCTCCGGCTCCGGCAGCTCCGCCGGCAGATCCGGCTCCAGCAACGCCGGCTCGGGCGCCGGAAGCTCCGGGATGGCCGCGTGGATGCCGCGGTCGCTGCGCGCCTCCGTGCCCCGGGGGAGGGGCTCGTCGCGCACCACCGCGAGGGCGGGCGGATGGGCGTGCGAGCTTTCCCGCTCCCAGTCCGCTTCGCCCTCGATGAGCTGCAGGCGCGGCCGCTTCTCGGGAACCGGCCCGGGCGCGGAAGCACGCAGCGTCGATCACCGCGTGGCTCGGCAGGATCCCGTTGCCCTCGAGGACGAGGTCGCACGATCCGCTGCCGATGCGGATCTGCTCGGAGCGGAAGAGCCGGGACAGCTTCAGCTTCCCGCCTTCGTAGACCTTCAGGTGGATCGAGATGGCCATGTCCGGGTCGCTCTCGAGGCGTCGTCGGCTACTCGCCGCGCGCCGCCCCCGACAGCGCGCGATCGATGAAGCTGCGCCGCATCCGCAGCAGGCTTCCCTCGGCGACCCGGCGCGGCGCCTGCACCAGCTCGCCATCGGGCCGGGTGATGTCGCCCCGGATGTCGTCCTCGCCGAAATGGATGATCGTGCGACGCGGCCGGGCAGGCGGCTGGTCGCTCCTCTGCTGCGCAGGCGCGGCCTTCACCGCTTCCTCCGCCGCCGCGCCGCCGGCGAGCGCCGCCGCGAGCACGACTCCCCAGAGCTTCGGTGCCATCGCCACCCTCCCGCCCCTCGTCCGCTTCGTTACTGCACGACCGATGCCTGAGCCGGCGTCCGCAGCGCTTCCTCGCAGCGTTGGACCAAGGCGTGAATCGGATGCCCCGGCGGCGGCGCCTTGCTGGACAGGCGTAGGAAAACCTTTGCCTCGGCAAGCGCCGTCTTTGCATCGCCATCGAGCTCCTTGACGCGCGCCAGCTCCAGGTGCGGCTCCGGCCAGCCCGGCGCCCGCTTCGCCGCCAGGAGGAATTGCTCGACCGCCTGCGCCTTCTGCCCGTTCGCGGCGAGCACCGTGCCGAGGGCTACCCGGATGGCGGGCGCGTGCGGGCTGAGCTCCGCCGCTCGGGACAGTTGCTCGAGCGCGCCGACGGCCAGGCCACGCTCGAACAGGGTCCGTCCAAGGGCGAGGGCCGCCCGCGCCGAATCTCCGTCCGTCTCGACCGCGGCTCGCGCCGCGGCCAGCTCCGCGGCCGGATCACCGGCCCCGCGCGCGATTTCCGCCTGCACGAGGAGCGGCTCCGCGTCCTCGGGGTCCGCCTTCGCCGCCCGCGCGGCGAGGAGCTTCGCGACCC
Organism: Deltaproteobacteria bacterium; assembly: GCA_005888115.1. Classification (GTDB taxonomy): domain Bacteria; phylum Myxococcota; class Myxococcia; order Myxococcales; family 40CM-4-68-19; genus VBKO01. Next base: position 5,119 of record VBKO01000019.1, read on the forward strand.
CGACGTTGCCTTGGGCGAGGTGGGCGCGCGCCAGCACGCAGAGAGCGCCTGCATCCTGCGGGTCGCGCACCAGCGCGGAGCGCGCGGCCGACTGCGCGGCGGCAGAATCGCGGAGGGCGAGCGCCACCTGCCCCTGCAAGACGAAGGGCGCGGCCGCGTCGGGAAGCGCGGCATGGGCCAGCGCCACCGCCGCGCGCGCGGCGTCCGCGTCGCCGCGATCAACGGCGAGCGAAGCGGCTCGCTCCGCGGCGGCGAAGCGAAGCTCCGGGAAGTCGGCGGCGGAGGCCGCGGCGAGGTATGCGGCTTCTGCCCGCTCGAGATTCGCGGCGCGATCGAGAGCCACCGCGTAGTCGAGCAGCGCGGGAGCGGAACGCGGCGCCGCCTGGGCGGCCAGCTTGAAGCGCGCCACCAGGTCTGGCCCGGCATCGATCGCGCGCGGCGCCGCCCCTGACGCCACAAGCGCCTCGTCGAGCAGCCGGCGCGCATGCTCGCTGGCCGGCGCCGCGGCCTGGGCCCGGGCTGCCTGTGCCCACCCGGCAAGCAACGCCGCTGCTAGCGTCAGCTTCCTCATCGGTCCCTCTCCGCCCCACTCCCAAGGTGTACAGGGGAGGCCGCCTTTGTCGTCCCGTCGGACGTCGACGCGGGCGCTATCCCAGCCGATGAGCCGCCTCCCGTGCGCTCGGCCGGACGGCCGTCGCCCAGGACCAGCGATGGAACGTCGGCGATCGGAACGCGTGCCACGGCCATCTCCGTGCGCGGCTGCGCCTTCCCGCCGAGCTTCTCGAGGAGCGATCCGGTCCTCGCCACGCACGCGCCGGTCACGCCCAGCTCGCGCGCCCTGCCGTCTGCCCCGGCCAGCGTTTCGCGCGCCTCGTCGAGCAAGGGCTTGGCCTTTTCCTGCAGGGCGTCGCGATAGAGCTTCCGCTCTTCGGCATTCAGCCCGCCCGGAGCCGGGCTGGTCGCGATCGCATGCGCGAGCAGCATCTGCGCCTCGCCCAGCTGCGCCAGCGCGCACACGGCCGGCTCGGCCTGCCGCATCGCCACGGTCTCTTCGGCCCGCTTCTTCACCTGCTGCAACAGCGCGATCTTGCGGTTCAGCGTGCGAGCCAGCGGCGGCTGGATCTGCTGCTTCTTGAAATCCTCGAACGCCTGCAGCCCGAGCGCGAAATGTGCCTCCGCCGCCGCGGCGTTCGCATCGGGCGGCAGCTCGGAGCGCGCCTTCGCCGGAAGGGCGCGCCACACCGATTCCAGCTTCTGCCACGCCCAGCTCGCGTTGCGCATCTCGCGCGCTGCGGCGAACAAGCGCGCCGATTCGCGCCAGCTGGACATCTGCAGGGCCGGGTTGTCGCGCACGGACCGGGCAAGGTCCGCGAGCTCCCGCGCGGCGCGCGCCGGATCGCCGGCCCTGGCGCGGAGGAGGTTGAGCGCGAAGACCTGCTCGTCGTGGTCGGCCGCCTTCGGCCACTGCTGCAGGACGTCCTTGCGATCCTGGAGCGCCTTGAGAAGCTCGCCGCGGGATTCGCGCAGCACCGCCGCATCGTGCAGCGCCGTCTGCGCCCTGGCGTCGTCGTACATCGGCTCCGGTTCAGCCTTTTGCGACTTCGAGGGATGCGCCTTGCGCCCCTTGCGCGCCTCCTGCTGCCGCTTGTATCCAGCGAAGTAGCGCTCGAGCAGGACGGCCGCCTCGGCGAGATCCCCCACCGCCGCATGGTCGGCCGCGGAGGCGAGCAGCGCGCGAGGGACCAGCGACGATCCCGCCAGCTCCTTCCACAGCCGGGCGCGCGCGGCGAGTGCCGCGTCCACCTGGCCGGCGCGCGAGAGCGCGGCCGCCGCGCCGAAGATCGCCTTGTCGGCGAGCGCTCCACGCGGGTGCTCGTCGACGAACGCGAGCAGCGCGCCGGCCTTGGCGGCATCGCCCTGGACGGCGTCCGCCATCGCGTACGCGCTCTGCTCCTCGACGCGCTTCAGGTCTGCCTGCAGCCCTCCGTGCGCGATGAGGCGCTTGTCGGAGAGGAAGCGCAGCGCCCAGTCGTGGACCGCGCCGTAGTCCTTGCGCAGGTTGGCGATGTCGAGGACCAGGTTCGCCGCGTACTCGGCCAGCTCGTGCTGGGGATGGCCGAGGGCGATCCAGGAGAGGTGCTTCTGCGCCTCGTCCAGCTTGCCGGACACGTAGAGGAGGCGGCCCAGCTTGAAGGCGACTTCCACCGAGTGCTGCGCGTCCGGCAGCGTTTCCAGGAAAAGCCGGCAGGAGCTCGCGAGCAGCTCCTCGTCCGGAGTGAGAGGGCGCTGCGCGCTGTGCCCGTCCTTGGGCTTCTGGTCTCCAGCCACCTCGGCCCGGGCGACCACCGCGCCCCAGGCCGCCCGCTGCAGCCATCGCCCCGGCTTCTTTCCGGATTTCTGCGCGGAGAGGTCCTGCCGGACGACCTCTTCGTAGAGGGATGCGGCGCGGGCCCGTTCGCCCAACCCGTAGAGCAACTCGGCGTCGAAGAAGCGCAGCTCGTACGCATCGGGCGCCTGCGGGAACAGCGTGAGATAGTCGGCGTAGAGCGCCTTGGTGGCCGCGTAGGTGTCCTCGAGGCGGGTCTTCTTCGCCTCGTTGTGGATCTGCACCGCCAGGTTGCGCAGCGTCTCCTCCGCGTGCTGCTCCGCCTCCTCCAGCGCTTCGCGCTCTTCGCCCTCCGCGCCCGAGGCTTTCTTCACTCGCTGGAACGTCTCCACCAGGGCCTGCGCCTCGCGCAGCAGGTCCTTCCGCTTCCCGCCGCGGGCGGCGATCATCAGGAGCCTGGTCTGGTCCAGCGCGGCGCCGGAACGGGCGCCGTGGATCTCCAGCAGCTGACGATGGATGAGCTGCGCCTCGGGATCGCGGCCCTGGTCGAAGAGCAGCTTGCCATACTGCTCGAGCATCTTCTGGCCCGGCTGCGCGCCGAACTTCTCGCGGAACTCCTCGCGGGCGCTCGAAGGCGAGCCGACGCGCGCGTAGACCAGCACGTAGTCGCGGCGGGCCTCCCGCGCGAGCTGCACTTTGTTCGCGTCGTTGCGATCGGAGGGACGCGCCGGATCGCCGCCGAGGCTGACCGCCACCACCTTGTGCAGCAGCTTCATGGCGTCGCCGAAAGCGTTCTGGTTGAAGCGGCACCACGCCGCTTTGTAGAGCGCGTACGGATACACGTCGTCGGTTTCGACCTCGGCGGCGGCGCGGTACTCGAGAAGGGCGTCGGCGAGCTTCGCCTTGTCGAAGAGATGCTCGCCGACGAACACGTGGGCCGCCGGCGCCCAGGCGGACTTGGGGAACCGCCGCGTCAGCTCGCGCGCCGCCGCGACGGCCTCGTCGTCCTTGCCCGAATCCTGCAGCGCGTCGGCGAGGAAGAAGAGCGCCTCGTCGAGCTTCGGCGCGCGCGGGTATTTGCGGAGCAGCTCGCGATACAGGGTGACGGCCTCCGAGCGCGCCACCTGCGCGAACGCCTTGTCGCGCTCCGCGGCGGAAGCATCCGCATCCACCTCGGCGGCGGCGCGCACGGTCAGCGCCAGGCCGCGGCCCCTCATCAGATTCGCGAGCCGCGCCGTGACTTCGGCCTGCTCAGCCTCGCTTCCCCCCAGCGCGAGCAAGCTGCGGAGCGCACGCTCCTGCTCCTGCTCCTTCGCCTGTACCGCCGAATCGGCGCCGCGGTGCAGGAGCGCGGAATCCCGCCGCGGCTGCGCGAGCGCCTGCGCTCCCTGCCTGGCCGCGGAGGGAGCCGCGGCGACGGCGGCGGCGAGGGCGATGGCGAAGATCATGGGGGTCCTCTCCCGAAGCCGGCGTCCGGCGGGCGCACGGCTCCTCTCCCGGTGCCCGAACGGTGCAACCTTCGGGCCCGACCTGCGCCGCAAGCTCGCGCACGCAACCGGGGTCGCGGGAGCCCTCAGTGAACCGGTGTGACCGCGCGCACGGGGAAATTCGCTTCCCTGGGAATCGCGGTGCCTACCCCGGTAGGCAGACGCAAGCGTCGGTGCCGACTGGGGGATCCGGTCAATGCGCGGGCGGCGCGGGATCGGCGGCGGCGGCAGCGGCGGGCGCCTTTGCCGGGATCTGGGCCTGCTGCACGGGCGCGGGCGTCGCCGGACGCACGCAATGATCGCCGAGGTGGAACCGATAGCTGCCCAGCTCGTCGCGCCAGTACTCGCCCTGGAACGGCCACATCTCCTCGTCGTCCTCGACCTGGGGGGGCGGACGGTGCTGCGAGGCCGCGGTGGAGGTCGGGGGCGCCGCCGCGAGCTCCTTCTCCCGGCCGGCGATCTCGAAGCCGAGGCGCAGCGACTGTCCGAGGAGCTCGCGCAGCTCGGCGCGCTCGCTGGCCAGCGCGCCGCGCGCGCGGTCGCCGGTCCGCTGCAGCAGGTCGAGACGGGCGTTCCGCACCTGCGGCACGACGGAGAAGACGAGCGCGGATCCGCGGAAAACGGAGCCGCGCCGATCGATCGAGTCGAGCTCCCTTCCCATCGCCGTCACCTGCCGCACGGACAGCGTGAGATCGGGAGTGGAGAGGAGCCGCGCCACCTCCGGCCGCGCGGGCTCGGGCAGCCGCGCGAGCAGCGCCTGGGCCCCCGAGACGAGCGCCTCGACGGCCGCTTGCGGGCTCGGCAGTAGCTGGAGACCTTGGGCGAGCCCGTCGTGCACGGGGCGATAGCGCGACTCGAAGTCTTCCAGCGCGCGCCGCGCGTCGGCATAGCGGCAGTTCTCGTACAGGACCAGCGCCTTGAGCACGTGCGATTCGGGGAAGTAGCGGCCCTGGAAGAACGGAGCGTGCAGCGTGAGCAGGTTCCCCAGCGCCTTCTCGTCCTCGCCGCGGCGGAAGTGCGACCAGCTCGACTCGAACAGCGCGTCGAGCCACTGTGGCGCGGCCCTCGAGACTCGTGCGTACATCGTCTGCGCACGCGCGTCGTCTCCGCGCGAGTAGGCGAGGCGCGCGAGCTGCAGCAAGGCATTCTCGCGTCGCTCGGCAGCCGCGGCGCCGCGCGGCACGATGCGCACGACGGCCTCGAACTGTTCTTCCGCAGCGGCGGTGTCCCCGGCCGCGAGCGCCGCCAGCGCGCTCACCTCGCGCGCGTCGGCCGCGGCCGCATCGCCGTCGCGCACCAGTCTGGCGATCTGGCGGGCGCGCTCCAGCTCCGCGCGCGCGAGACGCTGCACCGCGGTCACCCGCGGTTGCACCGGCTCCTCGGGCAGCGCAGCACGAACAGGCGCCCCCGCAGCCGTCGCGGTCAGCCCCGAACCGGTGCCGCCGGCCATCCCGGCGAACGCCGAGCCCTCCTCGGGCGGAGCGAGGACCAGCGCCTGCTCGAGGTGGGCCCTGGCCACGCGCACCGCGAGCGCCGGCTCCAGGCGCGCGGGTGGCAGCCGCATCGCGAGCGTAAGCGCCAGGCCGCCCTTCGCGGCCCGGCTCTGCAGCTCGCGCGAGGCCACCTCGGCAGCCTCGCCGTCCTGCGCCGCCAGCACGGAGAGCGCGACCGTCGCCGTCTCCGGCAGGGCGGCGCGATCCAGCGACTCGACCAGCGCGCGCATCTGCGTCTCGGCAGCAGCCGCTTTGAGCTTGCCGGCCTGGAGCGCGGTGAATGCGCCCGCGGCGGCCGCCTCGTCCTGCTCGGACGAGGCTCGCGCCCCGAACGTCGTCGCGACCGCCACCGCCAGCAGAAGCCCGGTCCTCATCGCCTCACCGCCCGCCGAACAGCCATGCCACGCCCAGCTCCACGGACAGCTTGCGTTCCCACTCGGCGTGGCCGCGGACGCGCGTGCTGTACAGCACCTCGCTCGCGCCCACGCGCACGAGGAAGCTGTTCGAGAAGAAGATGCGCTCGCCGATGCCCACGCGTCCGCCCAGCGCCCAGCGCGAGCCGGCGCCGGAGACCGCATCGGGCGCGATGCGCTCGAGCAGCAGCTCCGGCCCCGCCGACACGTAGGCATCGAAGTGGATCGTCTTCTCGCCGGCGAGCGAGAGCTTCCCGTAGATCGGCGCCCAGCCCACCTCCATCCCACCCATCATCCGGACGTCGCCGGGCGTCGACCGCAGCCGCCCGGCCTCGGGGCCGCTACACGACGAGTCGGTGCAGACGTCTATGGGCGCCGAGAGCAAGGAAGCCCCTCCCAGCGCATGTCCGGCAACCGACCAACGGTCGTCCAGGTGGTGCTCGACGCGCACTCCGACCAGGATGCTGCGGAAGAACGGATCGCCGATCGAGAACTGGAACATCGGCTGGGCTTCGGTCCGGCCGTCCAGGCGGAACATCTGCGCCGTGACCGGCGGCAGCGAGGCCGGAGTGCCGCGCATCGCGAGGCGCACGGCGGGATCGTCGGCGAGCGCGGGGAGCTCGTTCATGGCGACCGTCTTGTCGGCTGGCGGAACGGGCGCGGTGGGCGAGCTCGAGGTCGGGGCCGCGGTCGAGGTCGTACCCGCGGCGAGCAGCGCAAGCGCAGCACAGATCGGCGCACCGATCATCGCTCTTCCCTGCTTCCCGGCAGGTACCAGGAGAACCCCAGCTGCACGGTCCAGAATCCCATTGCGTGCGTCTGCCGAGCGCCATTCACCAGCACGCGCTCGGCGTAGACCTCGCCACCCACTCTCGCGGTGAGCGCGAGGTTCTCGCCGAGGAAGAGCCGCTGGCCGATGCCTCCCGTCAGCATCGGCCGGACCCCCTTTCCCGCCTCGGTCTCGGTGAGGACGCCGCCCAGGCCCGCGTCGAAGAACGTCTCGAAGTGCACGAGCGCATCGCCGGGAAGCGCCACCTTTCCGTAGATCGGCGCGATGGACGCGACTCCGGCGAGAGAGGCGCGCTGGTGCGATTCGATGATGCGCGCGTGCAGCTCGCGCTTCGCGATCACCAGGTCCTGCGTCGCCCAGCTGCCCAGCCCGCCGGCATCGAGTCCGACGGCGAGCCCTTCGCGCAGGTGGTACATGCCCCGCAGCCCGCCTCCCCACCGCTGGAGGTACGGATCGGCGATGCTCATCGTGCCGTAACCCCACAGCTCCAGCCGCTTCGCCTGCCGCAACGGGCGCTTCTGCACGGCGCTGATCTCGTCCGGCTCGCCCGCGCGAACCGGCGCGGCCAGGAGGCAGGCGGTGATGCACAGCGGCAGCAGACGCATGGCGCGGACAACATGGGAGCCGGAGGGCGGACGGGCAACCCCTTGCGGCCGGGCGCGAGGGAACCAATTTTCCGCCCGCATGTACGTGCTGCGTCCAACCGGAGCTGTCCTGCGCAGCACACTCGCGGCTGCGCTCGCCCTCGCTGCCTTCGCTGCCGGCTGCGCGCGCACGGACCTGGGCGCGCCCTGCCATCTCCAGGACGTCAACGGCGCCGAGCTCCGCGCGCAGCCCGGCCGCGAGTACCTCTATCTGGGCTCCAGCGAGTGCGAGAGCTTCGCCTGCCTCGCGACTCCGGCGACGCAGGGCGCTTATTGCTCGCAGCCGTGCTCGGGCGCGGGCGGCTCGTGCCCGGCGGGCCTTTCTTGCGGGCAGCTCAACCTGAACCAGGACTACCTCGACGCCATGAAGCAGCGCCTTTCGCCGGACAGGTACCAGCAGCTGTTCGGGCAGCTGGGCGGAACGTTCTACTGCTTGAAGAGGTAGTCCCCGCGGCCGCCGCGGATGGTGTAGCGTCCGCGCCGCATGCGCCGCGGACCGCTCTTCATCGCGCTGCTCCTCGCCGGATCGTGCCGGGGAGGCGCCTCGCCGGCGCAGGGGAAGGAAATGCCGCAGCCCGCCGTCCGCTTCGAGACATCGCGCGGTCCCTGGGTCGTGCAGGTGGAGGTGGCCCGCACGGACCCGCAGCGCGCGCGCGGGCTGATGTTCCGGCAGGACCTCCCCCGCGACCACGGCATGCTGTTCGTCTTCGACGAGACCGCGGATCATTCGTTCTGGATGCGCAACACGCTCATCCCGCTCGACCTGATCTACCTGGGCGACGATCGCCGCGTGGTGGGGGTGGTGGCGAACGCGGAGCCGCGCTCCGAGTCTCTACGCACGGTCGGCACGCCTTCCCGGTACGTGGTGGAGGTCAGCGGGGGCGAGGCGGCGGCGCACGCGGTCGGATCGGGCACGCGCGCCGTGTTCCTCGGCGTGGAAGAGTGATTGCGCTCAGCTTCGCTGCAGCAGCCCTTGCGTGACGTAGCGGCCGAGGCTCTCCTCCATCATGCGCTCGACCAGTGCCTCGAACTCGTGCCGCTGATCGTCGGAAGCGAAGACGAAGCGGATTCCCATCCCTGGCTCCTCGCCCGCGCGAGCGCCGTCCGCAGCGAGGATCCAGGTGACCTCGCCGTCGAGAGTGACCGGCTCGGAGAGCGCCGGCACCGCCAGCGCGAAGAGGAAGCGGGTGCCGACGGGCAACGGCCGCGCCGTCTTGATGAAGGTGCCCCCCTTGGAGATGTTTTTCGTGTAGTCGGCGAAGAACGCATTCATGCGCTCGTAATCGACGCGCAGCCGGATCGGCCCGCGGGGCGCGGCGCGGCGGTCGGAGGGAGAGGCCATCTCCGAGCAGCATGACAACACCGCGAGCGCGGCCGCAAGCCGCTGGCGCGAGCTGTCGCGCCGTCGGGGAATGTGGGCGTACGTAGCGCTCCTCGCGATAGTGTCCGCGATCTGCGCCTTCCTTCCCCTCGCGGATCACCTCGGATACGAGCTGGCCGAGGTGGTTGCTCTCTGCGCCGGTCTCTTCGGCGCCGCCCGGCTCCGCCGGCCGGCATGCGACCCGCTCGCGGGCCTCTGGCTGTATCTCGCCGTGGCCGTGCCGTCGGGCGTGCTCGCGGCCGCGGTCGGCGTCGCCGCGGGATTCTTGGCGCCGGCGCGCGCGGGCTGGATCGTGGCGGCGGTCTTCGCCGGCAGCCTGATCGTCTCGCTCTGGCCCATCCTCCGCGGACCGCAGATGTTCGCCTTCCACCACCTGGGAGGCATGTTCCCGGGGCCCATCTATGACGAGGCGATCCGTCCTTCCCGCGCGTTGTGGATCTTCCGCGCGGCCACCATCCTGTACGCGGGCGCGTGCGCCGGAGCAGCGCTGCTCGCCGGGCCGGGCCGCAGGCGCATGGCCGGGATGGTGCTCCTGGTCGCGTGCGGCGCACCCGCGGCGTGGCTCTCCCTGCACGCGGAGCGCTTCCACTGGAAGGCCAGCGTCGGCGGGCTCGACGCGGAGCTGGGCGGCTCGCTTCGGACCGAGCACGTCGTGCTGCATTTCCCGCGGGAGAAGAGCGACGACGAGCGCCAGCTGCTGGCGCGCGACGCGGAGGTCGCGTGGCGCGCGGTGCGCGAGTTCGCCGGGCTCCCGCTGGATGGGCCGGCGGTCCATGTCTTCCTCTACCGGAATGCCGAGGAGAAGCGCCGGTTGATCGGCGCCGCGGAGACCAGCTTCACCAAGCCCTGGCTGCGACAGGTCCACACCAACGATGCACCGGCGCCGCATCCCATCCTCCGGCACGAGCTGGCGCACGCCGCGTTCGCGGAGATCGCCCCGAGGCCCTTCCGCGTGCCCGGCGGGCTCCTGCCGCAGATGGCGCTGGTCGAAGGAGCCGCGGTCGCGGCGGACTGGCCGCCCGGCGAATTCACCGTTCACGAGGAGGCGCGGGCGCTGCGCGATCTGGGGCTCCTCCCCGATCTGCGGCGCCTGTTCGCACCGGGGCGCTTCTACGGCGAATCGGGAGCGCGAGCCTACACCGCCGCCGGGTCCGCCATCCGGTTCCTCTGGCAGGCGCGCGGACCCGCCGCCTTTCGCGACGCCTACGGCCGCGGGATCCAAGACCTCGACGGGCTCGCAGGCGCGTACGCCTCGTTTCTCGAGACGCTCCCTTCGCAGCCGCGCGCCGACGCGCTTGCGCAGCAGCGGTTCAGCGCGCCGGGCATCGTCCACCGGCCCTGCCCGCACGAGGTCGCCGACCTGGAGCGCGAGGCGCAGCGAGCGGCCGACCCGCGCGTCGCCGTCCGTCTCTGGTCCCGATGCGTGGAGCTCGAGCCGGACGATCCGCGGCTCCTCGTGCAGCTGCGGCGCGCCCAGCTCCGCACGGGCGAGGAGGCCCTTGCGCTGGAGACGGAGCGCCGGGCGCTCGCGCATCCGAAGCTGTCCCAACCGCTGCGCGCGGTCTTGCTGGTCGAGTCGGGAGACGCTGCCTGGCGCACGGGCGATGGCAACGTGGCCCGCGAGCGGTACCAGGAGGCGCGCGCGCTCGTGCAGCCGGAGCCGCAGGAGCGCGCGCTGCTCGCGCGGCTGTGGGCCATCGACGATCCGCGCCGCTGGCCTCCGCTGCGCCGGCTGCTGGCGGACGGCGATGCTGGACCCGAGACCCTGCGGCTCCTGCAAGATCTGGCGTCGCGCGAGCCTGCCGAGGGACTCCCGCCGTACCTCGTCGCCAAGCAGCTGCAGAACCGGGCGGAGTGGGCCGGCTGCGCCGGCGCGGCCCGCGACGCCCTCGCGCGCAAGTTGCCCGGCCGTCTCTTCGAGCAGGAGGCGCTTCGGATGGTGGGGCTCGCCTCCTGGCACCTGGGCGACATCCCGACCGCGCGCGACGCCTTCCTCCGCCTCGGCCAGAACGCTCCCCCCGGCCGCTCCCTCGAATCCACCCGCTGGCTCCAGCTTCTCGGGCATTGACCGGAGCCGCGGCATTCAAAAAGACTGCACCACGGAGCACGCGGAGCACACGGAGGAATTCAGGTTCCTCCGATGGAGCACGCGTGCGCGATCATCGGCCCGAAGAGTCTCCGTGAGCTCCGTGTGCTCCGTGGTGCAATTGCTTTGGGTCAGACGAATTCGATTTCGTGGGGTTTGCCGGCAAAGATCTCCTCCGAGCCCGCGTGACGGACGCCGCGGATGGTGACCTCGAAGTACAGCCGCTCGCCGGCCAGAGGGTGGTTCAGGTCGACCAGCACGGTATCCTCGCGGATCTCGCGGACAGTGATCGGGTAGCTCTGGCCGCCGGCGGCGCGCGCGTACAGACACAGGCCGGGCTTCAGATCGGCGTCGATGGGGAAGAGCGCGCGCGGGAGCGTGATGACGTTGTCCTCCTTGCGCGCCCCGTAGGCGTCCTCGCAGGGGATGCTGAAGGACGCCTGCTCGCCTTCGCGCAAGCCTTCCAGTGCGCGCTCCAGCGCGGGCAGGATCTGGCCGCCGCCGTGCAAGTACTCGATGGGATCCTTTCCCAAGCTCGTCTCGACCACCTGGCCGCTGCCGAGCCGCACCAGATATTCCAGCGAGACCACGCGCCCTTCCTCTACGCGCATGTCACCTCCACGCTGCGAACTTGGACACGCGCCGGAGAGCGCGGAACCCGTGCGCTGCGGCGTTCAGGCGGGCTGCGGAGCGCCGGGCTGCGCGAGGAGAAGCAGCGCGGCCATCGCGGCCAGCGCGGCGCCGAGGCCCAGCGCCGCGGCCGGAGAGACGTGATCCCACACCTCGCCCGCCATGACCGATGCGACGAGCAGGCCACACCCGGAGACCAGGTTGTAGAGACCAAGCGCGCGCCCCCGGTTGCCTTGCGGCACCGACGAGGCGACGAGCGCGCGCTCGGTGCCTTCCGTCAGGCCGGCGACCAGGCCGTAGGCTGCGAACAGCGCCCAGGCGTGCCACTTGGCGGAGGCCAGCGCGAAACCGACGTAGCAGGCCGCATACCAAGCCCATCCCGCGGCGAGCGCCGCGCGGCGCCCCAGGCGATCCGCCAGGCGCCCCAGCTGCCATGACGTCGCAGCGCGCACCACGTGGAGGACGGTCCACAGCGCTGGCAGGAGCGCGGTCGCGATGCCGAGCCCGTGCGCGCGCAGCAACAACAGCGCGTCGGTCGAGTTGCCCAGCGTGAAGACGAAGATTGCCCCGAGGAGCCGCGGCGGGACCCGGCTTGCGGCAGAAGCAGAAACGGCCTCCGGCGAGGACGCACGGACGGCGACCGCATCTTCCGCAAGCGACGAGCCGCGAGGCGCGAGCCGATGAGTCTCCATTTCTCTCACCGCGAACAGCAAGGCGACGGCCAGCGCTCCGGGAATCGCCGCGAGCGCGAACACCAGCCGCAGCCGGCCGGGCCAGAGCAGCAGCAGCGCCGCGGCGAGGAGCGGTCCGATCGCGGCGCCGAGGTGATCCATTCCGCGGTGGAACGAATACGCTTCGGCGAGGTGGTCCGGGTCCGCGCTGCCGGCGAGCAGCTTGTCCCGCGGCGATGTCCGGATCCCCTTCCCCACCCGATCCACGCAGCGCACGGCAAACACGTGCCAGGGCGCGCGCGCGATCGCGAGCAGCGGCCGCACCACGGCAGCGAGCGCGTACCCGCCGACGGCCATCGGAAGCAGCCGCCGGACCCGGTCCGCCCAGCGCCCCGACAGGTACTTGAACAGGCTCGCCGTGGCTTCCGCCACGCCCTCGATGATCCCCAGCGCCTCTGCCCCGCCGCCCAAGGCGATGAGGAAGGCCGGCAGGAGCGGAACCACCATCTCGCTCGAGATGTCGCCGAAGAGCGAGACCAGGCCGAGCAGGAGCACGTTGCGCGAGATACCGCGCAGGCCCGAGCGCATCGCACGCCCTCCCGGAGCGCCCTACTTTCCCGCCACGCGCGCCGGCACGGACTCGAGCACGCGCAGCGGCGGACGCGCGTCGGGCGGCACCTCGGGCCGGGCCGAGTAGATCCCGTGCAGCGTCCCAGCGAAGCTGCCCGCCACCAGGTCGAGATCGCGCATCGTCAGCTCGCACTCGACGAGCTGTCCGTCGGAGGCGATCTGCTGGATGGCCTTGTCGACCAGCTGGCGCAGGGTGGCGGCATCTCCCCCGGTCACGTTGCGCGAGGTGGCGACCACCATGTCGCCGATCATCACCAGCGCCGCCTCGCGCGACTGCGGCTTCGGACCGGCATAGCGGAAGTGGGCATCCGACGGTGGAGGCTCGCCTTTGCGCTCGGCCTCCTCCTTCGCCTTGTGGAAGAAGTAGCCGATCAGCCGCGTGCCGTGGTGCTGCAGGATGAAGTCGATGACCGCCTGGGGCAGCTTGGCCTTGCGCGCGAGCTCCACGCCGTCGGTGACGTGCCGGTGGATCAGCCTGGCGCTCATCTGCGGCTCTATCGCCTCGTGGCGGTTCTCGCCCTTCTGGTTCTCGCCGAAGAAGAGCGGGTTCTTCCCCTTGCCGATGTCGTGGTAGTACGCGCCCACCCGCGCGAGCAGCGGATTGGCGCCGATCTGCATGGCCGCCGCGTCGACCATCGCCCCGATCACGATGCCGTGGTGGTAGGTGCCGGGCGCCTGGACGATGAGGTCCTTGAGCAGCGGATGGTTGAAGTTCGCCAGCTCCCGCAGCTGGATGTCGGTCACATACCCGAACATCCACTCGAACGCCGGAGCCACGAGGAGCACCAGGAGTGGCACCACGAGTGCGCCTCCCAGCACGGCGCCCGCCAGCGCAGCGGCCGTCTCCATCGTCCAGATGCGGCCCTGGAAGAGCGCGAACGAGGCGAGAACGCAGACCGAGGCGGCGGAGGTCCACAGTCCGGCCTGGAAGACGGCGCCGCGAGTGCGGGCGTGCGCGACGCGGTCCGCGGCGACGACTCCGGAAACCAACGCGAGCACCGCCGGCTGCAGTCCGCTGCCCACCATCACGCCGCAAAGGGGGGCGAATCCCGCCGTCCACACCAGCGCCGCCTCGCTGGTCAGCAGGAGCCGGACCAGCATCGAGCCGGCCGCGTACGGAACCGCGGCGAGCAGCGCCTCCCCGGCCCACGTCCAGTAGACGCCGTGCAGCTTCTCCCGCAGCAGGTCCCGCAGCGCCTCTGCGCCGACCAGGCTCCCGCGGACCGCGAGCAGCTGCAGCCCGAGCACCGCCGCGAGCATCACCACGTCGCGAGTCCGCAGCCGGAATCGGCGCACGTTCCTGCGCGCGAAGACGTACAGCGCGAAGCAGATGAGCGCGGCGAAGAGCGCGCCGCCCCAGCGGACCTGCTCATCGCTCGCCGCCCGGCCCGAGGCCCGCATGGCCTGGAAGATGAGCAGGTGCGTCTTGGTGATCGGCTCGCCCGCCTCGATGATCCGCTCGCCGCGGCGGATCTGCAGCACCGCCTCCTTCACCGCCGCGCGCTTCTCGTCCTGCCGGCGGCGCGTCTCCGCGTCGTCGTACGCCAGGTTGGGCCGGGTGGCGCGGCGCACGGCCTGCGCGACGGCATGGCGCAGCTGCGGCGAGAGCTGCGGCAGCCTCTCCTGCGCGGCCCGGTCGATGTCGGCGCGCACCTGGGCGAGGTCGCGGACCCGGTCGATCTCGTCGCGTCCCATCTGCCGCTCGGGCGTTCCGTAGGGCCCGGCACTACCCGGCGCGAACGCGCGCGGATCTCCCGGTAACGAGCGCACCACGATCCCGCGCTCCCGATCGGCGGCGAGCAGCTCGCGCTCGGCCACTGCGTACCCGCGGTTTGCCGCCTCGACGAGCGGGTCGGCGGCCCGCTCCACCGCGGGATCGAACCCCGCGCGGGCCAGCTCGAGGTAGTCCTCCTCGTCCATCACCGCCTGCAGCGCCTTCCAGAACTCGTCGCGCTGGCCGAGCAAGCCGCGGACCAGCTCGTCCTGCTCCGGAGAGCGCCGCTTCCCGCGTTCCAGAAGGCGGGCGGCCTTTTCCGGGTTCTGCCGCTTCCATTCTTCGATCGCCGCGCGGCCCTGCGCGAACGCGGAGGCGATGCGCTGGCGCAGCACGTCGCCGGCGCTCAGGTCGAAGTCGTAGACGGCCCACACCGAACGCGCCGCCTCCTCGCGCTTCTGCGCGGTCGCCTCGCGGTCCCGCACGTCGAAATCGCGCGGCGCGCGGATGGTCGCAGAGGCGATCTGGCCCAGCGAATCGTCGCCCGGAATCGCCGGCGTGACGCGCGATGGGGTGAGCAGGAAGCTGGCGCTCGCGGCGACCGCAACCAGGACCGCGAGCTGCAGGACCGCGCGGAAACGCCGCCGGCGCATCAAGCGGCGCCAGACGCCGTCGGTGGAGGTCGTCACGGGGTGGCGATATTAGCAGCTTCAGCGCTTCTGCGCCTCCGCCAGCTTCTTCCGCAGCTGCGCTTCCATCTCGGGGCTGCGTTGGGTCCGGGGCAGCTCGCGGAGCACCTCCAGCTGCTCTTGCACGACCGCGGCGGTGGGCTTGCCTTCCCTCTCCAGGATGCGCGCCTTGAGGCCCAGGACGCCGATGCGCCGCTGCCCGCGCGTCATCTTCAGGAGGGCGCGGTCGACTGCCGCCTCGGCCTCGGGCAGCTTCTTCTCCTCGAGCAGGACGCGCGCCAGCCGGGCCGGCGGGTTGTAATCGTCCGGCATTTCCTTCTCGCGCGCGGCGAGGAGCTGCTCCGCCTTCTGCGGCTCCCCGAGGTACAGGTAGGTGTCGGTACGATGAGCGTCGAAGGTCGAGGCCATCGTCGCGTCCGGGGCTCTCGCGGCCGCCTCCTCGAGCAGCTTCGCGCGCGCCTGACCCACCTGCACGGCCTGCTCGTGCTCGTGGGAGACGTCGAGCAGCTCCATCAGGTTTGCCTGCGCGTCGCTGCGGTCGTCGACCGAGAGCGGCGCGTCCGCGCTGGCGATCAGCCGCTGGAGCCGGGCGATGCTCTTCTGCCGCAGCTCGGCGCCCTGCGCATCGCCCTCGGATAACCGCTGCGCGCACCCGTCCACCGCGCTGAGGAAGTCGGTGGCGATCGAAGTGTCCCCGGCGCGGTCCATCTCGCGCAGGCCCAGCTGCACGCATTGTCGCGCCGCATCCGGCGCCTTGGACCGCAGGAGCGCCATCGAGAGCAGCACGAGCCGCTCGGGGCGGGCCGGATCGTCCTTCGTGGTCAATTCGAGCGCCTTGCGGTACGCGGCCGCCGCCGCGGCGAAGTCGCCCCTGGCGCGCGCCTCGAATCCCTTGTGCAGCTCGGCCGTCGCCGCATCCGGCTTCTCCTTGCCCGCCGCGCGCGCGCCCTCCTGCACGAAGCCGCGAAAGTCGTTGACGCTCGCCGCACCGATCCAGCGCCCCACGACGCGCTCGCCGCGCGGCTCGATCACCAGGAAGGTCGGCCAGGCATCCAGAGGGAAGCGGTCCAGGAAGGCATTGTTCTTGGGATTCTCGCCGTCGATCGACAGCCACACGACGGCGTCCTTCACCGGCCGCAGCCCCGCATCGGGGAACACGAACCGCTGCATCGACAGGCAGGTGTGGCACCACGAGGCCCAGGTGTCGACGAGGACGGGCTTGTGCTCCTTCCGCGCCCGCGCCAGCGCAGCCGGATAGTCGTCCTCCATGAACTGGATGCCGGACGCATTCGCCGCCACCGCCGCCGCGACGATCAATGCCAGCATGACGTCTCCCGTGCGGGTTCCAACCGCAAGCCGCGGGCCGCAAGCCGTTACTTCTTCGTGGCCGCCTCGTATGCGCGCACCACTTCCTGCACGAGCGGGTGCCGCACCACGTCCCGGTCGCTGAACTCGACGAATCGGATGCCTTCCACCTCGCGCAGGATTTCGCGCGCCTCGTTCATGCCCGAGGGCTTGCCTGCGGGCAGGTCGATCTGCGTCGCGTCGCCGGTGACCACCGCCTTGGATCCGAACCCCAGGCGAGTGAGGAACATCTTCATCTGCTCGGTGGTCGTGTTCTGCGCCTCATCGAGGATGACGAACGAGTCGTTCAGCGTCCGTCCGCGCATGAAGGCGAGCGGCGCGACCTCGACGGTGCCGCGCTCGAGCAGGTCCTGGGCGCGGTCCATGTCCATCAGATCGTGCAGGGCGTCGTAGAGCGGCCGCAGGTACGGGCTCACCTTCTCCGCCAGATCCCCGGGCAAGAAGCCCAGCTTCTCGCCCGCCTCCACCGCCGGCCTGCAGAGCACGATCCGCTTCACGCGCCGCTCGACGAGCGCCGCTACCGCCATGGCCATCGCCAGGTACGTCTTGCCGGTGCCGGCCGGACCGATGCCGAAGACGATGTCGTAGCGGCGGATGGCGTCGATGTACGCCTTCTGGGCGAACCCCTTGGGGGTCACCGGCCGGTTGCGGCTGGTGACGTAGACCGTATCGAGGAAGATATCCCGGAGATCGGCGCCCGGGTCGCTGAGCAGCACCTTGCACGCCTGCTCGACGTCCTCGAGACCCAGCGGGTACTTCTTCTCGATGAGGGCGTTGAGCTGCGCGAGCAGGCGCTCGGCGAGCTGCACCCTGTCGGGCTCGCCCGAGATGAGGAAGACGTTGCCGCGCTGTCCGATGTGCACGCCGAGGCGCTTCTCCACCAGCCTCAGGTTCTCGCTCCGGCCCCCGGCGAGGGCCCTTGCTCCATCGTTGTCGATCAGCTCCAGGCGAGCGGAAGGTTCTGCCATCAGCCTCTCTTTAATCGAGCGGTGGGAGCAAGACAAACCCGTGCGGCGTCCGCCGGTAATGATAGGCCTCGCGGAACGGGTAGCGCAGGTCCTCCTCGGATACCACTCGCCCGTCGACCAGCTGACGCAGCTCGCGCGGATACTCCCCGTGCTCTAGCCGGTACAGCTCGAGCGCGCTCTCCAGGTGGAGCAGCTGGCCGCGCGCGAGGAGCCGCGCCACCGCCCCGCGCCGGGCAGGGTTTTCCGACCGCGTCGCTCCCAGGGCCGGGGCCATCAGGTGCACCAGGAAGAGCGTCGCGGCGAAAAAGAGAGCGGAAAAGGCCAGCCGGAGCAGCGCCCCGCTCCTCGCCAGCCGCCGGCCGCTCTCCGCGAGGCCTTTCACCGCTGCCCGGGTACCCCGCTCCGGCGGCAGGACCTTGAGGTATCCCCATTCCTGCAGCTCGACCAGCGCCTTGAGGGCCTCGAATTCGCCCAGCAGCGAGACGTCGGCGACCTTGTCGGCGGTCCTGCCCTCGACCGCGAGCCCGTACACCAGCCGGTGGTTCTCCGCCGGGGTGCCGCCCCCGCCGTCGCCGTCCGGAGGGCTGTCCAGGCTCTTCATCCGTTCGAAGGTGGCGTCGTTCCAGGGGATTTTCTTCCGGACCGCAGGCCACTCGTCCATCCGGCGGAAGCCTTCGAGGAGGATCGATTCCGCCCGGATCGGCTCGAACCCGCTCTTGCCCGCGTCGACGTCCTCCTGGGTGAACTCGTAGGTGCCGTTCTTCCAGCGGAACAGCTTGTAGAGGGTCTCCGTCGTCTGCAGGCGCATCACCTGGGAGAGCTTCTCCGCGTCGACGTAGTTCTGGTGCACGAGAACGTCGCCGAGGCGCTTCAAGCTGCGCTGCTGCTCGGTCAGGGCTTCCTGCAGCTTGTCCTCGCTGATCAGCTCCGCGCGCAGCAGCAGCGATCCGAGCAGGTCCGCCTTGTTGCGCGCCTTCTGGGTAGCGAAGACGACCGTGCCGTCGACGAAGAGGACGTCGACCTCGTCGTTGCCGCTCTTGAGCACCAGCGTCCCGGTCTTCGTCTGGTGCCCGATGAGCTGCAGGATGTCGGCGATGCCGAAGTCCTTCAGGGTTCCGGAGAGCGCCATCTAGGCGCCCTCCGCCCGCTGCTTGGCGCTCAGGTTGCGCAAGCAGACCGCCCACACGAGCACGAAGCAGGCCCCCGTCGCCCCGACCCGGAGCATGGAGACGTTGTCGCGTACCGCCACCGGGTCGCGCAGAAGGCCGTGCCAGAAGACGACGCTGGAAGCGAGCAGCCCGGTCAGTAGCAGGAAGACGACCCCGGAGACCGGATAACCCAGGAGCACGTGTCCCGCGCCGGAGAGGAGGTTGAAGGCGCGGGCCACGATGGTGCGGCGCCGCTGGTAGGCCTGGACGGCGATCTCCTTGCGGATGCGCTCGGTGGGATCGATCCCCGTGCGGCGGACGAAGACGTTCACGCACTGCGCGCAGAGCGCCTCGGAAGGGCGGGCGTCGCTGTCGCAGCGCTTGCACACTTCGCGCCCGCAACGCTCGCATCGGCCGCTGGGGCGGACGCGCGTGCGCAAGGCGTGCAGCCCGATGAACCCGAGCGCCGCGAGCAGAGGCAGGACCGTGGCCGCGCCCGGGGGCAGCGGTCCGGCGAGTACCGCGCGGACCTCGTCGTCGACCGGAGCCGCCACCCGGGCCTCGGCTTCGCGCAGAGGGTCCAGCATCGAGTCGTCGAGCGGCACGTCGAGCAGGAATTTGTTCGATCGGCGGTTCACCGCCAGCTGGCCGCCCGTGAAGAGGTCGATGCCCGGGCGGTCCAGCTCGAGCGCGCGCGCCTGCTCGGCCTGCACCTTCTCCAGCGAGTCGACTCCGCCCAGCGCGTACGCGCGGCTCAGGTTGAAGTGCGGCGCGGCCAGGTCGTCCTGCAGGTCCATCGCCTTCTGGTACTGGGCCGCGGCGCGGTCGGCGTCGCCCTGCAGCAGGTACACGTTGCCGAGGTTGTTGTGCGCCGCCGCCAGCGACCCGTACGAGGCGCCGCGCCCGGCGTCCAGCGCCTTGCGGTACAGCTGCTCGGCCTGGGCCAGCTCGCCTTCGCGCTTGGCCTTGTGCGCCAGGGCGAAAGCCACCGCCATCTCGGGCTTGTCGGCGCGGAGCCTTTCTTGAAGACGCCGCAGCTCGCGCGGCGTGCCCTCGCCGCGCTCCAGCATCCACACGTCCGCCGCCGGACCGCCGAACGCGGCGACGCGGGCCAGCCGCTCCGACGCGAAGGGCAGCGCGGCCAGGAGCACCAGCACCACGCAGCCGAGCGCGACCTCGGCGGCGCTGGCGTACAGGGCCACGGCGAACAACAGCGTGAAGAGGAGTGGGACGAACCCGGCTTGAAGGAGCAGCGGCGAGAGGATCAGCGCCGCCGCGAGGAGATTGGTCTGCCAGCGGCGCGCCCCCGCCGGGAAGAGGTGGTGCACGTCGTGGACGTAGAGTTGCGCGTACCGCAGGAAGAGAAGGAGCACGAAGGCCAGCGCCGTGCCGAGGAGACCGACGAGCGCGAGCCCGCCGGCATTCGCCGCCATGGCGCGACTGATGCCGGGATCGGCGAGGGCGGCGCGGACCGCAGCCGCGGTGGAGGCTACCGCGCTCGACACCGCGAACGCGTCCTCCGCCAGCGTGGCGTGCGCCAGGCAGGTGTGGGCCGCCGGCAGCGCCGGAGCCAGCTCGGCCGCCAGTTTGCAGGCCTTGCGGGCGAGCGCGGGAGACCCGGCCGCGAGCGTGGCGTGGCTCTCGCGCACCAGCGCCGCGGCGATGCCGAACAGGTTCTCCAGCGCCAGCTCGTCCTTCAGGTGCCGGACACGCTGCTCTTCATCCTCGGCGCGGCGCTGGTCGCGCTCGCGGAGGTACTCGCGGCGCTGGGCCCAGTGCGCCATCAAGTCGGCGCTCTTTTCCACCGGCAGGATGGCCACCTGGCCGGGCGGAGGCGGCGCGGGAGGGGCGACGACGGGAGGCGGCGCCTCGACCTCCTCGGCGCGCGGGGCGGCGCCCGCCCCGGCGCAGGCGAGCAGCGCCGCGATCGCGACCGCGCGCCGCGTCGTCGTCGAGGAAACCACGCGGTCATCCTAGCGGCCGGCTCGAAGCGCCAGCAAGGAATCGGCTCTCGTGGATGGGCCCGTGTGGTACACCGCCCGCCATGGAGAATGCCACCCCGCCGCAGGCCGCGATCGAGCGCCTGTTGCGCATCATGGACAAGCTGCGCGACCCCGGCGGCTGCCCCTGGGATCGCGAGCAGAGCCTGCGCACGCTGACTCCGTACCTGCTCGAGGAAGCGCACGAGGTCATCGAAGCGATCGAGGCGGGCGACGCGCAGCACCACAAGGAAGAGCTGGGCGACCTGCTCTTCCAGGTCGTGTTCCAGGCGCGCATCGCACGGGAGGAAGGCAAGTTCGACTTCGCGCAGGTGTGCGACAGCATCTCCGACAAGCTCACCCGCAGGCATCCGCACGTCTTCGGCGACGTGAGCGTCTCCGGATCGCGCGAGGTGGTGAAGAACTGGGAGCGCATCAAGGCCGAGGAGCGCAAGGCGAAAGGGGACGCCCCGCGGAGCGCCATCGGCGGCGTGCCGGCAGGCCTTCCGGCGCTGGTCCGCGGCGAGCGCATCACGGAGAAGGCGGCGGCGGTGGGGTTCGACTGGCCGGACATGGATGGCGTGCTGGCGAAGGTGCGGGAAGAGCTGGGCGAGCTGGAGGGGGCGATCGCCGAGCGCCGCGCCGCTCCCTCGGAATCCGCGGCCGCGCACGATCTGCACGGCCGGGTGGAGCAGGAACTGGGCGACGTGCTCTTCGCGCTCGCCAACCTGGGCCGCTTCCTCAAGGTGCATCCCGAGGAGGCGCTGCGCGGCGCGGTGCGAAGGTTCGAGTCGCGCTTCCACTACATCGAGGATCGGCTGCGCGAGCAGGGCCGCTCGCCGCGCGACGCGACGCTGGCCGAGATGGATCGGCTCTGGGACGAGGCCAAGCGGCGGGAAAAAAGCCCGGCGTGACGCACACTGACGCATGTTTTCACAGCCGCGATGCGCCCTGTGGAAGAGCTGTGGATTGCGGACGCATGTAAATTTTCACACGGCTCAAGCGGATCGAACGCGCCCTCGGAATCCCGTCCCGTCCCGTCTGAGAAGGTCCACGGTTCCGCGGCCTTGACAGGGCCGTCCGCAGAGGCCGCTTCTCGGCCCGTCCAGGCGAGATGCCCAGGAATCGCGGATTTCCGGTGGGTGGACAACGTGTGGACGGTCACACCCGCGGAAGCAGCCCGGTCGCGATTGACACTCCCCACCCGCAATGCTATCCGACCGCCCTCTTTCGAGCAGATCGGAGCACTGGAAGTGGCGAACACCAAGTCCGCAGAGAAGCAGAACCGGCAGGCGATCCGGCACCGCGCGCGAAACCAGGCGATCACCTCGGCGCTGCGCACCCAGGTGCGGAAGTTCCGCGAGGCGCTCGCGGCCGGCGACGCCGGGCGGACCACGTCCGAGCTGACCGAGGCGGTCCGCGCCATCTCGAAGGCGGCCTCCAAGGGCGTGATCCACAAGGCGCAGGCCTCGCGCCGCATCGCCCGCCTCAGCAAGGCCGCGGCGCACGCCGGGCAGCCGGCTAAGTAGCCTCAGAACCCGGCTGCGACGCTCATGCGCTCCAATAGCTCGCGCGAGAGGTTCCGCGCCAGCCGGCGGAGCGCGGCGCGCCGATTCGCCTCGGTGCCCAGCACGTCCACTCCGGCGAGGTAGTCCTCGCCCAGGCCGGCTTGGTCTTCGTACACGACGCCGGAAGCGTCGCGCAGCCGGACGCGTACGGTCGCGGAGAGACTGAAGGCCGAGGCGCCCTGCGCGCCGAGCGCGCTGGGCACGCTGGCCAGCGTAAGCAATTCTCCCGTCAGCTCCGGCCCCGAGGCGCCCTCGGGCGCGAGCCTTCCTCGCGCGGACAGCTCCTCGCGCAGCGCCCCCCCGAACACTCCCCCCGCTTCCACTTGCGCCGTGTAGTTCTGGA
>VBKO01000193.1 GCA_005888115.1 Deltaproteobacteria bacterium
CCTGCGCGGCGGTCTCTCCGCCCGGGGGCGCGACGGTGGCGGGGTCCGCGAGCCAGGCGTCGTAGAGCCGCGGATCCCGCGCCCGGGCCTCCTCCGGCGTGAGACCCTCCCAAGCGCCGTAGTCGATCTCGGTCAGCCCCTCCATCACCACGTGCGGCACGGTGGGTGCGACGAGCTCCGCGGTCTCGCGGGCCCTGCCCAGCGGGGAGCGGACCACCGCCGTGAAACGGACGACGGAAAGGCGTTCGCCCAGCTTGCGCGCCTGCTCGCGGCCGCGCTCGGTGAGTGGAAGCTCGCCCCGCCCGTTGAAGGAGTCGACGGCCGAGGAGGCGGTCTGCGCATGCCGCGCCAGGTAGAGCAGCATCGTCTGTCCCTCTTTACGCGCGCGCCTCCCGCGGCAAGAACCGCTCGCGCACGTACGAGATCGTTTCCGCCAAGGTCTCCATCGGGTCGCGCGGAGAGAAGCTCAACAGGCGCTCTGCCTTGGACGAATCGATGAAGAACCAGTGCTCGCCCATCTCCACGTCCGCCGCGGGGAGGTCGGGCTCGCGCCCGCGCCGGTGCGCCCAACCCTCCATCAGGTGGGCGGCGGCGACTTTGACCGCGCTGGGCAGCCGCAGCGGAGGAGGCGGCCTCCTGGCCAGCCGGGAGAGCCGGCCGAAGAATTCGCTGAACTCCCAGTTGGCGGCGCCGAGCAGGTGGCGCTCCCCGACGTTGCCGCGGTTGAGCGCCGCGACGAATGCGCGGGCGGCGTCGCGCACGTCCACGAAGCTGATCCCGCCGCGCGGCATCGCCGGGATGCGGCCCAGGAGGAAACGGTAGATGTCCTGCGTCGAGGAGAGCCGCGCATCGCCGGGACCCAGCAGCAGCGAGGGGTTCAAGATCACCACCGGCAGGCGGCGCCGCGCGGCTTCGAGGGCGATCTTCTCCTCGTAGATCTTGCTCAGGTAGTAGGGCCAGCGGCCCACCGTCTCGATCGGATAGTCGTCCTCCTCGGTCGCGACGCGGCGGACCGGAGACACTCCGATCGTCCCGGAGGAGGAGGCGAGGATCACGCGCTGCAGCCCGGCGCGCTCCGCCTCCGCCAGCAGCACGCGGGTGCCGCTCACGTGCAGCTCGTACATCTTGTGCGCGTCGCGCGGGTCGCGGGAGACCAGGCCGGCCAGGTGGTAGAGGCCCTCGCACCCGTGCAGCGCCCGCCGCACCGTCTCCGGATCGCGGACGTCGCCGCTCGAGAGCTCGCATCCCAGCGCTTCGGCGTCGGGAGCGCCTCCGCGGGCGAGCACGCGCACCTGGTGGCCTTCCTCGACGAGGAGCGGCACCAGCGCGCCGCCGAGAAAGCCGGTAGCGCCGGTGACGAGCAGCTTCATCCGTGCTCACCCAGCAGCGTGCGCGCGGCGGCGGCCCGCGCGATCCGCGGCGGCGGGGTGCCGTCGCGCAGCGCCTCGATCGCCAGGCGGACCAGGCGGGTGACCTCGCGGTGCGCCGCCGAGCGCGACATGCCTTGCGTCGCCTCGCGCAGCTCGGAAACGCGCAGCGGCGGACCGATGCGAACCGTCAGCTTCTTGCGCTTGCGTGGGTCGGGAAGGAAGGAGCCCTTCGGCATCGCTTCGTGGGTCCCCTCGAGGTACACGGGCAGGATGTCCGAACCGGCGGCAAACGCGAGGTAGCCGATGGCCGGCTTGAATTCCTGCAGGGTTCCGTCGGGCGAGCGCGTCCCTTCCGGGAAGATGAGCAGGTGGTAACCGGTCTCCAGCGTCCGCACGGCGGTGTGCAACGATTCCTTGAGCGACCCGCGCCGCTCGATCGGCACCAGGTTGGTGAAGTTCCCGAACCAGGCGCGCTTCCATGGGTTGTCGAAGAAGTAGTCGCGCGCGGCGAGGGAGGCGAGCTTCTTTCCCTCGTCGCCCAGGGCCATCTTCACGAGCCCCACGTCGAGGTGGCTCGAGTGGTTCGCGGCGACCAGGAACGCGCCGGTGGGCGGCACGTTGGACCGGCCGCGCACGTCCAGCTCGAACAGGCGGCCATAGAGGGCGCGCTGGAAGAACTCGACCGCGGCTCGACCCGCCGCCGCGACCGCGTCCGGCACCGGGACCTCCTCTTCCAGCTTCCCGTCATCGCGCACGACCTCCGCAGAAGGCTCCGCGGGGCGGGGCCTGGCCAGCGCGCGCGCCAGATCGCCCGCCGTCTGCAGCACCGCCAGACTTCCTTCGTCGGGCGGCGCCACCCCGGCCTTCTCGAGGGCGACCGCCAGCTCCGCGACGAGGAGCGAGTCGATCCCCAGGTCCGCCGCGAGCCGGGTCTGCGCGGTCACCGTCCCGCGAGCTTTCTGGGTCAGCTCGGCGAGCAGGTCGTAGAGCCAGGCGTCGTCGCCGCGCGTGCCGGCCTCCTCGATCCGCTTGCCCGCCTGGGCGGCGCGCTCGAGGCGCTGGAGCTCGGCGATCACCTGCGGCCGCTTCACCTTGCGCGTGGCGGTCTTCGGCAGATTGCCGTCCCAGAAGTGGAGGATCTTCACCCGCTTCCAGAACGGCACGTCGGCCGAGACCCGGGAGAAATGCTCGCGCAGCTTCCCACGGACTTCCTCGCGCGTCTCGCCCGCGCTTTCGTCCGGCTTGCGCGGGACGACCAGGCAAGCGACGCGCTCGTGCGCTCCCTTCAACTCGGGGAGCCCGACGATCGACAGCTCCTGGATCAGCTCGCTGCGCCCGTACAGCTCCTCCAGCTCGTCGGGATAGACGTTCTTCCCCGATGCGTCGAGGATCACGTCCTTCTTGCGGCCGACCAGCGTCAGGTGCCCGTCCTGGGAGAGCTTGCCCAGGTCGCCGGTGCGCAGCCAGCCGTCGCTGAGCACTTCCGCCGTCGCTTCCGAGTCGTCGAGGTACCCCGCCATGACGTTCGGCCCGCGCGCGAGCACCTCGCCGACTCCCTCCGCATCCGGCTGGTCGATCCGGATCTCCACGCCCGGGATCGGGGGACCGACAGTGCCTGCGCGGCGCTTGTTCTGCGGCAGCGTGACGGAGAGGACCGGGGCTGCCTCGGTGAGGCCGTATCCCTCGGTGAGATCGAAACCGAGCTCGTGGAACGCCTGGTGCACCTCCTCCGGGAGAGCCGATCCGCCGGAGACCAGTAGCCGCAAGCTCCCGCCGAGCTTGCGATGGATGGGCCAGAAGAGCAGCTTCCCCACGTTGAAGGGCGT
>VBKO01000194.1 GCA_005888115.1 Deltaproteobacteria bacterium
AATCCTGCCCCCGCTACTTCGAAAGGCCCCGGAAACGGGGCCTTTCACCTGAGTCGCCCTTTCGGAACGCCGCGGACTGCTTGTCGAGCAGGCCGTCGACGATTACCAGTGCAATCACTACACCAGCGGAACCGAACTCGTCGACGACTTTGCCTGCAAGGAACAGAGGATGTCTGACGAGCGTTGCCGTATCTGCAAGAACTCGCCGTCATGCGTCGTGCAGGGGCGCTGCCGCCTGTGCGGACTCCATGCTCGCCCACACTGAACGCCACGGATGAGCGTTACGGAAGTGCGATCAGTGAGCGCCCTCCGCCAATGCCTCGGTCTCGGCGGCATGCCAGTCGAGTCCCATCTCCCGGAAGCGCTGCTGCGCCTTCTCGATCAGTTCCCTATCCGGCCGCACGATGCCGAGGGCGCGTAGTACGAACGGCTCCAGGTACGTACCCGGGTTGAGCAGGGCTGCTGCCTCTGCCTCTAGCTGATCTCGCCGTCGGAGCGCGGCAAGCGCATCCATCCGTGCGACGAGGATGTCGACGTCGCGGGGGCTCGAGGGTGGCGACTCCTTTGGGATCCTCCGCTCGACGTCGTCGAGGTCGCCACGCGCGATGGCGAGATGGATGCGCAGCGGATCGAGCAGGAAGTCGTACCCTTCCATTCCCAGGGCTTCCGCGTCCTGCTCGAGCCTGCGCGCCTCGTGGGGGCACTCGAGGAGCTCTTCAGCTAGCGCGCATGCCAACAACGACCACGGGTTGTAGAAGCACGGCGTGGCGACGTTGGCGGCGACCGCGCGCTCGGCAGCCGTCCGGAGGTCCCGTATGCGCTCCCAGCAGCCCGCAGCGTTCTCGACGATCAGCAGGCAGGCAACGCCGTGCAGTCGATGATGCGCCGTCAGATCGCGTGTCACCTCGTCGTGCGCTGCCGCGATCCGACGAGCCTCGTCAAAACGTCCCATTGCGATGGGAGGATCGAGAGCGTAGAAGTAGATGAAGGCAACGTGATCCGGATCGCCGATCTCGGGAAGTAACTCGAGGCGACGTTTGCTCCAGTCCGCCGCGTCACCGTAGGCGCCGGTCGCATACGACGAGCGCGAGCGTGCCGCGAGTGCCCAGGACCGAAGCTCGAGATCACCGAGACGTTCGGCGAGATCGCTCGCCTCGCGTGCCGCGTCTGCGAACACCGTAGGGTCGTACCAGGACCGCGCGATGAGCGCCCGCGCGCGCGGGAAGGTACCGGGATCCGAGAGTTCGAGCGCCCGCTCGATCCAGCCGTGGACGAGCTCGGGGTCGGGCCGGCGCTTCCACATCGCCGACCGGGTGGCGGTGTGAAACGCCAGCTCGCTGTACGTCTGGGCCGATTCGGCGCGGTCGCTGCACTCCTCGAGTGAGTTCAGCATTGCCGTCCAGAACGCCTCGCCGTCGTACTTGAGTGTGTTGGCGCGGCCGATTCGCCGCCACAGCTCCGACCGCCGGAGGTCGTTGGTCTCGAGTTGGAGCGCACGGTTCAGGTACTCGAGTCCTTCATCGATTTCGTAGCGACCGAGGGCGAGCTCGGCAGCGCGTCGCAACCAGGCGACCGCTCGCAAGCGCAGACCCTCGAACTCGTCCTCCGCTCCGGCCCAGGCCAGGTCGGCGTCCTCGGGGCGACAAGCTTCCGTGTAATGGTGGGCCAGTAGTGGTGCGTGCTCGTCGCGCCCTCCTCCGAAGCGCTCGACCCAGGAGGCGAAGGCGGCGTGGAGGTGCGCCCGCCTGGCCCTCGGAATGCTCGTGTACGCAACTTCGCGTGTGACCGCGTGCTTGATCGCGTACTCGCGCTCGCCCTCGATCGAAGATCCCAGCCGGAGCCGGATGAAATCTCGTTCCTCGAGCAGGCGGAGGTTCGGCTCCGTTTCCGGGCAGAGCTCATAGACGGGGCCGCTCCAGAAGATGCGGCCGATGACCGAGGCGGCGTGGAGGGCTTCCTTCTCGGCGGGCGCGAGCAGGTCGATGCGCGCGGCCACCACGGCCTGCACCGTGTCCGGCACCACGAAACCACTCGGAAGCTCCTTCATCGCCCAGCCGCCCTTCCGGTGCTCGAGCAGGCCCTGATCGATCAGGGACCCGAGCACCTCTTCCATAAAGAAGGGATTGCCTTCGGCCTGGGCGACCACGTCACCCAAGAGGCCTGGTGGGTCCGTGTCAAGCAAGCGGCTGAGCAGCTCCTTGGTCGCCTCCGCCTTCAACGGCTCGAGTACGAGCGTCTCTCCACTAAGACCGCCGAAGCCCGGCCGGCTATCCAGCAGCTCGGGCCGCGCCGTCACCAGCACGAGGAGTGGACCGTGAACACACTCAAGCAGGTGCTCCAGCAGATCGAGGAGGGGATCCTCGGCCCAGTGGAGATCCTCGACCAGGACGGCGGCGGGACGGTTCGCTGTGAGCTCCTCGAACAGCGAGACCCAGGCGTCCTGGAAGCGATCGCGGGCAGTAAGCGGGTGCAGGTTGCCTGCGACGTCCAGCCCGAGCGCCAGCCCCAGAATCTCACGGTCGCCGAGTCGGGCGAGAACGCTCTGAGGAGAATCCCCGTCGAGGATGCCTAGTTGCTCCTTGAGGATCTCGCCAAAGGCCCAGAACGTAATTTGCCCGTAGGGGAGGCACCTGCCCGTGCGCTGTAACGGTTGGGGCTCCTCGACTGCTAGCCATTGCCAGAGTTCGCGCACAAGTCGGGTCTTGCCGAGGCCTGCATCTCCGACGATCGTGACCAGCATCGGCCGGCGCCGCCCGATCACCTGTCGGTAGGCGGCCTGGAGCTGTGCGAGCTCCGGTTCCCGCCCGACGAAGGCAGGATGGAGGCCGCTCACCCCGCGCGGGCGCTGCAGCGTGAGGGCGCGTACGAGCCGTCGAGCGGCTATTCCCTCTGGCTTGCCCTTGGCCTCCACAGTCTGCGGCTCGGCGAGCTCGAAGGCGCCACGGACGGCTGAGACGGTCCGTTCCCCGACCAGGATTTCACCCGCGCCTGCGGATTGCTCGAGCCGGGCCGCCACGTTCACCGCGTCGCCGCTCACAAACGAAGAGCCCTCGCGGGCGCGCCCGACGACCACCTCGCCCGTGTTCACGCCTACGCGGAGGGCGAGCTCGCCGCGGAAGAGCTCGCCCAGCCTGCGCTGCATGGCCAGCGCCGCGTGCAGAGCGCGTTCCGCATGATCCTCGAGGGCGGCGGGTGCCCCGAAGACAGCCATGACCGCATCGCCCGCGAACTTCTCCACCGTTCCGCCGGCGCCGTGGACCTCGTCCGCCATTGCCTCGTAGAACTGCTCCAGGCGAAACCGGACGCGCTCGGGGTCGTCCCCGGACGCGAGCGCGGTCGAGCCGACAAGGTCGGCAAACAGCACCGTCGCCACCTTTCGTTCCTCGCCAGCGACCGCATCTTCCGGCACGGTTGGATTGTTACTCCACGGCATCCCCGCGTTGACTCCGGCCGAGAGTCAGCATCCCGGATCGCTAGCCGCGGCACAACAGTGGGCTGCGCTCCATCGGCTCGGCTGCAAACGTTCTGCAAGCATCGGGCTTCCGTTTCGATGTTCCCTTGTTCCGCCTAAACGCACAGCCGCAGCCGGAAACCGGCTCGGAGCCTGCATTGCGGCGGAATACGGCGGAACGCGTATACACAATCGAGGCGGCTCATAACCCGGAGGTCGCAGGTTCAAATCCTGCCCCCGCTACTGAGAGAGGCCCGCAAGCGCGGGCCTTTCTTTTCTGGGTACAGCGCGCCTAGAGCGCTTCACCCTTATGTAGTAGCCGCCTAGCCTGGCCCGGGTTGCAAGGGGCTGAGCGCAGGGGCCACGTGAGAGCACCCCGCGCTCGCTCGTCAGCTGGTGCCGCGGACGCGTCGCGTCGGGCTGGCCCCGGCGAGGTAGCCCGGGCCCGCTTGCGCGGCCGTTAGGTAGATCCGAAGCTTGTAAGTGTGGCCGCGCCGAAGCCTGAGGTGGAACTTGGCCGCGGAGGTCTGGTTGATTACGGCCAGAGCGATTCTGCGCCAGCCGCGTGTGGTTCGCATCTGGAGGTAG
>VBKO01000195.1 GCA_005888115.1 Deltaproteobacteria bacterium
CGGCAAGCTTCTCTGGACGTTCCACACCATCCCCGACCGGGGTTCCGAGGGCGTGTGGGCGACGCAGGACGCCACCGGCCGCGACATGCATCGGGACATCGCCGCCGAGAAAGCGCAGCTCCCGAAGGGAAGGAAGTTCGAGGCCACCCT
Organism: Deltaproteobacteria bacterium; assembly: GCA_005888115.1. Taxonomy (GTDB): domain Bacteria; phylum Myxococcota; class Myxococcia; order Myxococcales; family 40CM-4-68-19; genus VBKO01. Next base: position 151 of record VBKO01000195.1, read on the forward strand.
GGGCGGCGGCGTCTGGATGACTCCCGCCGTGGACTTGAAGACCCGCACCATCTTCTTCGTGGTCGGCAATCCCTCCCCGGACCTCTACGGAGTGGAGCGGCCCGGCGACAACCTGTACACGGACTCCATGGTCGCCGTGGATCTCGATTCAGGAAAGTACAAGTGGCACTTCCAGTACGTCGCCCATGACGTCTGGGATCTGGACGCGGCCAGCCCGCCCATCCTGGTGGACGCGAAGGACAAGGACGGGAACGTCATCCCCGCCGTCATCCACGGAGGCAAGACGGGTCACGTCTACGTGCACGACCGCAAGGACGGCAAGCTGATCCGGTTCTCGGAAGCCATGGTCCCGCAGGGTGGTGTCTGGACCTTGCCGACGCCGCAGGGTGCCCGGATGGAGCTGGGCGCGAACGGTGGCGTCGAATGGTCTCCGATGGCGTTCTCGCCCAAGACCAACTTCGCCTACGCGGTCAACCTGATCCAGCCGATGACCTACCACGTGGAAGCGACCCAGTATCCGGACGGGAAGCTCTGGCTGGGCGGCGCGTTCAAGACCATTCCCGGCGTTCCGCAGACCGGAAACGTGACGGCGGTCGACGTCAATACCGGGAAGATCGCCTGGCAGGCGAAGACCGACCAGCCGATGATCGGCGGCATCAGCGTCACCGGCGGCGATCTCGCGTTCGCCGGCGAAGGCAACGGCTCCTTCAAGGCGTACGACGCGCGGTCGGGCAAGGTGCTTTGGACGTACCAGTGCGGCGCCGGCGTGAACGCCCCTCCCGTCACGTACATGGTCGACGGCAAGCAGTACATCGCCGTGGGCGCCGGCGGGAACACGCAGATCGACTTCAAGCGCGGCAACAGCGTGTTCGTCTTCTCGCTTCCTGAATGAGGGTCGATTCCGGAAAGCGCTTCGCATGGCGATCCCGACCCGGGAACCGGCGGCGAAATGAGGGTAGCGGTCCTCGCTGCCCTCTTCGTGTCGTTCTTCCCGGGCGGACTCGCCTCGCAGGTCGATACCTCGTCGCAGCAGATCGAGGCCGGCAGGAAGAGGGCGGAATACTGCGCCGGATGCCACGGCGCGGACGGGAACTCCGAGCTGACCGACTACCCGATCCTCGCGGGTCAGACCACGCGCTACAGCTACCTGCAGCTGAAGGACTACAGGTCGGGACGGCGCAAGGACGAGATGATGAATCCCATCGCCGCGCAGCTGGAGAAACAGGACATGGTCGATCTAGCCGTGTACTACGCGGCACAGCGCCCGAAGGGACCACGGATCCAGTCTGGGGAGAGCAGCGTCCCGTTCAAGCCCGATCCCGCGCGCGTCGCCGCAGGCAAGAGCAAATCAGCCGAGGTGCTCTGCACCATGTGCCACCTGGGCGAGTTCTCCGGACAGAACGAGGTGCCCAGGGTGGCGGGCCAGCACCCCGCGTACGTCATCAAGCAGCTGAAAGACTTCAAGAACGGAACGCGAACCAACGATGCCGGTACGATGTCGAGCGTCGCCAAGACGCTCTCCGATGGAGACATCGTGAACCTGGCGCACTACCTCGCGAGCCTCTGAGCGCTCAAGCCCTTGGCCCGCGCCAAGGAGCCCGGCAAAAACCCGGGAGAGCAGGGGCGCTGCAGAAGCCGCCCCCTCCGGCGCCGGCGAACCGTCAGCGCGGGTTGCTCGGGTTGTCGGTCTTGTCGGAGCTGCCAGGGTTCATCTCACCAGTGCCCTTGCTCGGCTGGTTGGAGGTGTCGGTGCTCGGGCCGGCGCTCTTGTCTGCAGGGGGGGCGTTCGGGCTGGCAGGAGCATTCGCGCGGCTAGCGTCGCTGGCCGAGGAGGGGCGGGAACGATCCATGTTGGCTGGGCCGCGGCCCATCGGGTGGCCCTTCTTGCCCTTGATCATCTTCCCGTTGCAGTCGCACATGCAGTCGTCGTCCGACTTGCCGAGGTCACGGCTGCGCGCGGCCGCAGGCCTGTCCTTGTCGCTCTTGTCCATCGGCATGGCCTTGCTGGTCTCGCTGCTCTGCGCGGTGGACTTGCTGGCGTCGGTGCTCTGCTGCGCGGTGGGCTTGCTGGCGTCGGTGTTCTGCTGCGCCGTCGCCTTGCTGGTGTCATTCGTGCTGGTGTCCCGGTTTTGCGCGCGGGCCGCGGGTACGGCGAGCGCCAGGCCGAGGATCGAAAGTGCGAAGACCTTCATCGATGTGCCTCCATCCAAGAGTGTGCGTTCTACAAGTGAGGGTGGCGACGACCCGACGCAGGGACAACGCACGGGCGCTCGGTTGGCTGTTTCGTTTCGCGCCGCAGTGCTACGCTCGAGAATCTCACGGCCAGGAATTCGAGAGCGGCATGAACCGGATCATCCCTGCGCCCTTCGTGCCTCTGGCCTGCCAGCTGGTGATCGGCTTCGGCGCGCATGCCGCGGGAAGCGAACAGCAACCCACGTCTCCCGTCCCGGCGCCCGAGAGCAGTTCGCGCAACGAGAACGGATTGGTCGAGGAGATCACCGTCCTCGGGCCGGCCCGGCTGCCGGAGAGCCGGACGTCCGCAGACGGTCTCACGGTGCAGGTGATCGATGCGCGCGAGATCCGCGCGAGCGGCGCGCGCACGCTCCAGGAGGCCCTGCAGCGGATCCCTGGGATCCACCTGGCCGATGAGCAGGGAAACATCCGCCAGGAAGACCTTTCCTTGCGCGGGTTCTCCGCAAGCCCGGTCACCGGCGTGCCGCAGGGCATCAGCGTGTTCGTCGACGGCGTGCGGGTCAACGAACCGGCCGCCGAGGAGGTCGCCTTCGAGCTGATCCCCCTCGGGGACATCGAGCGCATCGAGATCGTGCGTGGGCCGAACGCGATCTTCGGCCGCAACACGCTCGGTGGAGCGATCCATATCCTCACGCGCCGCGGCGGCCGTGAGCCCGAGGCCAACGTGCAGATCGAAGGCGGCAGCTGGAAGTATCAGGAAGCCCGGGGGGTCATTTCCGGTCCGCTCGGCCCGTTGAGCGGATATCTTTCCCTGAGCGAATTCTCCGACCAGGGCTGGCGGGTCCGTGGGGCGGGACATGGCGTCCGCGCCTTCGGCAAGCTTGGCGCGAGCCAGGAGGGCGCCAGCGCGACGCTGTCCTATCAGTTCCAGGTCGATCGCCTCCAGCAGCCGGGCTCCCTCCCGCAGACGACCCTGGGCACCGATCGGCGGGAGAACTACACGCCGGGCGACTTCTTCGCGCCTGGTCTCCACTTCGTCACGCTCAATGGGCGGGCGCGACTCGCATCCGGCTTGTCCGTCGGCGTGAACGGCTTCTTCCGCTCGGTCGACGCGGAGCAGTTCAACGCGAGCTGGATCAGCCCGGACACGCGGCTGTTCAACCGTACCGCCAGCGCCGGCGGGACGCTGCAACTCGATCACCGCATGCGTGCGGGCGCGCTGCAGAACCGGCTCAGCGCCGGGGTGGAGGCCATGCGCAGCGCCGTGCGGCTGCTGGTCCACGAAGAGGCGAATCCAAGGTTCACGACATGCGAGGACGGAAAGCCGCTTCCGCGCCTCACCTCGGACCTCTACGATCGTCAATGGGCATGGGGCGCGTTCCTGCAGGAACAGGCCCAGATCACCGACGGACCTCTCACCGGACTGGCGGCCACGGCTGCGTTGCGCTTCGACCGGATTGCCCACGACATCGCCGATACCTCGCCCGACGCGCCGGGGAACGCGACGGGAAATGCCATCTTCTCGGCATGGATCCCAGCCGCGGGCATCAGTTGGGCCATCGCTCCG
>VBKO01000196.1 GCA_005888115.1 Deltaproteobacteria bacterium
TCGCGCAGCCGCTTCCGCCGGACGACGGCCAGGCGCCCACCGGGACCGCGCCGCCACCTCCGCCACCCGACGAGGATTGGGATCCCGGCGCCCCGCCGCCGGAAGCGAACGCGCCTGCTCCGCCGGCCTCCGCGGGCCCTCCGGCGCAGCCGGCCGATCAAAACGCTTTCCGGCGGGAGCTGGCGCCGTACGGGCGTTGGGAGCAGACGCCGGAGTACGGTCTCGTCTGGGTCCCGAACGGCGTCGGTCCCGACTGGCAGCCGTACACCGACGGCCGCTGGGTGGAGACCGCCTGGGGCTGGTCGTTCGCCTCCTCCGTGCCCTGGGGTTCGGTCGTCTTCCACTACGGCCGATGGGGGTTCCGCGCCGGCGTCGGTTGGTTCTGGGTGCCCGGATACGTCTGGGCTCCGGCCTGGGTCTCCTGGCGATACGCCGCGGGATACGTCTGCTGGTCACCCTTCGGCCCCGCGGGATTCGTCTATCCGCGCGGCTGGCCCGGCTGGGTCGTGGTGCCGTCGCGCGCATTCACGCGGCCCGTTCGCACGCACATCGTGCCGTGGCCGCACGCCGGACCCGTCGTGCGCGTGGCGCGCCCCGCGCGCTCCGTCGCGGCGACGCCGCGGCGAGGCTACTTCTACGGTCCACCGCGCGAGTTCGTCCGCCGCGAGGCCGGCGTGGGCCGGCAGGTCGTCAGGCCGGGACGGCGCGGGCGCTGACAGCCGATCGTGAGCCTCACCAATCTTCCTTCTCGAATCGCATCCCGACCTGCGACGCGATCCAGGCGATGTCGGCCATCACGTTCGGGTTGCCGCAGGTGAGCACGACAGTGCGCGACGGCTCGATCCGCTCACGGAGCATGGCCAGCGGCCGCTCACGGGGCAGCGCGAGCGCCGAAGCGGCCGGTTCCTTCGCAGGCAGGCCAAAGATGTGACGGAGCAGGTTGTTCGCCCGGCCGGAGCCGAGCTGCGGGTCGGCGAGGTCGCGGGCGGTGGGCCGGCTCACCGAGGGAACGTAGACGAAATCGAAGCTCTTCGCCTTCTCGATCTCCAGCAGATCGCGGTGGTAGGCCAGCTCCTCCCAGGTACGATTGGCATGGAGCAGCGTGTACCGCGCCGGCGGCGCAGTACCCTGCTGCGCCTCGAAGTGCAGCTGCTTGATCATCGACACGAAGGGGGCCAGGCCGGTTCCTGTTCCCACCATCAGGACGTGCTGGAAGCCGGCCGCCCGTCGGGCGAGCGTGAAATCGCCGACGATCCGCTCGAGGAACGCGAGCCGGTCGTTCTTGTGATCCTCCACGCCGCGGAACAGAGACTCCGTGAAGCGGCCAAGCACGCCGTCCCGCCCCCGCTCCAGCACTACGTAGAATTCGAGATGATTTCCCTGCGTCGTCTCGAAAGGCGCCGAGGAGATCGAATACGAGTGGGTGACCGGGCCGCGCTTCTGCCTCCCCTCGGCGTCGAGGTCGGGGACAAAGCGCACCTCGTTCCCTTCCTTCACTTTCCGGGTGAGGAGACAGTCGTCCCGGCGCAGCGCGATGTACTGGCCGGCCTGGTAGGAGGGAAATTGCGAGCCGTCGACAGCGACCAAACGGAACAGAGAAAGGCTGGGCGAAAGCCTGTGCCACTCGACGATGCGTCCGGATTTCAGGTCCGCCATGGCTTGGTTGGCCTCGAGTGTGTCGCTCGCACCCCTGTACCGCTCGCACCCCTGTACCACTAAATGTAGGTGAGCTCACGGCTCGAGCAGGCCGTACCGCGCTGCCAGGCGGACGAGATCGGCCGTCGAGTGGACTCGCAACTTGCGGAGTAGCCGGCCGCGGTGCGTCTCGACCGTCCGGCCACTCATCCCGAGGTGAAAAGCGATTTCCTTCGTGCTCAGCCCGTACACCACCAGCCTGAAGACCTCTCGTTCGCGCAACGTGAGCAATTGCCGGAGCGATCCGTCGTTCGACTGTATCGGATGGTGTGAGGCGTTCCGTTCCGCAAACTCCGCGAAGCCGGACGGCACGTACCGTCCTCCTGACCGGACCCTGCGGATTGCCTGCACGAGATCGGAAAATCCCAAGCTCTTGCACACGTACCCGGCCGCGCCGGCGGCGAATGCCTGTTCGACGTGCTGGGCGTCACCGAACATGGTGAGCGCAATGAGGGGCAGCGACGGTCGGTTGCGATGCACCTCGCGTAGAAAAATGTCCCCGGGAATATCGGGAAGCCGCCAATCGACCAGAAGGACGTCGAGGCCCTCATGTTTGATGATTGCGCGTCCAGCTTGAGCGCTGTCTGCTTCGGCGACTACCGCGAAGTCGTCCACGGTCGCCAGGAGCACCTTCAGGCCCTCTCGAAACAGCCGATGGTCGTCCACGATGCCGATCCGCGTTGCCATCGCGATTTCGATTAAGCACCGCCGGAAACGTGTCAACCGTCCGCGGCCACCGCGCCTGCGGATGGTTGCACCACCGACCAATTTCCATGGGGCCCCATGCACTTCATCGGCGCCTGTGAGCGGGCGGGCCCTCGTTCATTCCATGCCGTGACCGGCGTGCGCACGTTCGAAAGCGGCTCTGGCGATATGAAGTACCGCGGCCGTCAGAACGTGACGAATCCGAAGTCCTGCAAGGCGCCGGCCGCGGTCTCGAGTTGCATCAGGACGTAACGCTCGGTGCCGTCGGACCGGTAGAAGACGAAGCGGCCTTGCCAGCGGAACAGCGCCCCACCGATCGTCTCGGTCGGAAAAGGGAGGGATTCGCGCAGGGCCAGGCCGTCCGCGGCCCAGCGGCGAAGCGTCCGGTCATCGGGCGGCGAGAAGACGAACGGGTCGTCCGCGCTCGCGACGGCCGAGATCTCGCCCGCGACGGTCGAGTCGGACACGTGCCGCAAAAGCAGGGCCACCGCCGACGGACGCGGCAGCACGCCCGCCGAGGACAGATCGTCGGTCGACGAACTGGAGGCCCGCAAGACGCTCCCGCAACGCGTGAAGAGCCGGGTGGTGGCCTCGGAAAGCCAGAGGTCGCCGCAAGTGCCGACGTTGACTCCGGCCGGCCGCGTGACAGGCGCTGGCACGCCGCTTCCCACCGCGTACTCTTCGATGCCGCTGAAGCCGAACTGGCCGGGATTCGAGGTGACGTAGAGCGTGCCGTTCACGCGTCGGAACCGGCCGCGCCCGACTCCCGTCATCGCCGAGATCACCAGCGACGACGGACCGCCCCGACGTCGCCTTGGACGGTGAGAACCCGGACGACCGTTTTCGTTTGCAGGTCGACGTACGAGATGCCGTTGGCGTGCCCGACGGCGGCGAAGAGGCCGTCGGGTTCCACGGCGACGGACGCCGGAACGAACGAGAGCGCGACCGTTGCTTCCGGGGTACCGTGCGCATCGAAGAGGTAGAGCGCGCTCGGGTCGGCGGCTACGATGATCACGCGATCGAGAGCCGCCGAATAGGCCGCGTCGATCACGCGATGGCTCAATCGCGCGACCGCCGGCCAGACGCCAACGGTGGCGTTCGCCTGCGAGGAGAGGCCGCCAGCGGTCACCGTGAGCTGCGCGCGATAGATGCCAGGCACGTCGGCGGTGAACGTCGTCTTGGCGGCCGACGGATTCGACAAGGTCGCCGTGCTGCCGGCCGCCGGCTGCAGCGTCCACGCGAACGCCAGCGTACGCAGGCTCGGATCGCTGCTCGACGATCCGTCGAGCGTCACCGTGGCGCCGATGCCGACGGCCTGGTCGGCGCCCACCCTCGCCACCGGAGGCTGGTTCACCACCGTGAACGTGACCTGGGCCGGACTGCTCGAGGAGACGGCGTCGCTGACTACGAGCGAGAACACGTAGGTTCCCTCGAGGTCGGGCGCGAAGGTGGTCGAAGGCAGCTTCGGATCGGCGATCGCCGCGGCGCTCCCTTGCGGCCGGCTGACGACCTCCCACTGGTAGGTCAGCGGCTCGTTGTCGAAGTCGAACGCGATCCCCTGCAAGTTGAACGGGACCAGCAGCGGGACCGGCTGGAATGGAGCAGGGATGAAGACGGAGGGGACGCTGTTCGGCCGGGTGATACGCACCGTCGCGGCCGTGCTGTCCACGCAGCCGTCATTGACGACCAGCGACACGACATACGTTCCCGGCTTGTCCACGGAGCTCAAGAACGACCTTGCGGCGTGCGGTTGATCCATCGACGCGCGGCTGCCTGCCGGCGCTGAAGCGAGAGACCAGTTGAATGCGAGCGCTCCGGGACGGCCATTGGCGCTCGCGGTACCGTCGAGCTGCGGGCTGGTGAACGGGCCGATGTTCTGATCCGGTCCCGCCGAGGCTACGGGCGCCGGCGCAGGAGGGCAGGTGCCATTCGGACCGGTGACGCCCGCCTGCACGATCACGTCGGCGGGGTCGCTCGTTTCGTCGCCGTCGCTGACCACCAGGATTGCCGCGTAGGTGCCGTACAGGTCCGGCGTGAACGTCGGCGACCTGACTGTCGCGCTCGATAGCGTCGCCGCGCTACCGACGGGCCGGGACACGAGCGTCCAGTGATACTGCAGCGTGTCCTGATCCAGGTCGGCGCTGCCGCTGCCGTCGAGCGTGACCGTGTCGCCGGGCATCGCCTGCCGGTCTGGTCCCGCGGATGCGACAGGAGCGTGGTTGACGACGGTGACCACGGTGGTAGACGGCACACTCGTGGCGCAGGCGTCACGGACGAAGAGCGTGGCGACGTAGGCGCCGGACACGTCGGTGGTGAAGCTCGGCGCTGCCGCGGATGAAGACGAGAGCGCCGCCTTGCTGCCCGGAGGTGGGTCCAGCCGCCACGCGTACGCGATGTCACCGGTCGTCTTCGCGGCGGTGCCGCGCAGGTTCACGGTGGCGCGCTTGCCCGCAGACTGCGCGGGGCCGGCGGTTGCCTCCGGCGCCGCCGCCGCGCACCGCTCTGCCTGGCTGTTGGAACCTCCGCAAGCGCAAGCGACCAGCAGAGCGGCAGAAGCCGCGAAGCGAAAGTAGCTCTGCATCGGTTCCCCCCTGTTACAGGGGTCAGTCTCGTCGAAGGCTGGATTGAACGCCAGCCCCCCGATGCATGACTCCAATGCAGCGGGGCTGCTGGTCCCAGGCGACTGCGTCGCCGATCAAGCTCGCGTCATTCCGCCGCTTTGCGCGGCGACCGGCTTCGGCATGTCCTACAAGGACGCCGGGCGGCGCACTCGACGCACGCGATCGCCGAGCCAAAAATGAGATCGCCGAGAGGTTCCGTGAGACGGTGATCGGGTCCCTGACAAAAACGGAGACCCATCCATGCGGATCTTCTCTCTGGCAGCAATCGCGGTCGTCGCCTGCGCCCATCAGAATGCCAACGTCCCTGAACCCGCCGCGGCCGCGAGCCCTCAACCCGAGGTAGTCGCGACCCCTGAGCCTGCTCCTTCCCCGTCCGCTGGGGCTGCTGCGCCCGCCCCGGTTGCGGGCCCTGTCGAGCGCCGTGCCGTGCAGAGCGCCAACGCGCCCAAGGCGGTCGGACCCTACAGCCACGCGATCCAGGCGCCCGCCGGCCGCGTCCTCTTCCTCTCCGGGCAGATCGCCGTCGACCCGGTGAGGGATCGGCTCATCAAGGGCGACGTCGTGAAGCAGACCGACCGCGCCATGCAAAATCTCAAAGCGGTCCTCGAGGCCGGCGGCGCCAGCTTCGACGACGTGGTGAAGACGACCCTCTTCCTCACCGATCTCGCCGACTTCAACAAGGTGAACGAGACGTACGGGCGTTACTTCCAGAACGTCCCGCCGGCGCGCGCGACGGTGCAGGTGGCCGCGCTATCCCGCGGAGCGCGCGTGGCGATCGAGGGGGTGGCCGTCAAGCGCGGCGGCGCTCCGGCAGTTCCGGGCCTTTTCGCGGTGCAGAGCGCGCAGGCTCCCAGGGCGATCGGCCCCTACAGCCAGGCGATCGACGTCAGCGCAGGGTCCTTCGTCTTCGTCTCGGGCCAGATCCCGATCGATCCCGCGACCGGGCAGCTCGTTCAGGGCGACATCGTCGCGCAGACGGACCGCGTGATGCAGAACCTGAAAGCAATCCTCGCGAGCGCCGGCGCCAGCTTCGACGACGTGGTGAAGACGAACATCTACGTGGCGGACCTGAACGAGTTCACCCAGATCAACGAGACCTATGGACGCTACTTCCAGAAGTCCCCGCCGGCGCGCGCTACCGTGCAAATGGCCGCGCTGCCGCAGGGAGCGCGCGTCGAGATCGAGTGTGTGGCCGCCACCGGCGGCGGCGCTCGGTCAGGGGCAGCGCCTGGCGCGGTGCAGAGCGCGGTGCAGAGCGCGCTGGCTCCCAAGGCCATCGGCCCCTATAGCCAGGGCATCGGCGTCAGCCCCGGATCGTTCCTCTTCGTCTCGGGGCAGATCCCGGTCGACCCGACGACCGGCCAGCCGGTCCAGGGCGACATCGGCGCGCAGACCGAGCGCGTGATGGAGAACCTGAAGGCGGTCCTCGAGGCCGGCGGCGCGAGCTTCGACAAGGTGGTGAAGACGACCATCTTCGTCGCCGACATGGCCGACTTCGCCAAGGTCAACGAGACGTATGGGCGCTACTTCCAGAAGGCGCCACCGGCGCGCGCGGCCGTCCAGGCCGGCGCGCTCCCGAGAGGGGCACGCGTCGAGATCGATTGCGTCGCTGCG
>VBKO01000197.1 GCA_005888115.1 Deltaproteobacteria bacterium
GGGCGGGAAGGATGCGGTCCCAGGTGCGCGCATCGTCGGGCCAGCCGTGCAGCAGGAGGGTCGGGCGCCCGCGCGTGGGGCCCGACACCTCACAGGCGATCGAAAGCGAAGGCGTGCTGAAGTGCTCGAGCTCCGGTCCGCTCATTTGAACTCACCTCAGCGCGCCCGCGCCTCGTGCCGCGCCGTGGGGATACTAGCGCTGTTTCTCCAGCGGCAGCGGCTTGATGATCGCGAGCGCCGCGCCGGTCGGGTCCTGCAGCGCGCCGATCCGACCGACGCCCACGATGTCCTCGGGCCCGAACGGGATCGTCGCACCGAGCCTTCGTGCCCGCGCGATCGTCGCGTCGGCGTCCTCGACGGCGACGTAAGGCAGCCAGTGTGGTGGCACACCGCTCGGCAGGTAGCTCGTGACACCGCCGCGCTCGACCCCGCCCCTGGACAGGATGTGGTAGGTGCCGCCCGGCCCCATGTCCATCGCGCGCGAGGAGAACCCGAGGACCTTCTCGTAGAACTGGAGCGCTTTCGTCACATCGGTGGTGTGCAGCTCGTTCCAGGCCCAGCCGCCGGCGGGCGGCAGCGCGTCGGCCGGATCGCCCATGGCATTCTTGAACGGGGACAGCTCGGCACCCTGCGGGTCGGCGATCCGCGCCGTTCGGCCCACGCCCGGGATGTCGTACGGCGCCTCGATCACTTTGCCGCCGTTCGCGGCGGCGGCCTTCGCCGTGGCGTCGACGTCCTCGACCGAGACGTACGAGATCCAGTGCGACGGCTGGCGGTCGTTCCTGGGCGCCGCGTAGCCGCCGATCATCGTCTCGCCGGCGAAGATCATCTCGTAGGTGAAGTCGCCCATCGGGAACGGCTTGACCTTCCAACCGAGCACCTCGCCGTAGAACGCCTGCGCCTTCTTGGCGTCCCTGGAGACGAGCTCGAACCACACGAACTTTCCGGGAAGCAGCTTGCGATCGGTCATCTGGAGCTCCTTTCTCACTCTTGGACTCCGCGGCGCGGCGGAAATCATCGGTCCGCAAGAAACGAGGGAAATCGCGACCGCGGAAGCAGTCCGGCAGGCCAGCGCGCGGAACGGATCTCGACTGCGTGGATTCAGGGCTGCGCGGCGTCTGGCTTCGGCCCGTCGAGCACGATGAACTCCACGCGCCGGTTCTTCGCGCGATTCGCGACGGTGTCGTTCGGCGCGAGCGGCCGGTCCGCCCCGAATCCCTTCGCCCGCAGGCGTGAGACGTCGATCCCCGCGTCGGCGAGGTGGCGCAGGACCGATTCGGCGCGGCGCTGGGACAGCCGGCGGTTGTATGCGGGCTTGCCGCGCCCGTCGGTATGCCCCTCGATCCGGACCTTGCGGATCTCCGGGGTGTCCCGCAGGACCCGGACCACCTCGTCGAGCAGCCGACGCGAGACCGGCAAGATCGTCGCTGCGTCATGCGCGAACTGCACCTGCGCGAGCAGGGCGAGGTGCCCGTCCCGGACGGCGCGCTGGAGGCCCGGAGTCGGCGCGAGCGCCACCGCCGCAGGCCAAATTGGCAGAGGCGGCGGCGGAGGCTGCGCCTCGGCCACCGCGACCGGTGCAGGCAAAGGGGGGGCCGGATCGAGCGGCGGTGGCACCGGCGCCGGCGCGCGCATCGGAAAATCCTGGACCAAGATCGGCGGCCTGGGCCTGGCCCGTCGAACGGCTCGAGCCGGATCGAACCCGATTCCCGCGAACACGCGGTACCGCGGCGTGCCGTAGCCGTTCGTCAGCCCGGGGCCACCGCCGAACGTGAACTGGAGGTTCCCCGGCAGCTGCCACCGCAGCGCGGCGAGCAGTTCCATCGGCCGCTCGACGGCGCCGCCCTGCTGCAGCTCCACGAGCACGATGCCTGAGGATGCCGCCACCCGGACCGGCAGCGCGTCCGATTCGACGCGCAGCTCAGGAGTGAGGGTGACGCTCCCGTGGCTGAGGAAGGCGTCTCCGTTGCCCGTCGGCAGCGTGAGCGGCGCGGCCACGGCGACGGCGAGGATCTCCGATCGCCAGAGCTGCGCCTTCGGGACCAGGCGCACGTCCCCGATGCCCTCGCCTGGCGCGATCAGCGTGCCGAGGACGTCGTTCGAGCTGGCGCTTTGCGCCGCGAGCAGCGGCAACGTCAGGCCGAGCTCGAACCTGCCGAACAGCGCGACGCTCGCGCCGAGGTGCAGGAGCGTCTGGCTGTGCAGCAGGCGGAATTGCTGCGTCGAATCCGCCACCGCGATGAGCCGCAGCGGGTCGCGCGCGTAGGAGGAGAAGATCGAGACGTGCACGTCGAGGTGCTCGGGGACCGACGCGCTTCCCACGGAGAGGACGTCGTAGCTGCCCGCGCCGGGGTTGAAGCGGTCGGCGTTGAATTGCGGCTGCACGGGCACGGTCTGCGCCCGCGCGGCCGCCGAGACCGCGAGCGCCGCGGCCAGGACGGCGTGTCGCGCGAGCGCGGCCGCGAGACGATGCGCGCTGCGCCGGCGGAAAGCGCGCCACAGCCCCACCAGTGCGAGGGCCAGCAGAGGCGCCACGCCTCCGGCGCCTCCCGAGGCGCAGCCTCCCGAACCCGCCACCGCCCAGACGCCCGCCTTGCCCTTCGGCTGGCACTCGCCCGCGACGCACGACGCATTCGCCGCGCATTGCGCGTCGCTGCTGCACGTCGTCGTCGCGCACACGGCGCCGTTGCACACCGCGCCGCCGCACGAGTCTTGCACAATCGCCGGACACGCGCCGGAGCCGTTGCACATCGCGGCTTCGGTGATCACGCCGGCCGAGCACGTCGAGGCGCGGCACTCGACCGCCGGGCCCGGATACGCGCACTGCGCTGCATTGCTGCCATCGCACGCGCCGCCGCAGGCCGTGCCGTCGGAGGCGCACGCTTGCCGCGAGCCGTGGGGCGCGCCGGCCACGCTGGCGCAGGTGCCGACCTGGCCGGGCACGTCGCATGCCTGGCACTGCCCGCCGCAGGCCGCGTTGCAGCAGACGCCGTCCACGCACTGTCCGCTCGCGCATTGGTTCGCGCCGGCGCACGCGCCGCCGTTCGCCAAGCGGGGCTGGCAGACGCCCGCGGCGCAGAAACTACCGGACGCGCAGTCCGGGTCGGAGACGCAATTGCCGAGGCACGCTTGCGGGCCGCACACATAGGGATTGCAGCCCTGCGTCTGCCGCGCCGGGCAGCGGCCGGCGCCGTCGCAGGCCGCCTGCAGCGTCGCCGCGCCCGCGCTGCAGCTCGCGCCGCGGCAGATGGTCGCCGCCGCCGGATACGCGCACGCGGTTGCGCTCGACCCGTCGCAGATGCCGCCGCAGGCGCTGCCGTCCGAGGCGCATGCCTGTCGCGCTCCGCGGGGCGCCCCGATCACGTTCGTGCACGTGCCGGCCGAGCCGGGGACGTCGCAGGCCTGGCACTGTCCGCTGCAGGCGGTCGCGCAGCACACGCCGTCGACGCACTGACCGCTCGCGCACTGGTTTACCCCGCCGCAGGCGACGCCGGGTCCGGCCTGCGGCGTGCAGATGCCCGCGGCGCAGTAGTTCCCCGCCACGCAGTCGGAGTCGACCGTGCAGTTGCCGGCGCACGCCGAGGGACCGCAGGTGAACGGAGCGCAAGAGACGTCCTGCTCGGCGGGGCACGAGCCCGCCCCGTTGCAGGACGCGGTCAAGACCGCCACGCCCGTGCTGCATGAGGGACTGCGGCAGGTCGTGCCGCTGCCCGGATAGACGCACGCGGTCCGGTTGGTCCCGTCACACGCGCCCCCGCAGACCGAGCCGTCGGAAGCGCAAGCGCTCCGGGCGTTGCGCGGGCCGCCGGCGACGGGCGTGCAGGTGCCGGCGCTGCCAGCCTCCGCGCAAGCCTCGCACTGACCCGTGCACGCCGTGTCGCAGCAGACGCCGTCCACGCAGTGTTGCGATCCGCACTGGTTCGCCCCGCCGCAGGCCTGGCCTTGCGCGAGCAGCGCGACGCAGACGCCGGCAGAACACCAGTTGCCAGCCGTGCAGTCGGAATCGGCGCTGCAGTTGCCGCTGCACGCGTTGGGGCCGCAGGAGAACGGCGCGCACGTTTGCGTCTGGACCGCGGGGCAGGCGCCCGCGCCATCGCACGAGGCGGCGAGGGTGGCGGTCCCTCCCGCGCAGGAGGGGTTGCGACAGGAGGTCGAGTCGCCTGGGTACGTGCAGGCCGCCGGATGCGTCCCGTCGCAGCTTCCGGCGCAGACCGTACCGTCGGAGGCGCAGGCGGTCCGCGTGCCGCGCGGCGCGCCGGTCGCCGGCGAGCACGTGCCGGCGCTCCCGGCCACGTCGCACGCCTCGCACTGACCGGCGCAGGCCCGATCGCAGCACAAACCGTCCACGCAATGCCCGGTGGCGCATTCGCCGTCGCCGCCGCAGGACGTGCCTTGCGACCGGATGAAGGTGGCCGCGATCGACCGGGGAGCGGTGACATTCGCGGCCAGATAGCTGCCTGCAATCACCTGCGAGGTCACGTCGACGAGATCGTCGGTGAGCTTCGCCAGCTGGTACCCTGCTGCCGGGGCAATGGTGCACGTCGAAGATTGGCCGTAATCGACAGGAGACGAGCAGGTGAGCGTGCCATTCGGTCCCGAGCTCGCCGTGACGGCGAACTGGTCGATGGCGAAGCTCGCGGCCAGCGTGTGATTGGCGCTGACGTTGGTGAAGGTGAAGCTCGTCACCGCGCCGACCGAGCTGCCGTCCACGAGCACGTCGGCGACGTGGTAGTGCGTGTCCGGGGTGATGGAGATCGCCTGGGTCGCCCC
Source organism: Deltaproteobacteria bacterium (assembly GCA_005888115.1). Taxonomy (GTDB): domain Bacteria; phylum Myxococcota; class Myxococcia; order Myxococcales; family 40CM-4-68-19; genus VBKO01. The sequence continues at coordinate 4,771 of VBKO01000197.1, forward strand.
GGGCGCGACCGTCTGTACGCCGGAAGGCGATACCGTGCCGTTCGCTCCTGAGGACACGGAGATGGTGAACCCCACGGTGCAGGAGCCCGAGGAAAGGCAGAAGGGGTTCGCCGGATCCTTGTTGGCGCACTGCGCGTTCGTCGTGCACGCGGCGCACGAGTTCGTCGCCTGGCTACAGATGGGCGCCGTGCCGCTGCACTGGCTGTCCGCGGTGCAGGCGAAGCAGCTGCCCGATGCGTCGCACCAGGGCTGCGAGGCATTTTTCGCGCTGCACTGCCCGTTCGTAGCGCACGCGACGCACGAACCGGCCGCCGAGTCGCAAATCGGAGTCATGCCCGTGCACTGGGCGTCCGCCGTGCACTGGTTGGTCAGATCGAAGCTCGCCGGCGTGGGCGCATCGGGCGTCGATGCGGCGACGGCGTACTGTCCCGAGATCGAGTTGGCGGCCGCATTGACGCTCGCGATCCCGGCCGCGGTCGTCGTCGCAGTCATGCACCCGGCCGCGGCCGGGACGCAGGCGGCACCGCCGCTCAGCGTCGCCGTCGCCCCGCTGGTGGGCGCCTGGAAGGTGACCACCGCTCCCGGTACTGCGGCGCCGGCTCCATCGAGGACGAGCGCCTGTAGCTGCGACCCGAACGCCGCGCCCACCGTGCCTGTCTGCGGGCTGCCCGCCTGCACCTGGATGGTCTGGCCGCCGTCGTTCGTGAGCGTGAACCTCGCCGGCGTCGAGACGCCGGAGACGCTCGCCGTGACGGTGAAGACGCCGCCGGTCGCGTTCGCCGTCGCCGTGACGCTGGCGAGCCCGGAGCTGTCGGTCTCGCGAAGGCGCTGCCGGTCGGGGTCGTCTGCGGGTTCCCGCTCACGATGAACACGGCAGCGGGACCGGTCGAGACGTTCTGCAGACGGAAGGTCGCAGGCGTGGCGACGCCGGACACCGACGCGGTCACCGTGAAAGCGCCGACCGTGCCGTTGGCAGTCGCCGTCACGCTCGAGAAGCCGGAAGAGTCGGTCGTCGCGCTCACGCTCGCGCCGCTCGAGCTGCCATTCGAGACGGTGCACGACGCGCCCGACGCGGGCACCGCGGTGTACGTCACCGTGGCTGCGGGAATGGGATTGCCCGCGGCGTCGCGGACCACGGCCACCAGAGGCGCCGCGTACTGCGTATTGATCGGCGCGATCTGCGGATCGGTCGAGCTGCCGCCGTTGACGTAGGTGATCGACGCGGGCGGACCGACGTTGGTGAGGGTGAAGGTGGCGGGCAAAGAAACGCCGCTCACCGTCGCGTTCACCGTGTACGTGCCGGGCGTCGAATTCGCGGTCGC
>VBKO01000198.1 GCA_005888115.1 Deltaproteobacteria bacterium
CGGAAGGTCGCCCTGGGGAACGCCGCATTCCTGGCCGGACTGGGCGTCGACACCGGGGAGGCGCAGCAAAGGGCCGAGGCGCTCCGGGCCGACGGCCAGACGGTGGTGTTCCTCACGGTCGACGGCCAGCTCATCGGCCTGCTCGGGGTGGCCGACCCGATCAAGGAATCCGCTCCCGAGGCCCTGCGAGCCCTGCGCGACGAAGGCGTGCGGCTGGTGATGGTGACCGGCGATGACCCGGTGACCGCCGAGGCGGTCGCGCGCAAACTGGACATCGCCGAGGTGCACGCCGAGGTGCTGCCGGCCGACAAGGAAGAGGTGGTGCAGCGCCTGCGCGGCCAGGGACGGGTGGTCGCGATGGCCGGCGACGGCATCAACGACGCTCCGGCGCTGGCGGCCGCCGACGTCGGGATCGCCATGGGCACCGGGACCGACGTGGCCATGGAGAGCGCCGGGATCGTCCTCGTCAAGGGCGACCTGCGCGGGATCGTGCGGGCCCGCCGGCTGAGCAAGGCCACGCTGCGCAACATCCGGCAGAACCTCTTCTGGGCATTCGCCTACAACACGCTCGGTGTGCCGGTGGCAGCCGGCGTGCTGTACCCGTTCACTGGTCTCTTGCTGAGCCCGATGTTCGCCAGCGCGGCCATGAGCCTCAGCTCGGTGTCCGTTATCGGAAATGCGCTGCGCCTGCGGCGCCTCTCCCTCTGATCCGAGCTGCTCGCGACTGAACACGTTTGCCACCGGACGCCTGCCGCGGTCCGTCGGCGGAAGTACCTGTCCGTGGCCGCATCGGCGGCGTCATGGTCGGGAGGCTGGAAATGGATCTTGGGAGGAACGGCATGCGGTCCATGCTGGCGGCGCTCTGCGCGGGGGCCTTCGCAGGTTGCACCTTCGGCGGGGACGTGCGCCGCACGGACGGCGCCAGCGCCGTGATCGGACCCGGGGGCGGGATGCTCGCGTTGTCGGGCGGCGCCGCATTGGAAATCCCCGCCGGTGCCCTGGCGAACGACACCACGATCACCATCGCACAGTCCTCCGCGCAGTCCCCCGGCGGCGCGTTGTCGCCCGTCTACGAGTTCGGTCCGGCCGGCACCATTTTCTCGAAACCGGTGACGGTGACGTTCAGCGTCCCCGCGGGCACGAGCGCCGGTTCGGTCTACTGGACGACGTCCCAGAGCGCCGCTTACGAGGAGCTGCCGACGATGATCCAGGGCACCACGGCCGTCGCGCAGATCGGACATTTCAGCCGCGGCTTCGTCGGGTCGCCCTGCGGCACCGCGTCCGGGTGCGCCGCCCGCCGCGACGTGACGGGCTCGTTCGGGAAGGTTTTCTGGACCGATGACGGACGAAAGACGCGCTTGGCGATGCCCCAGCCCGGCGTGAGCGTGTCGGCATTGGTGCCGACCGCCGGGGGCGGGTACCAGCGGTTCCCGGGCGTCTTCGCTCCGGATGGCAGCAACTTCACCATCCACGCGGTTCCGGCCGGCCGGTATTTCCTGCAGATCGAGGGAATGCCGGGCCAGGAAGGCCCGACTCTGTATGACTTCACGACCAGCACGCCGGAACTGAGCTCGGTGGTCTCGTACCGGCCGGATCTGGCGCGTGCCACGGCCGCTACGCCGGTGACGCTGAACGTCACCAACCTCGATACGTGGATCCCGGGGAATTCCCTCACAGGCGACCTGTTCGAGATCGCCAGCTCGCAGGCAAATCTATCGTTACGTCCGTGGATCCGCTCGGCTGGACCGGCAGCGGGCTCGACCTTCTTCAACGGCGCCATCGACTGGCATGGCGTCATCAACGTGGTCGCCGACAACGCCGTCGCGGGCCTGCCCGACGCGTCGAAGGGCGACGTGGTGTGGTTCTATCAGGCGAGGCATCAGAGCATCGGATCGGGACCGGCAGCGGCCGTGTACCGTCCCGCGACCAAGGCAGCGCGCCTGTCGAACCTCACGCTGCGCGACGGTCTGCCCGCGACCATCGACGTGCCGCTCGCCCCGGTGCCGCAGACGGGGAGCATGACGGCCGACGTGCGCTACGCGCGGTTCGCGGCGCTGGCCGCGGACGTGAACCCGTCCGCGAGGAGCAACCAGTTCAGCTTCAACGTGTTTGCCATGCCGCACGGCGCCGGGTACCCGGACATGCCTTTTGATTCGATGGTGGTCCGCCCACTATTGCTCGCCTACGACTTCACGACCGGCAGCGCGTCCCTTCCCGACACGAACTATGGGACCGTCCCTTACGGGCAGTTCAGCGATCAGCCGCTCTGGCAGGAGTTCCGCCAGACCTTGTACTTCTACGACGTGACGATCTCCCCGCCGGGGGCCGCCTCGTTCACGTGGACCGCCTTCGTCACCGCGCACGAAGCGATGTCCTCCGCGCCCATCGCGCCGGCGCTCGGTCCGGTCAAGGCGCCTCAGGTGAACGGCCGGAGCCTGTTCCAGCCGCAGAGCGGAGTCGGGCTGCAGCCAACCATCTCCTGGTCTCCGCCCGCGGTCGGCGCCGCAACGTCCGTCCTCGTCGGCATCACGCCGCTCAATGGGGGCACGACCCTCCAGGCCACCGTCCGATCCGGAACCTCGTTCACGGTGCCACCTGGACTGCTCGTCGCAGGGCAGACGTACGTCGTCACCTTGACGGC
>VBKO01000020.1 GCA_005888115.1 Deltaproteobacteria bacterium
GTGCCGCTGCGCGAAGTCGTATCCTTCGTAGGTGATCGCCTGGGTCACGTCCGAGTGCGTGTCCACCACCACGGCGCGGCGGTGGAGCTCCAGATCGTCCGGGCCGGGCGACTCCGGTGCATGGGCGCAGGCGAGCAGCGGCAGCGCCAGCAGGATTCGCTTCATGCCGCCCTTCTTAGCAGGCTCCGGTGCTCGATCGCCGCTGTTCGACCTGCCGATGCGACTTCGCACGAAGACTCGACGCCGTAGATCGGGGTGAGCCACGCGTCCGAGCGGGGTGCTTGCTCCTAGCGGTAGCTCCGACGCGGCGAGGGCCGCTGCCGGGCGCCGGTCTTGCCCCGGCCACCTTTTGCCGAGGTGCGTCCCTGGCCGCGGCTGCCGGGCCCGCGTCCCAGGGCCGAGCGGCGATCGCCCTTGCCAACCGGGCGTCCCGTCTGCTTGCTGAGGCCTCCTCGCGTCCCCTTCTTCGCGCCCTTGGCAACGGCCTTGCGCCCTGCCTTGCCCCGGAACCCTACCTTGCCCGCCTTGGAAGCCTTGTTCTTCGCGCCGCGGACGGACTTCCGCGCGAAGTCAGGCTTCCCGGTCTTCCCGCGGGTCACGCGCGACGCTTTCTGTTTCTGGAAGCGCGCCTGCACCTTGGGCGCGGCTTCGGCCATCTGGTCGAGCTTGTCCACCTCGGTGATGGGGCCGCCCGCGCTCCCCTCAGGCCCTTTCTCCATCATCCCGCGAGCGAGCGATTTCACATGCGTCTGCCGCTGCGCCGCGATGCTCTCCCGCTCACCCGGCGCCAGCCCCTCCTTCTGCTGCTCCGCCTCGGACGAGGCACCGGCGTGTCCGCTGGTCTCGCGGTTCTCGCCACCGCCGTTCGCGCTTTGCTCTTCCATCTCGTCCTCCATCCGTGGTCGGTGGCTGGAGTCTCTACCAGATCCACAGGACGAGCTGCCCGCCGACGCGTTGGCGATGTTTGACCCGTGAACGTCCTGATGAACTTTCTCCATCACTTCCCCGACGAAGCGCGACGGATCGCGACCTACGGGCGCGATCGATTCAGCTCGGCATGGCGCGAGAAGGGAACAGATCCTCCGGCGGTGCCTGCACGAACGTGATTGCTTGCCGTTGGCTGGCGCTGGCGCGCAACGTCGCTGCTGTTGCTGATCGTGGACGGTACCAACGAGGGGACCGTCAATGACGGATCCGCGTGATGAGACAACGTTTCCGAGCCTTCACCCGTAGATCGGTGTCAACCACCCGTCCGAGCGGGGGTGTTCGCCTCGCACGAGTGCGTGGTACGCCTGCTGGGCCGCGCGCGTGACCGGGCCGGTGCGTCCCGAGCCGATCGTGCGGAAATCGATCTCCCGCAGCCCGATCACTTCCGCGGCCGTGCCGCAGACGAACACCTCGTCCGCCGTGTAGAGCTGGTCGCGGGAGATGGCCTGCTGCTCCACGTGATGGCCCAGGTCCGCCAGGAGGTGGAGGACCGAGTCGCGAGTGAGGCCCTGGAGGATGTGCACGTCGGGTGGGGTCAGCACGCGGCCCCGCTTGACGAGGAAGATGTTCTCGCCGGTGCACTCCGCCACGTGGCCCTGCGAGTCGAGCATGATCGCCTCCTCGAAGCCGAGGCGCAGCGACTCCGTCTTGGCGAGCACCGAGTTGGGGTAGTTCCCGCCGATCTTCGCCTTGGTCATCATGACGTTGGGGTGGTGGCGCGTGAAGGTGGAGATGTTGGCGCGGACGCCGTGCTCCGCCGCCTCGGCTCCGAGGTACTGCTTCCACTCCCAGACGGCGATGCCCACGTGCGGCTTGCCGGCGTCGACCGTCAGGTTCCAGCCGCCCTCGGCCAGGTAGATGAGCGGGCGGATGTAGCACTCCTCGAACCCGTTGGCCTGCACCGTCTTGCGGCAGGCCTCGACCAGCTCGTCGACGGAGAAGGGCAGCTCGCGCCAGCCCATGATGTGCGCCGAGTCGACCAGGCGCTCGATGTGCTCGCGCAAGCGGAAGACGGCGGGACCGCGGACGGTGCGGTAGCAGCGAATCCCCTCGAAGGCGCTGACGCCGTAGTGCAGCGCCGGCGTCAGGAAGTGCAGCTTCGCCTCGCGGAACGGGACGAGCTCGCCGTTCATCCAGATCGCCTTTGACTCCATCATCTGCGTTCCGCTCCCTCGCTGTACGGCTGGGCGCTGCGCCCAGCCGGCATCTCTCGACCGCGATCAAGAACAGCGCCGCCCTATCGGCGGCGGCTAGACCGCCCCGCTCCGCTGCAGCGGGTACTCGATCACCGCCCCCTGCTGCTGCTGCGCCGGCTCGCTGGAGTCCTTCCGGATGTTCCGGATCCAGCTCATCATCTCGCGCAGCCGCGCCCCGACGTCCTCGATGCGGTGCGCCCTGCTCTCCTCGCGGAACTTCTCGAAGACCGGCCGGCCCGCCTGGTTCTCCAGGATCCACTCGCGCGCGAAGACGCCGGTCTGGATCTCGCGGAGGATCTTCTTCATCTCCGCGCGCGCCGCCTCGCCGATGATGCGCGGTCCGCGCGTGTAATCGCCGTACTCGGCTGTATCGCTGACCGAGTGCCGCATCCAGCCGATGCCGCCCTCGTACATCAGGTCGACGATCAGCTTCAGCTCGTGGAGGCACTCGAAGTACGCGCTCTCCTCCTGATAGCCCGCCTCGACCAGCGTATCGAAGCCGGCCTGCACCAGCGCGGTCACTCCGCCGCAGAGCACCGACTGCTCGCCGAACAGGTCCGTCTCCGTCTCCTCCTTGAAGGTCGTCTCCAGGACTCCCGCGCGGGTGACGCCCAGCGCTCGAGCGTAGGAGAGGCCCAGCTCGTGCGCCTGGCCGCTGGCGTCCTGGTGGACGGCGATCAGCGCCGGGGTCCCCTGCCCCTCCTCGTACAGCCTGCGCACCAGGTGCCCGGGAGCCTTGGGCGCGATGAGCACCACGTCGACGCCAGGCCCAGGCTTGATCTGCCCGTAGTGGATGTTGAACCCGTGCGCGAAGAAGAGCGCCTTGCCGCGGGTGAGGTGGCGCTCGATGTCTTGGTCGTAGATCTTCTTCTGCGTCAGGTCGGGCGCGAGCATCATGATGAGGTCCGCCTCGCGCGCCGCGTCGGCGACGGAAAGGACGCGGAGCCCCGCTCCGAGAGCCTTGTTGCGAGAACGGCTGGCGGCGTGGAGCCCGACGCGCACGTCGACCCCCGAGTCGCGCAGGTTGAGCGCGTGCGCGTGGCCCTGGCTTCCGTAGCCCACGATCGCGACCCGCCGGCCACGGACGGGTTCCAGGCTCGCATCTCTGTCGTAGTGGATCACTGCCATTTGCTCACTCCGGGGTTGGAATTGCTCGGTCGCTTGCTGGGGAAGTCACGGCGCCTTCGGCCGCCGAGGAAACCTGGCTCGCGTACTTGGCGAACACGCCCGTCGCGTAGCGCGCGGGAGGCGGGCGGAAGTCGCGCATCCGGGCGGCCAGCGCGGAAGCGGAGAGGTCCAGCTCCAGGCGGCGGGCCTCGAGGTCGATGGTGATGCGATCTCCGTCTCGCACTGCGGCGAGCGGACCGCCGGAATGGGCCTCCGGCGCGACGTGGCCGACCATCAGCCCGCGCGTGGCGCCGCTGAACCGGCCGTCGGTGACGAGGGCCACCGATTCGCCCAGCCCGCGTCCCACCACCGCCGCGGTGACGCCCAGCATCTCGCGCATGCCGGGCCCGCCGCGCGGACCTTCGTAGCGGATCACCACCACGTCGCCGGCGACGATGCGCCCGTCGCGCACCGCGGCGAACGCCTCCTCCTCGCGATCGAAGACGCGCGCCGGCCCGGTGTGACGCGGCCGTTCGTGCCCCGCCGCCTTCACCACCGCCCCGTCGGGAGCCAGGTTGCCGGTCAGGATGTACAGCCCGCCACTCGGCTTCAGTGGCGCCGAGAGCGGGCGGACCACCTGCTGCCCCGGCGCTTCGGAGGCGTGCTCGGCATGCTCCGTCCACGACTTGCCGTCGACCACCCGTGCATCGCCGTGCAGAAAGCCGCCTTCCAGCAGGCGCCGGCAGAGTAGCGGCGTCCCGCCGGCGTGGTGGAAGTCCGTCGCGACGAATCGGCCGCCGGGCTTCAGGTCCGCGATGAGCGGCGTGCGCCGGCTGATGGCGTCGAAGTCGCCGAGCGCGAGCGGAACCCCGGCCTCCCGCGCCAACGCGAGCAGGTGCAAGACGGCGTTGGTCGACCCGCCCGTGGCGGCGACCCCCGCGATCGCGTTCTCGAACGAGGCGCGCTTCACCACGTCGAGTGGGCGGCGGTTCTCGCGCAGGAGCTGGACCACCTGCGCTCCGGCCGCGCGAGTGGCCGCCGCCTTGCGCGGATCGTCGGCCGGAATGCTCGCGTATCCCACCGGCGCGAGGCCGAGCAGCTCCGTCGCCAGCGCCATGGTGTTCGCGGTGTACTGGCCGCCGCACGCACCGGGTCCTGGGCAGGCCACGTCCTCCAGCTCCTGCAGGGCGCGCAGCGGCATCTTGCCGGCCGCGTGCGCGCCGACCGCCTCGAAGACGTCCTGGATGGTGACGTCCCGGTCCTCGAACCGCCCCGGCGCGATCGATCCGCCGTACAGCAGCAGCGCGGGCAAGTTGAGGCGCAGCAGCGCCATCGCGCCGCCCGGGATGGTCTTGTCGCAGCCAACCAGCGCCACCACCGCGTCGAAGAGGTGCGAGCGGCAGACCAGCTCGATCGAGTCGGCGATCACCTCGCGGCTGACCAGCGAGCCCTTCATTCCCTCGGTGCCCATCACCACGCCATCGCTGACGGAGATGGTGTTGAACTCCATCGGCGTGGCGCCCGCCGCCCGGATGCCCTCCTTCACCCGCTGCGCCAGGCTGCGCAGGTGGAAGTTGCACGGCATCGTCTCCGTCCAGGTGTGCGCGACGGCGACCAGGGGGCGCGCCAGCTCCTCGGTGGTGAACCCGATCGCCTTGAGCATCGCGCGCGCTGGGGCGCGGTCGGGACCCTCGGTCAGCGTGCGGCTCTTGTGTCGCTCGTCGTGGGGCATGGGCTCCTCAGGTCTCCTGCAGCGCCGCCAGCACTGCATCGCCCGCCTCGGCGGTGGTCACTGCGCGCCTGCCGCCCGCCGCCACATCGGCGGGCAGCGCCCCGCGGTCGATCGCGGAGCGGACCGCCCGCTCGACCGCCCGCGCCTCCGCTTCCAGGCCGAATGAATGGCGGAGCATGAGCGCGACGCTCAGGATGGTCCCGTACGGGTTCGCGATGCCGCGCCCGGCGATGTCCGGCGCCGAGCCGTGGATCGGCTCGTACAGGCCGCGCTTTCCCGCGCCGAGCGAGGCCGAGGGCAAGAGGCCGATGGAGCCGGCGAGCACCGAGGCCTCGTCGGTGAGGATGTCGCCGAACAAGTTCTCGGTGACGATGACGTCGAACCGCGCGGGCCGCTGCACCAGGAGCATCGCGCAGGAATCGACCAGCACGTGCTCGAGCTGCAGATCGGGGAACTCGTCGCGCACCACCTGGGTGGTCACCTCCCGCCACAGCCGCGAGGTCTCCAGCACGTTGGCCTTGTCCACCGAGGTAAGCCGCCGGCGCCGCTGGCGGGCGAGGCGTGCCGCGACGCGGACCACGCGGCGGACCTCCTCCGCCGTGTAGACGCAGATGTCGGAAGCGCAGTCCGCCTCCCGGCGCTTCTCGCCGAAGTAGAGGCCGCCGGTCAGCTCGCGCACGACAACCAGGTCCACGTCCTGCAGCAGCTCGGTCTTGAGCGGCGACGCCTGCATCAGCCGGGGATGCACGCCGACTGGCCGCAGGTTGGCGTACAGCTCCAGCTCCTTGCGCAGTCCGAGCAGCCCCTGCTCCGGCCGCACGGGCGCGTGCGGATCCCACTTCGGGCCGCCGACCGCGCCGAGGAGGACGGCGTCCGCGCTCCGGCACAGCGAGAGGGTATCGGCGGGCAGCGGCGAGCCGGTGCGATCCATCGCCACGCCGCCCAGGAGCGCCTCCTGCAGCTCGATCTTGTGGCCGCCGCGGGCCGCGACCGCCTGCAGGACCCGCATGCCCTGGGCGACCACCTCGGGCCCGATGCCGTCGCCACCAAGGACCGCGATCAGCGCGCGCATGCGGCCTCCTCCCAGGCATCGATGGCGCGGGACTGGGAGACCAGGAAGCCCAGCTCGTCGATGCCGTTCATCAGGCAGTGGCGCGCGAAGGGGTCGAGCGGAAAGGGCGCGGTCAGCCCGTCCGCCGCGAGCGTGCGCGTCTCCAGGTCGATGGTCACCTGCGCGCCGGGGCTGGCGAGGAGCTTCTGGTGGGCCTCGGCGTCCAGCACCACGGGCACCAGGCCATTCTTGAGCGCGTTGCTGCGGAAGATGTCGGCGATCGACGAGCTGACCACCGCGCGGAACCCGAAGTCGCGCAGCGCCCAGGGTGCGTGCTCGCGCGAGGAGCCGCAGCCGAAATTGGCACCCGCCACCAGCACTCCGGCTCCCTGCGCCTCCGGCTGGTTCAAGGGAAATTCGGGGCGCGGCTTCCCGTCCTTGTCGTAGCGCCAGTCGGCGAAGAGGGCCTGGCCCAGACCGGTCCGCTCCGTGGTCTTGAGATAGCGCGCGGGGATGATCTGGTCGGTGTCCACGTCCCGCTGCGGGAGAACGACGGTGCGCGCGACGATGCGTCGAATCGGCTCCATGGTCACCTCGCCAGCTCCCGCGGGTCGGCGATGCGCCCCGCCACGGCCGCGGCGGCCGCCGTCAGCGGGCTGGCCAGGAAGGTGCGTCCGCCCTTCCCCTGCCGGCCCTCGAAGTTGCGGTTGCTGGTGCTCACCGCGTACTGGCCGGGCTCGAGCTGGTCGCCGTTCATGGCGATGCACATCGAGCAGCCCGGCTCGCGCCACTCGGCCCCGGCGTCGCTGAAGACGCGGTCCAGCCCCTCGGCCTCGGCGGCGTGCTTCACCCGGCGCGAACCGGGCACCACCAGCACGCGCACGCCTTTGGCCACCTTGCGCCCGCGCAGCACGCTGGCTGCGCCGCGCAAGTCCTCGATGCGCGAGTTGGTGCAGCTCCCGATGAAGACCACGTTGATCTCTTGTCCGAGCAGCGGCTGGCCGGGCCGCAGGTCCATGTAGCGGAGGGCCTTCTCCAGCGAGGCGCGCGCCGCGGCGTCGGGAATCGCGGCCGGATCGGGCACGCGACCGCCCAGCGGCAGCGCCATTCCCGGATTGGTCCCGTAGGTGATCATCGGCTCCAGCGCCGACCCGTCGATTGCGACGGCGCGGTGGTAAGCCGCTCCCGCATCCGACGGCAGCGCGCGCCAGCTCGCAAGGGCGCGATCCCACGCGGCGCCTTTCGGAGCGCGGGGCGTCTTCGCCAGGTACTCGAACGTCGTGTCGTCCGGCGCGATCATCCCGGCCCGCGCGCCCGCCTCGATGGACATGTTGCAGACGGTCATCCGCTGCTCCATCGAGAGCGCGCGGACGGCGCTGCCGGTGTACTCGAGGACGTGCCCGGTCCCGCCGCCCACCCCGATGCGCGCGATCACGGCCAGGATCAGGTCCTTGGCGGTGACGCCGGGCCGCAGCTGCCCGTCGACGCGCACTTCCAGGGTGCGCGCCTTGCGCTGCAGCACGCACTGGGTGGCGAGGACGTGCCCCACCTCGCTGGTGCCCACCCCGAACGCCAGGGCGCCGAACGCGCCGTGCGTGCTGGTGTGGCTGTCGCCGCACACGATCGTGTGCCCCGGCTGCGTGAGACCCAGCTCCGGGCCGATGATGTGCACGATGCCCTGTCCCTCGGTGCCGAGGGCGTGCAGCTCGATGTCGAACTCGGCGCAGTTCTCTTCGAGCCGGCGCAGCTGCGCGGCGGCCTGCGGGTCCGCGATGGCGAAGCGCTTGCTCCCCGGCGTGGTCGGGATCGAGTGATCCATGGTCGCGATGGTCCGCTCGGGCCGGCGCACGCGCAGCTTGCGCTCGCGCAACACGTCGAACGCCTGAGGCGAGGTCACCTCGTGGACCAGGTGCAGGTCGACGTAGAGCACCGCCGGGGTCTCGGCGGTCTCGGGCTCGACGACGTGCGCGTCCCAGACCTTCTCGAAGAGCGTCCTCGCCTTCACGTACGCGCCTCGCTTCCCGCTGCTCCATGCAGCACGACGTCGACGACGGCCGCGACGTCGCCGTCGTGCAGCTCCTTCTTGTGGTCGGCGAGCCTCTTCACCTCGACGAATGCCCGCTCGAACTGCGCGTCGTCGAGTCGGTACCCGAGCTGCTCCAGACGGTAGCGCAGGAGGTGGCGGCCGCTGTGCTTGCCCAGCACCAGCTGGCTGCTCTCGAAGCCGACGTCCTCGGGGCGCATGATCTCGTAGGTGAGCGCGTTGGAAAGGACGCCATGCTGGTGGATTCCGGCCTCGTGCGCGAAGGCGTTCTGCCCGACGACCGCCTTGTTCCGCGCGACGACGAAGCCGCTCCCCTTGGCGACCGCGCGGCTGGCGGCGCACAGCTCCTGCGTGCGGATGCCGGTGCGCAAGTGGAAGTGATCGGCGCGGGTGCGCAGCGCCATCACCACTTCCTCCAGCGAGCAGTTCCCGGCCCGCTCGCCGATGCCGTTCACCGTGCACTCCACTTGCCGCGCTCCGGCCTCCACCGCCGCCAGCGTGTTCGCGACGGCCAGCCCGAGATCGTCGTGGCAGTGGACACTGAGCACGATGCGCTCGATGCCGCGCACCCGCCGGCGCAGGTGCATGATCAGTCCGGCGAACTGGGACGGAATCGCATAGCCGACGGTGTCGGGGATGTTGACGGTGGTGGCACCCGCCTCGATCACGCTTTCCACTACCTCGCAAAGGAAGTCGGGCTCGGTGCGGGCCGCGTCCTCCGCGGAATATTCGACGTCCTCGAAGCTCTCGCGCGCGTGGCGGATGGCGTCTACAGCGCGCCGGACCACCTCGTCGGTGGAGAGGCCCAGCTTGAACTGGCGGTGGATGGGGCTGGTGGCGAGGAAGACGTGGCACCGCTTGCGCTGCGCCGGCCGCAGCGATTCCGTGACGCGATCGATGTCGTCGCTGTGCGCCCGGGCGAGCGCGCAAAGGGTCGGCCCTTCGATGTAGCGCGCCAAGGCAGCCACCGCCTCGTAGTCGCCTGGAGAAGCGGCCGGGAAGCCTGCCTCCAGCACGTCGACCCCCAGCGCAGTAAGGGCGCGGGCCACCCGGAGCTTCTGCTCGAGATCCATGCTGGCGCCCGGCGCCTGCTCGCCGTCGCGAAGGGTGGTGTCGAACACGATGACGCGGTCGCTGGAAGCTTCTGGCATTGTCGATCCTCGCGGCCGTCGCCGTCTGCGGCGGCCCTGTTGTGTTTGCGCTTCTACGCGGCCATCCCGGCCTGCACCTTGATCTCGTTCACCTCCGCGCCGCGTCCCATGGCGAGCGGACCGGTGCGGACCATTTCCGCGATTCCATACGGACGGACCACCTCGAGCAGCGCGTCCACCTTGTCGGGGGTCCCGGTAATCTCGACCGTGAGCGTTGCCGGCGAGACGTCCACCACGCGGGCGCGGAACACGCTGCACAGGCGGAGCAGCTCGGGGCGCTTCTCGGGGGGGACCGACGCCTTGACCAGAGCGTACTCGCGGGTCAGCGCGGCCACACCCGTGAGGTCCTGCACCTGCAGCACGTCCACCAGCTTCTCGAGGTTGGCCTTCACCCGGCCGGCGGTGTCGGCGTCGGAGTTCACCACCAAGGTGATCCGGGACACTCCCGGGCACTCGGTGGTGCCCACCGTGAGCGAGGCGATGTTGAAGCCGCGCCGGCGGAAGAGCGACACGACGCGGTTGAGCGCGCCGGGGCGATCCTCGACGGTGGCGACGTACGTGTGGGCAACCTTCATCTCGTCCTCCGGGTCACGGGTCGGCTCCCGTCTCGAGCATGGGACTGGGGCGGCGGATCATGTCGCGCAGGTCCGAGTTCGCCGGGACCATCGGGTAGACGCTGTCCTCCTGCTCGACGCGGAAATCGACCACCGTGGTGCACGTGGCTTTGCGCGCCTGCGCGACAGCGCCCTCGATCTCCTCGCGCTTCGAGACGCGCAGGCCGAGCAGGCCGTGCGCTTCGGCGAGCTTGACGAAGTCGGGGCTGAGCAGCGGGGTGGCGACGTAGCGGCGGCTGTAGAAGAACTCCTGCCACTGCCGCACCATCCCCAGGTAGCCGTTGTTGATGATGGCCACGTTGACCTTGAGGTTTTCCTGGGCACAGGTGGACAGCTCGCAGGCGGTCATCTGGAATCCTCCGTCGCCGGCCACCACCCAGATCTCGTCGTCCGGCCGGGCGAAGCGCGCGCCGATGGCGGCGGGCAGCGCGAATCCCATGGTGCCCAGGCCGCCGGAAGTGATGAGCGAACGGGGCCGCTCGTGCTTGTAGTACTGGGCTTCCCACATCTGGTGCTGGCCCACGTCGGTCACCACCAGCGCGCGCCCGGCGGTGAGCCTCCACAGGTCGTGCAGCACGTGCGCGGCGAAGAGGCGGCCCGAGGGCGGCAGCGACTGGATGTCGCGCACGGCGGTGTCGCCCTTCATCTCGGCGATGCGCGCGTGCCACGCGGCGCGCGGGCGGGACCGCACCCGCCCGAGCAGCTCGCGCAGCGCCCACGCCGCGTCCCCCATCAACGCCACGTCCACCTTGACGTTCTTGTTGATCTCCGAGGGATCGATCTCGACGTGGATCTTGCGCGCGTTCACCGCGTACGTGCTCAGCTTCCCGGTGACCCGGTCGTCGAACCGCATCCCCAGCGCGATGAGCAGGTCCGCTTCCTGGATGGCCTTGTTCACCCAGGCCTCGCCGTGCATGCCCATCATTCCCATGCTGAGCGGGTGCGAGGCCGGGAAGCCTCCCAGGCCGAGCAACGTAGAGGCGACCGGCGTGCCGGTCTTTTCGGCAAACTCGACCAGCAGCTCGGTTGCGCCGGAGCGGACGATCCCGTGGCCCGAGAGGACGAGCGGCCGCTCCGCGCAGTCGATCAGCGCGGCGGCGCGGTCGAGGTCGACGGGAGGGGACGGCCGCACCTTGCGGCCTGAGCGCGGCGGCGGACCGTCCCCGGGGTGGAACTCGAACGCGGCCTGCTGCGCGTCCTTGGTGATGTCGACGTGGACCGGGCCCGGCCGCCCGGAGCGGGCGAGGTGGAAGGCTTCGCGCAGCGTCGGGTAGATGTCCTCGGCGCGCGTGACCAGGTAGTTGTGCTTGGTGATCGGCAGCGTGACGCCGGTGATGTCGGTCTCCTGGAAGGCGTCGGTTCCCAGCACGAGGGAGGAGACCTGGCCGGTGATGCAGACCATCGGCGAGGAGTCCATCATCGCCGTGGCGATGCCGGTGACCAGGTTGGTGGCGCCGGGGCCGGAGGTGGCGATCGCGACGCCCACCTTCCCCGATGCGCGGGCGTAGCCGTCGGCCATGTGCGCGGCGCCCTGCTCGTGGCGCACCAGGACGTGGCGGATCGGGTAGCCGGGCAGCGCGTCGTAGGCGGGCATGATGGCGCCGCCCGGGTAGCCGAAGACGGTCTCGACGCCCTCGCCGACGAGGGCTTCCCAGATCGCCTGTGAGCCTGTGCGCTTCATGTCGACCTTTCACCGTGCCTGCGAGAAAAAAAAAGCCCCCGCGACCTTGTGGGGTGCGGGGGCTCCTGCTTCGGATCGCTGTCAGCGTCAGAAGGGGGGCCCGCACCCCGTGGCAAGGAGGCCAATCGAAATGATGCTAAGGACGAGGCTGGACGCCGCGGCGGAAGGGCAGTTCGCGCTGGTCGTCCGGTGAGCCATGATCGCGGACTCCTATTCCCCAACCGGCAGTGCTGTCAAGTAACTCTTCACGGCGCCCGCGAATCGAGGCGCAAGGGCGGCGGCTTGGCGCGCGGGACGGCGGTCACCGACCGCTCCCGGAACCGGCGCGGGTCGATCGAGTACTTCCGCACCTTGTAGCCGATGATCCGCTCGGTGCTGCCTAGCAGGCGCGCGGCTTTGGCGCAGTTGCCAC
This sequence comes from Deltaproteobacteria bacterium, assembly GCA_005888115.1. Taxonomy (GTDB): domain Bacteria; phylum Myxococcota; class Myxococcia; order Myxococcales; family 40CM-4-68-19; genus VBKO01. Next base: position 11,976 of record VBKO01000020.1, read on the forward strand.
GCGCACTCTTGAGCGCGTCGAGGATCAGGTCCTTCTCGTACTGCTCGACGGCATCGTTGAGCGAGGTCTGCATCACGGTGCCGGACGCTTCGGCCGTTTGCAGCGTCGGCGGCAAATGATGTCCGTGGATGACGTTTCCGTCGCAGGTGAGCACCGCGCGCTCGAGCGTGTTCTCCAGCTCGCGCACGTTCCCGGGCCAGTGGTAGCTCATCAGCATGTCGATGGCCGGCGTGGAGATGCGGCGGATGATCTTCTTGTGGCTCCGCGCGTACTTGGCGAGGAAATGGTCGGCGAGCAGCATGATGTCCGGCTTCCGGTCGCGCAGCGGCGGGACGAAGATGGAGAAGACGTCGAGGCGGTAGTAGAGGTCCTCGCGGAACTGCCGCTCGGCGATCGCTTTTTCGAGATCCCGGTTGGTGGCGGCGATGAGACGGACGTCGACCTTCACCGTCTCCGTCCCGCCCAACCGCTCGAACTCCTTCTCCTGGAGGACGCGCAAGAGCTTCACCTGGGTGGCCAGGTTCAGCTCGCCCACCTCGTCCAGGAACAGGGTGCCGCCGTCGGCCAGCTCGAACCGGCCCCGCTTGCGGGCCGCTGCGCCCGTGAAGGCTCCCTTCTCGTACCCGAACAGCTCCGACTCGATGAGCGTGTCCGGGAGGGCGGCGCAGCTCACCTTGACGAACGGCTTGTCCTTGCGCGGCGAGTTGTAGTGGATGGCGTGGGCGATGAGCTCCTTGCCGGTCCCCGATTCGCCCCGGATGAGCACGGTGGTGTTGGTGCGCGCGACCTGGGCGATCTGCTCGTAAGCCTGCCGCATGGGGCCGCTGGTTCCAATCAGGTTGGAGAAATCGTAGCGCTGCTGCAGCTCGTGCTTGAGATGCACGTTTTCGTCGAGCAGGCGCTTGCGCTCGTCTTCGATGGTCCTTCGCGCCTGGAACGCCTGGGCGATCATCCCCGCCACGACCGAGAAGAAGCGGACCGCGGCGTC
>VBKO01000021.1 GCA_005888115.1 Deltaproteobacteria bacterium
TCCCACGGCGCCCTCGGTAGCGGACCGGCCGGCCTTCTTCTGCGCGGTGGCGAGCCCCTTCTTGCGCAGCCAGTCGACTGCCTTCTCCAGGTCGCCGTCCGCCTCCTGCAACGCCTTCTTGCAGTCCATCATCCCCGCGCCGGTCTTCTCGCGCAGCTCCTTCACCATCGCCGACGTGATCTCTCCCATCTCGGTCAGGCCTCCGGCTTTTCCTCTGCAGGCGCAGCGGGCTCGCCGTCGCCGCCGCCCAACTGCGGCTTGCGGACCACCTCCACCTCCGGTCCGCCCTCGCGCGAAACCACTGGCCGTGCGCCGCGCGGTCCGCCGCGCCCCGCGCCCCGGCCGCCGCCGCGCTTGCCGCGCCGCTCGCTGGCCGAGTCGCGATCCTCCGCGCCGTCGCCCTCCGCTGCCTGGGCCTCCTGGCCGCCGCCGTGCGCCTGGTAGCGCGCCTTCCCCTCGATGGCCGCATCCGCGATCTTGCTGCAGAACAGCCGGATCGAGCGGATCGCGTCGTCGTTGCCCGGGATCACGTAGTCGATGCCCTCCGGGTCGCAGTTCGTGTCCACCAGCGCGACGATGGGGATGCCGAGCCGCATCGCCTCGTGCACCGCGATGTGCTCCTTCTTCGGGTCGATCACGAACAGGCACCCGGGCAGCCGCGACATCTCCTGGATGCCACCCAGGTTCTTCTTCAGCTTCTCCATCTCGTTCTGGAGGATGGCCACTTCCTTCTTCGGCAACTTCTCGAAGGTGCCGTCGCCGGCCATCTTCTCCAGCATCTTCAGGCGATCGATGCCGCTCTTGATGGTCTTGAAGTTGGTGAGGGTGCCGCCCAGCCAGCGGTTCACCACGTAGAACTGGCCGGAGCGCGTCGCCTCCTCGACCACCGCGTCCTGCGCCTGCTTCTTGGTGCCCACGAAGAGGACGCTCCCGCCCCGCGAGCAGACGTCGCTGACGAACTTGAACGCCTCGCGCGCCAGCCGCACGGTCTTCTGCAGGTCGACGATGTAGATGCCGTTGCGGGCGCCGAAGATGTACGGCTTCATCTTCGGGTTCCAGCGCTTGGTCTGATGGCCGAAGTGCACGCCTGCCTCGAGCAGCTGGCGCATGGTGATGCCCTGCGCGGGCTGCATCGCCGCCTTTTGCACTTCCTGGTCTGTCAGCAGGGGGGCGACGCTCTGGTTCCCCGTGCCTCCGGGACCAGACTGCTGTGCGACTTGGTCCGACATCATGTTTTTCTCCTCCACCTCCGTCGCGCCCACGGCAGGCCCCAGGGGGGAACCCTGCCCGGATCGGGAGGTGTGCGTAGTGGGTGCTGCGGACTTGCTTGAACAACGGGCCTCGCGCCGGACCTTCCCGGGCGGGGCGGGGTTTTCTAGCAGGTTCGCCACTCAGGCGCAACGTCGGGGAGGGCTCGCTTGACATCGGGTGGAGACCCCGCTAGGAACTTGCGAATCGTGCCTCTCGCCTCCTGCAAGTGCGCCTGTTGTCGCCGCCCGGTCGAGTACCGGGTGTGCGGGCGCGCCTGAGGCGAAAGGGTTCCTGACAGCCTAGGCCAAACGCCCCCTCCCGGGTCCGGCGGACTTTTGCGTCCGCATCCCCCGCAGTCCCGAGGAGCTCGTGGCCATGGCCGTCCCGTTCGTCGCTCTCCCAGCAGCCGCTCCCCTCTTCGGCGCCGAGGCCGCGCTCGTCGGCGCCGGGGTTGGATTGCTCGTCGGGCTGACCTCGATGGGCGCCGGGGCCTTGCTCACGCCTGCGCTCGTGCTGCTGCTCGGCGTCCCTCCGCGCATCGCGGTCGGATCCGACGTGCTCATCGCCGGCGTGATGAAGCTGTTCGGCGGCGGCGCGTATGCGGTCCGGCGGGCCGTGCACTGGCCGACCGTGCTGCGCCTTCTTCTCGGCTCCATCCCCGGCGCGCTCGCCGGACTGTGGCTGCTGCGCCTCGCCAGCGGGGCGGTGTCGCTCGTCCGCTACCTGCGCCGGATGCCTGACGAGCCGGTCGCGTCCCCCGGAGCAGCAGGGACCGCGGCGATCGGATTCGCCACCGGCCTGCTCGTCAGCATCACCACTGTCGGCAGCGGATCGATCCTCATCTTCGTGCTCGCCCGCTTCTTCCCGCTCCGCGCCCGGCAGCTCGTCGGAACGGATCTGGCGCACGCCTTCCTCCTCTCGGTCGTCGCGGCGGCGGGGCACGGATTCGCGGGGAGGCTCGATCCGGCTCTGGCGGTGGCCGTGCTCGCCGGCGCCGTCCCCGGGGTGATCGCCGGCGCGCTCCTCGCCGGCAAGGTCCCTGAGCGGTCGCTCCGCACCGCGCTGGCGACCATCGTGTTCACGGTCGGCGTCCGCTTCACCGCCTTGCCCGCGGCGATGCGCCACGAAGCGCCGGTCGCCCTGCGCGAGGTACACCGATGAGCCCGGCCGACATCGCCGCCGCCTCCGCCAGTCTGGAACGGGAGCCGCCGGAGGAGGCGCTCCGCTGGGCCGTGCAGCGTTTCCCAGGCCGGGTCGGCTTCGCGACCGCGTTCGGCCCCGAGGGATGCGTGCTGCTCGAGGCGATCGCGCGCGAGCAGCTCGCCGTGGACGTGTTCACCCTCGACACCGGGCTGTTGTTTCCCGAGACGGTGGAGCTGTGGCGCGAGCTGGAGCGCCGGTACGGCATCCGCGTACGGGGCGTCCAGCCGTCGCTCACCGTGGCCGAGCAAGAGCTTGCGCAAGGTCCGTCGCTCTGGCAGCGAGCGCCGGATCAGTGCTGCGACCTGCGCAAGGTCCAGCCGCTCCGCGCCGAGATGCTCCAGTTCGACGCCTGGATCACGGCCATCCGCCGCGACCAGACCCCGGAGCGCGCCAGGGCCGGCGTGGTGGAGGCCGACCCCAAGTTCGGCCTCGTCAAGGTGAACCCGCTCGCCGCATGGACCAGCGATCAGGTGTGGGCCCGCGTCCAGGAGCGCGACATCCCCACCAATCCGCTGCACGGGCGCGGCTATCCGAGCATCGGCTGCGCTCCCTGCACCAGCGCCGTCAGGCCCGGAGAAGAACCCCGCGCCGGGCGCTGGCGCGCCTTCGCCAAGACCGAATGCGGCCTGCACGGCCGCTTCACTTCCAAACCCCCGAAGGAGTCCTGAGATGCCCTCGCTCGTCCAGCCGCACGGCGGTACCCTCATCGACCGCCTCGTTTCACCCGGCGAGTCGGACGCGTTCCGCGCCGCGGCGCACGCCCTCCCCTCGCTGGTGCTCGACGCGCGCGAGCTGGCCGACCTCGAGCTCATCGGCACCGGCGCGGCGAGCCCGCTCACCGGGTTCCTCGGGTCGGCGGACTACGAGAGCGTGCTCGCGCGCTTGCGCCTCGCGGACGGCACCGTCTGGCCCTTGCCGCTCACGCTGGCCGTCTCCGACGAGGACGCGGCAACGCTCGAGCGCGGCGCGCCGGTCGCGCTTCGCGACGGGGCGGGAAGGCTCGCCGGCATCCTCACCGTCCGCGAGGTCCACCGCCGCGATCCGCTGGCCGAAGCGCGCGCGGTGTACCGGACCGAGGAGCGCGCGCATCCCGGCGTCGCCTACCTCCTCTCGCGCCCGGTCAACCTGGTGGCTGGCGAGGTTCGCGCGCTATTGCCCGACGCGCCGCCGTTCGCGCGCCACCGGCTGAGCCCCCGCGAGCTGCGCGCCCGCATCGCCGAGCGAGGCTGGAGCCGCGTGGCCGGCTTCCAGACGCGGAACCCGATCCACCGCGCGCACGAGCACCTGACCAAGCTCGCGCTGGAGTTCACCGACGGGCTCGTCATCCATCCCTTGGTGGGCGAGACGAAGGGAGACGACGTTCCCGCCGAGGTGCGCTTCCGCGCCTACGAGGCGCTGCTCGAGCGGTACTACCCGCCCGATCGGACGCTGCTCGCCGCCTTCCCCGCGGCGATGCGCTACGCGGGTCCGCGGGAGGCCCTCTTCCACGCCTTGGTGCGGAAGAACTACGGCATCACGCACTTCATCGTCGGCCGCGACCACGCCGGCGTGGGCCGCTACTACGGTCCTCTCGAAGCGCAGCAGATCTTCGAGCAGTTCACGCCGGGCGAGCTGGGCATCACTCCGCTGCGCTTCGACGCGACGTTCTTCTGCCGCGCCTGCGACATGCTGGCGTCCCCGCGCACCTGCCCGCATCCCGCCTCGGAGCGGCTGGATCTCTCCGGCAGCCGCGTCCGCGAGATCTTGCGGGCGGGCGGGAACCTGCCCAGCGAATTCACCCGGCCGGAGGTGGCGGAGATCCTGCGCACGCACCTGGGCGCCACGCGCAAGGGACGCGCGCCCCGCCGTCCGGGCGGATTCATCCTCTGGTTCACAGGCCTCTCCGGCGCGGGCAAGAGCACCCTGGCCGACCGCCTCCGGGAGGCGCTCTCCGCCGAGCGGGCCGTGGAGATTCTCGACGGCGACGAGGTGCGCACCCACCTCTCCAAGGGCCTGGGCTTCTCTCGCGAGGACCGCGACACCAACATCCGCCGCATCGGGTTCGTCGCCCGGCTGCTCGCGCGAAATGGAGTGGTGGCGATCACCGCCGCCATCTCGCCCTACGCCGAGACGCGCGCCGAGATGCGGCGCCTGGCCGAGGAGGAGGGCATCCCCTTCATCGAGATCTATGCGCAGGCGGCGCTCGACTCGCTCATCCGGCGCGACGTGAAGGGGCTCTACCGCAAGGCGCTGGCGGGAGAGATCGCGCACTTCACCGGCGTGAGCGACCCCTACGAGCCGCCCGCCGCGCCCGAGGTGGTGTTGCAGACCGACCGCGAGGAGCCCGAGGCGAGCCTCGCCTCGATCCGGGGCTTCTTGGCCGAGCGTGGCCTCGCCGCCGCGTCGCGGAGGGCCGCATGAACGCGCAAGTGTACCCGGTGTTCCTGCGCCTCGAGGCAAAGCGCGTGCTCCTGGTGGGAGGCGGCCGCGTCGCGGCCGGCAAGCTGCCCGGACTGCTCGACGCTGGCGCGCGCGTCACGATCGTTGCGCCTTCCATCCGCGCCGACCTGGAGCAGCCCGGCGTGACCCTGGTCCGGCGGCCGTTCGTGCCGGGCGACCTCGACGGCGCCTTCTTCGCCATCGCCGCGGCGACGCCGGAAGTGAACCGGACCGTGAACGTTGCCGCCGAGGAACGGGGATTGTTCGTCAACGCCGTGGACGATGCCGCCAACGCGTCCGCGTTCCTGGGCGGAGTGGTCCGCCGCGGCGGAGTGACGGTAGCGGTGAGCACCGGCGGGCGGGCGCCCGCGCTGGCGGGCCTCTTGCGCGAGGCGCTGGAGGCGGTGCTGCCGGAAGACGTCGGTGCGTGGGTGGACCTGGGCGAGCAGGTCCGGGCGGGATGGAAGGAGCGCGGGCTCCCGATCGGAGAGCGGCGCCCGCTCCTCCTGCGCGCGCTGCAGGAACTGTACGCCGCGAAGGAGACCAGATGACGAGCCGCGGATTCGTATCGCTGGTCGGCGCCGGGCCCGGCGATCCGGAGCTCCTGACGCTCCGGGCCGTCGCGCGCCTGCGCGAGGCCGACCTGGTGCTCTACGACGCGCTGGCCGGGCGGGAAGCGCTCAGCCTGGCGCCGCGGGCGCGCTGGTTCTACGTGGGCAAGCGCGCCCGTCGCCGCTCGATCGCGCAGGAGAGCATCGAGCGGCTGATGATCCGCGCCGCGCTGCGCGGCGAGCGGGTGGTGCGCCTGAAGTGCGGCGACCCGTTCGTGCTGGGACGCGGCGGCGAGGAGGCGCTCGCGCTCGCCCGCGCCGGCATCCCGTATGAGGTGGTGCCCGGCGTCACCTCGGCGGTCGCCGCGCCGGCGATGGCCGGGATTCCGGTGACCCACCGCGGGCTCTCCACTGCGTTCGTGGTCGTCTCGGGCCACGCGGAAGCGGCCTACGCGCCGCTGCTCTCGACCCTCCCGCCCGGCGCCGCCACGGTGGTGGTCCTGATGGGCCTCGCGAACCGCGCCGAAATCGCGGACCTGCTGCTCGCGAGCGGCTGGCCGGCGCGCACGCCGGCGGCGGTGGTGCTCGATGCGACGCACGAATCCGCCGCGAGCTGGACGGGCACACTCTCCGGCCTCGGTGCGTGCGCGCTGCCGGACGAGCGCCCGGAATCCGCGGGCGTGCTCGTCGTCGGAGAAGTCGTTTCGCTGGCCGCCGCGATCGCGGCCGTTCCGCGGGAGCGCCAGAGCGCTCCGGCGGCCTGAAGGAGGATTCGCCATGTCCGAGATGAACCATCCGCAGTCGCTCGGCTCGACCCGGCTGGGATTCGCCGACGAAGGCGAGCTGGACCGGTTCGTCGAGAAGCTCGAGGCGTTCGAGCGCGGCGAGGTCGCGCCCGACGCCTGGCGCGCCTTCCGTCTGGTGCACGGCGTCTACGGGCAGCGGCAGGACGGCCCGATGATGGTGCGCTGCAAGATCCCGCAGGGCGTGCTCACGCCCGAGCAGCTGATCGCGCTCGCCGAGGTGTCGGAGCGCTGGTCGAACGGCAAGGGGCACATCACCACCCGGCAGAACGTGCAGTTCCACTTCGTCAAGATGGAGGACGTGGAGGCGGTGGTGCGCCGCCTGGGCGCCGCCGGTCTCACCACCCGCGAGGCGTGCGGCAACTCGGTGCGCAACATCACTGGCTGTCCCTACGCCGGCGTCTCCGAACAGGAGCCGTTCGACGTGACGCCGTACGCCGAGGCGATGACGAGGCACTTGTTGCGCGGCCCGCTCTCCTCGACGTTGCCCCGCAAGTTCAAGATCGCCTTCGGAGGCTGCTGCGGCGGCGACTGCGTGGGCGGCGGTTTCCACGACATCGGGTTCCTCGCCCGCGAGCGCGAGGGGCGGCGCGGGTTCCAGGTCACCATCGGCGGAGGCCTGTCGACCCTGCGGCGCGCGGGCTTCCTGGCGCACGAGTTCCTGCCGGTGGAGCAGATCTTCGAGGTCGGCGAGGCGGTGTTGCGCGTCTTCGACCGCACCGGCGATCGGAAGAACAAGGCGAAGGCGCGGCTCAAGTTCGTCATCGAGCGGCTCGGCGTGGAAGGCTTCCTGGCCGAATACCGCAAGGAGCGCGAGGCGATCGCGGCCGGCGGCGGGCGTCCCCTGGGCGATCTGCCGCCGGTTGCGGTCCCGCGGCTGAAGCGCGCCTTCCTGCAGCCGGCCGGGCCCGGGTTCGACGAGTTCCTCGACAAGAACGTGCGAGCGCAGAAGCAGCGCGGGCAGGCCGCGGTCACCGTCCGCGTGCCCCTCGGGGACCTCTCCAGCGCGCAGCTGCGCGGGCTGGCGCAGATGGCGCGGGAGATGAGCGCGGAGGAGCAGCTGCGCACCACGGCGGAGCAGAACCTGGTAGTCCGATTCATCGCCCGCGAGGCGCTCCCGGCGCTGCACGCACGGCTGCAGTCGCTCGGGCTCGCGCGCACCGGTCCGCGGACCATCGGGGACGTGACCAGTTGCCCCGGCGCGATGTCCTGCAAGCTGGCCGTGACGCAGTCCCGCGGGTTGGCCGATCTGCTCTCGCGGTATCTGGACGAGCGGCCGCAGATCGCCGCGCTGGCCGAGATGCTTTCCATCAAGGTGTCGGGCTGCCCAAACGGCTGCGGGCAGCATTACGTGGCGGGCATCGGCTTCCAGGGGTCGGTGCGCAAGATCGCCGGGCGGCCGGTGCCGCAGTACCACGTGTTCGTCGGCGGGAAGTTCGACGGCTCGTCCTTCGGCCGGCTGGCGGTGAAGGTCCCGGCGCGGCGCGCGCCCGAGACGCTCACGCGGCTCCTCGAGCTGTATGCGACGGAGAAGCAGTCCGGCGAGACGCCGGACGACTACTTCGCCCGCGTCCCGCTCGCGCACGTCCAGGCCCTTCTGGCGGACCTCACCGAGATGAGCGAGGCCGAGGCCACCCCGGACGACTTCATCGATCTCGGCGAGAAGCAATCCTTCGAAGTCGTCCTCCAGGAAGGCGAGTGCGCCGCCTGAGTAGTGCCGCTGGGGGACTACAAGCTGTGAAGCTTTTCGACCTTCGCGGCTTTACTCCGGCGGGGGGGCGCCTTCTTCGAGGGGGAGGTGGCACTTCTTGTACTTCTTGCCGCTGCCGCAGGGGCAGGGATCGTTGCGGCCGACGCGGGGGCCGGCGCGCGTGACGGTGCCCTGCTGGGCGGCGCCGTCGCCGGTGCGGGAGGCGGGCGCCTCGCCGTGGGTCTCGATGGTGCGCGCGGCGCGGCGCTGGGGCATCGAGGGAAGGCTGGCCGACGCGGCGCCCGGGACCGGAGCGCGAGTGGCCGTCTGCGCGACGGCCGGCTGCTGCACCGGCTCGATGCGCATGGTGGTGGCGATGATGCTGGAGGCGATGCGGCCCTTCATGATCTGGAAGAGCTCGAACCCCTCCTTCTTGTACTCGATCTTCGGGTCCTTCTGGCCGTACCCGCGCAGGTGGATGCCCTGGCGCAGGTGGTCCATCTGCAGCAGGTGGTCCTTCCACAGCTGATCGATGGCGTAGAGGTACGAGTACTGGACGAACTCGCGGTACGTCTCGCCGTAGCTCTCGAACTTGAGCTTCAGCTTCTTCTCGACCACGTTGAAGATGTCGACCTGCAGCTTCTCCCGGTCCGGCGGGGCGTCCTTCAGGTTGATGTCCACGTTGAACTGTTCGCGCACGCGCAGCGCCAGCGCGTCCGGCTCCCACTCCTCGCTCTTCGAGCGCGGCACCGCCTCGTCGACCATCTCGATGATCAGGTCCTCGATGAGGTCGTAGAGCTGCTCCTCCTGGTCCTTCCAGGTGACCATCTTTTCGTGGCGCGTCTTCTTCTTCGTCTTGGGGTCCTCGGTGAACCAGACCAGCGGGATGCCCGCCCCCGCCGCCAGCACCTCCTTGCGCATGCCGTAGATCGTCTTGCGCTGCTGGTTCATCACGTCGTCGTACTCGAGCAGGTTCTTGCGGATGTCGAAGTTCTGCCCCTCGACGCGCTTCTGCGCTCCCTCGATGGCCTTGGTCAGCCAGGGGTGCTCGATGGGCTCGTTCTCCTGGACGCCGAACGTCTCCATCAGCTTGGAGATGCGGTCCGAGGCGAAGATCCGCATCAGGTCGTCTTCCAGCGACAGGTAGAACTTCGACGAGCCCGGATCGCCCTGCCGCCCGCCGCGGCCGCGCAGCTGGTTGTCGATGCGGCGCGACTCGTGCCGCTCGGTGCCCAGGATGTGCAGGCCGCCCACGCCGACCACCTCGTCGTGCTCGGCGGAGCACTCCGCCCGGTAGCGCGCGAGCGCAGCGTCGTAGCGCTGCTTCCACTCGCCGTGCACCTTGCCCAACTCCGCCTCCACCTCGGCGGCCGTCACCGGAGCGAACTTGCCGTCCCCGCTTTCCTTGGCGCGCGCGACCCGCTCCTGCACCAGGCGTCCTTCGATCTCCTCCCCCGTCGGCTCCTGCCCCGCCTCGCGCTTGGCGAGGAATTCGGGGTTGCCACCCAGCAGGATGTCCGTCCCGCGGCCGGCCATGTTGGTGGAGATGGTGAGGCGGCCCTTGCGCCCCGCCTGGGCGACGATCTCCGCCTCGCGCTCGTGTTGCTTCGCGTTCAGCACGTCGTGCGGGACGGCGCGCTTCTTGAGCAGGCCGGAGAGCACCTCGCTCTTCGCGATGCTCACCGTGCCGACCAGGACGGGCTGGCCCTTCTTCCACTTCTCCTCGATCTCGTTGCAGACCGCGGTGAACTTCTCGCGCTCGGTCTTGTAGACGGTGTCCTGCTGGTCGGCGCGGATGTTCTTCTTGTTGGTGGGGATGACCAGCACCTCGAGCCGGTAGATCTTGTTGAACTCCTCGGCCTCGGTGTCGGCGGTGCCGGTCATGCCGCACAGCTTGGTGTAGAGGCGGAAGTAGTTCTGGAACGAGACGGTCGCCAGCGTCTGGTTCTCGTTCTCGATCTTGACGTTCTCCTTCGCCTCCACGGCCTGGTGCAGGCCGTCGGACCAGCGCCGCCCCGGCATCAGGCGGCCGGTGAAGTCGTCGACGATGATCACCTCGCCGTCCTTCACCACGTACTCGTGGTCCTTGCGGTACAGCGTGTGCGCGCGCAGCGCCTGCTCGACGTGGTGGAGCGTCTCGATCTGCTCGGGGTCGTAGAGGTTCCCGACAGCCAACCTCGCCTCGACCTTCTCCACGCCTTCGTCGCTCAGCACCACCGACCGCGCCTTCTCGTCGACGGTGTAGTCGCGGTCGCGGATGAGCCCGGGGATGACTTTGTTGATCTTGTAGTATTTGTCCGTCGATTCCTCCGACGGACCGCTGATGATGAGCGGCGTGCGCGCCTCGTCGATGAGGATCGAGTCCACCTCGTCGACGATGGCGTAGTGCAGCTCGCGCTGCACGTAGTCCTGCAAGCGGAACTTCATGTTGTCCCGCAGGTAGTCGAACCCGAACTCGTTGTTCTGGCCGTAAGTGATGTCGCAGCCGTACTCGTGCTGGCGCTGCTTGTCGGTGAGTCCGTGCACCACGCAGCCGGTGGTGAGACCGAGCAGGCGGTAGAGGCGGCCCATCCACTCGGCGTCGCGCCGGGCGAGGTAGTCGTTCACCGTGACCACGTGGACGCCCTTGCCCTCCAGCGAGTTCAGCACGCAGGGGAGCGTCGCCACCAGCGTCTTGCCTTCGCCCGTCTTCATTTCCGCGATCATCCCGCGGTGCAGGCCCGTGCCGCCGACGAGCTGCACGTCGAAGTGGCGCATGCCCAGCGCGCGCACGCTCGCCTCGCGGGTGAGCGCGAAGGAGTCGGGCAAGAGACGCTCGAGCACCGCCGACTTCTCCTTCTCGGGCGCGTCGGCCACTTCCTTGCGAAAGGCGCGGATCTGCTCGCGCATGCGCTCGTCGGAGAGCGATTTGGCCCAGTCCTCCCGCTCGTTGATGCGCGCGACGAGGGGCTGCATGCGGCGCAGCTCGCGCTGGTTCTTGGTGCCGACGATCTTCTTCAGGACGTAGTTGAACATGATGGGAAAGCCTTCATGGAACGAAGCGGGAGCGGAACGGACGGCCGGGAAGCCCGCGGAAGCGGGCGGACGCGCTACGAGCGAGCGACGGGAGGCGCTTGGCTCGGCGCCGGTCCCGACGGGGCGCGCCAGGCGACTGCGCGCTCACCGGACGGAGGAGCGCTCGCGGCCTCGCGGCCGGCCGGGCGCGCGGCGATCCGGCGCTCGACGCGGGCGGGCACCGCGCGGGAAGCGGCGCGCTGCGCGAAGGCGGCGTGCTGCTGCTCGGCGGCGCCGCGGGCAGCGGCGAGCGATGCGCAGGCGAAGGCACCCGGCGAGGCCAGGCCCATCAACGCCGCCGCGCATGCCGCTGCGATCGCTCCGCGCAACCATCCTCCCGGGATCCGGCAAAGCGTAAGCCGTGGAGTACGCTTGTCAAGCGAACAGCCGCCGCCAGCCGCCGGCGTATCCGGCGGCGCCGCGCTTTGCGCCGCACCCCTACTCCTCGAGGATGAACTTCCGCGGATTGTCCGCCACTCCGTTCACGCGCACCTCGTAGTGCAGGTGCGGGCCGGTCGACCGCCCCGAGTTGCCGACCGCCGCCACCACGTCGCTGCGGCGCACCTTCTGCCCGACCTTCACGTCGATGCGCAAGAGGTGCCCGTACCGGGTCTTCAAGCCGTATCCGTGGTCCAGCACCAGCACGTGCCCGTACCCGCCTTCCAGGCCGCTGAACACCACCGTGCCGTCGGCGGGAGCGCGCACCGGCGTTCCCATCGCGGTGGCGATGTCCAGGCCTTCGTGCATCACGCGCTCGCCGGTGTACGGGTCGAGGCGCACCGAATAGTCGGAGGTGACCCAGCCCCGCACCGGCCAGATGGACGGCGCGGACGCGAGGAGGGCTTGCTGGTCCTCGAAATAGCTCTTCAGGGCACGCGCTTCCTGTTCCTGCGCCTTGACCTTCTTGCCCAGCTCGTCGAGCTGCTTGAGCAGATCGCCCTGGTCGGCCGGCCCGGGCGCGGAGTCGCCGTCGGCGATCATGCGCCCCTCGCCACCCACGGTGCCGGACTTGGTCATGCCCACCGCCCCCATGCCGGCCTGCGCGGGCTCGGTGGCGATGCCGCCGCCGACGAACTCGGGGCCGCCGCCGCGCGACGGCTCGGGGGTGGCGATGCTGAGCTTGCGCTCCGGGTCGTTGAGCTGGGTGATGTGGCGCAGGTTGGCGTTCAGCCGCTTGACGCGGTCCAGCTCGTCGTTGATGTGGGCGAACTTCTGCTCGGCCTCGCGCCAGCGGTTCTGCAGCTCGAGGTTCTCGTCGCGCAGGACCTTGTTCTCGGCCACCTTGCCGACGACGTTGAAATAGTGCGCCATCGCGCCGGCCAGCGCGGCGAGCACCAATCCGAGACAGAGAGCGGCGCGCACGAGCACGCGGTGCTCGACACGGATCTTCTTCACCTTGGCGTCGCGATCCGGAACGACCAGGATCGTGTACGACTTGTCCAAGGACCTCCTCCTGCTCCCCTCGTCCGGCGCAGCGCGCAAAGCGCGCGGCACGGCCGCCCTCCCCACCAACCTTCCGCGGCGCGGCCGCTTCCCGCGGTGTCCAGGCCCCGGATCGACAGCAAGGTGGGCGCGCGGGCGACCGGCCGCAAGCTTGCGTCCAGTATCGGATTCTCCGACGGGTGGTCAACTCATTCTCACCGGCCGGGTGGACAGCGGGCGGTCGGGCGCCCACCTTTCCCCCTGATCTTCCACCCACACAGCGTCGCCGATCCGACGGATCAGGCGGCGCGGTGGATCACGATCACGGTGATGTTGTCGTCCCCGCCGCGCTCGTTGGCGAGGTCGATGAGCGCGTGGCACGCGCGGTCGGGGTCGTCGTGCCGCAAGAGCTGCGCGCCGATCTCGTCGTTGTCGACCAGGTTGGAGAGCCCGTCGGAGCAGAGCAGGTAACGATCGCCGGGCCTGGTCTCGAAGCCGAGGAGATCGACGAGCACGTCCTCCTCGAACCCGACCGAGCGGGTGATGATGTTCTTCAGCCGGCTGTGCCTCGCCTCGTCGGGCGTGAGCAGCCCGGCGCGGACCTGCTCGTTGACCAGCGAGTGGTCCTCGGTGAGTTGCACCACCTCGCCGTCGCGCACCGCGTACGCCCGGCTGTCGCCGACGTGACCCAGGATGGCCAGCTCGCCGTGCAGCAGCAACGCGATGCAGGTGGTACCCATCCCCTGCAGCTCTGGGTTCGCGCGGGAGGTCCGGTACACCGCTGCGCAGGCGCCCTCGATGGCCTCGCGCAGGGCGCCCGCGAGCGGCGCGTCCGCCAACGGCGCGCTGGCCGAGAACGGGTCCTCGGGGCGCATCCGCGCGCCGAGCAGCTCGCGCTCGATGGTCTGCACGGCCAGCCGGCTGGCCGTCTCGCCTCCGGCGTGCCCTCCCATGCCGTCGCAGACGACGTGGAGCCCGAGGTCCTCGTTGATGAGCCAGCTGTCCTCGTTGTGCTCGCGCTTCATCCCGGTGTCGGTCCGGGCCGCGCTGCGGAACACGCTCAGGACGGGCTCTCCTTCCGCTGCAGTCGCCGAGTCTACACCTCACCCCGCTTTCCGCGCGGGCGACGCGCGCCGCGCCCGGGCTTTCTCGAGCAGCTCGCGCGCGTGCTGGAGCGCGACCTGCGTGGCCCGGCCCGACAGGAGGCGCGCCAGCTCCTGCACCCGCGCCTCCCCCTCCACGGCCGCCACGCGGCTGTGCGTGCGGCCCCGGCGCACTTCCTTTTCGGCCACCTGGTGGCGCTCCGCGAACACGGCGATCTGGGGCAGGTGTGTGATGCAGATCACCTGCCGGCCGCGCGCCACCGCCGCCAGGGCGCGCCCGACCGCGTCGGCGGTCGCGCCGCCGATGCCAGCGTCGACCTCGTCGAACAGGTAGGTGTCCACGTCGTCGGCGTCGGCGAGGACACGCTTCACGGCGAGGAGCACGCGAGATAGCTCGCCCCCGGAGGCGATGCGCGCCAGCGGCCGCAGCTCCTCGCCGGGGTTCGGGGAGAGGAGCAGCTCCGCCGACTCGAGCCCGCCGGGACCCAGCAGCTCTCCTTCCGCCGGAATGCCACCCTCGCCGGGTGGACCGAATCTCACGGAGATTTCCGTCCGCGCCATGCCCAGCGCCGACAGCTCGGCGGCAACCGCGCGCGAGAACCCCGCCCCCGCCGCCCGCCGCTTCTCGGACAGCGCCCGTCCCAGGCGCAGCGCCTGCGCGGCGAGCTCGCGCACCCGCGCCTGCGCCGCGGCCAGCGCTTCGTCGTGGTGCTCGAGGGATTCCAGCTCGCTCTTCATCGCCTCGCGCCGCTGCAGCGCCGCCGCCAGGCTCCCGCCGTGCTTGCGCGCCAGCCTCCGCAAGAGCTCCAGCCGCTCGTCGATGGCCTCCAGCCGCTGCGGGTCGCCGCCGGCGCGCCCGGCATAGCGTGACAAGGTACGCGCCGCCTCGTCCAGCTCGGCCGCGGCCCCGCGCACCGCGGCGGCGACGGGCGTGAGCGAAGGATCGATCCCGGCCAATTCGTCGATTCGCTTGCAAGCGCGCGAGGCGGCGACCACGGCCGCCTCGTCGCCGGAGCGGAGCAGGGCCTCGGCCTCCTCGGCTCCGCCGCGCAGCTTCTCGGCCGCGGCCAGCACGCGGCGCTCCTGCGCGAGCGCCTCGTCCTCGCCGGCCTTGGCGTCGGCCTTCTCCAGCTCGTCCAGCTGGTAGCGGAGGAAGCTGGCCCGCTCGGCCCGGGCGCTCTCGTCGGAGTCGAGCCGCGCCCGTTCCCGCTCCGCTTCCGCCAGCGCGGCGAAGGCAGCCTCGTACTCGCCGCGCGAGAGGCCGGCGTATCGGTCGAGCATCGCCAGGTGGGTCTGCGCGTCGAGGAGACCCACGTGCTCGTGCTGGCCGGAGATGTCGAGGAGCCCGCGCGTCGCCTGCGCCAGCTGCGCGGCCGTGGCCAGCGCTCCGTTGACCCAGGCGCGGCTCCGGCCCTCGCGTTGCACCGTGCGCCGCACGACCAGCTCCGCGCCGGCAGCGGGCAGTCCGAGCCCGGACAGCCGCGCGTCGGTGGCCGCCGGATCGCGCGGGCGGAACAGCGCCTGGACTTCCGCCTCGTCGGCGCCGGTGCGGACGGCCTCGACCTGCGCGCGGCCGCCCAGCACCAGGTGGAGCGCGTCGACCAGGATGCTCTTCCCCGCCCCGGTCTCGCCGGTGAGGACGTTGAACCCGGGCGCGAAGTGCGCCTCCAGCTCGTCGATGATGGCGAAGGCGCGGACGCGCAGCAGCTCCAGCATGGCCGCACACCTTAGCAGAGGCCCCCGACACCACCGTGCGCAGAGCCAGCGTCCGTCGCGCTGCACCCATGTAGAGGAATCAGCCGCGTCCAGCGTCACACGCTTGTCCCTCGAGCG
>VBKO01000022.1 GCA_005888115.1 Deltaproteobacteria bacterium
CCGAGCTCGCCCGGTTCCCGGAGGAATCCGCCTGAGGCTGGCGTTCCGCCTCGGACGGACGCGTTCCGAGTCCGCGACGATGTCGGTACTATTGCTGGATCGTCGGCGGGAGCATCGGCTACCCGCGTTGGCCGAAGGCGAGGTGGTCGCGGCGGGCGTCGTCGCGCGCGGCGACGCGGATATCCTGCGGGCCCGGGGCGCGGCCGATGCAGCCGCGCGAGAAGCGGCGGACGATGCGGTCGCCCGCGAGGACTGCCACCGCGAAGGGGACCACGGCGCAGACCGCGGCCGCGATCCACCATGCTGCAGCCTGCCCGGCCGGCGCGACCATCGCCTTGCGGGCCAACGCGACGGCCAGCACCAGTCCGAGGAGGATGCCCCAGAAGGCGAACAGCATCCCGGTGCGCGCTCCGTAGTAGCCGCGGATCGCCGAGGCGAGCTCCTTGTCGCGCAGGAACACCTTGCGCCCGGAGGGCTCCGCCACATCGATGAGCGGGTGCCCTTCGCCGCAGTGGGGACAATCGCGGCCGCCGCTCCAGGTGCGGCGGCAGATGGGGCAGATCTTCAGCATCGCCGAACCGATGTTCGCCGCGCCGGCGCCGGCGGTCAACGCAGATTGCAAGGCGGACGGTCGGGGGACTAGGCTCGCTGCCCCATGGACAGCGCCACCTTCGACTTCTTCTACGACCTGTCGAGCCCGTACAGCTACCTCGCCTCGACGCAGCTGCGCGGCATCTCCGAGCGCACCGGCGCGAGGCCGCGCCTCTACCCGATCACGCTGGGCGGCTTGCGCAAGGCGACCGGTCACCAGATCCCTCCGCCGCAGCAGCTCTCCTACATGGCCCAGGACACCGCGCGTTGGGCGCAGAAGTACGGCGTCCCCATGCAGATCCCCAAGGCCTTCCCGGTCAGCACCATCCTGCCGTTGCGCACCGTCGTCGCCGCGGCGCGCAATGGCGGCGGCGAGCGCGCCATGCAGGCGCTGTTCAGGGCTTACTGGGGCGAAGGCGAGGACATCTCGGATCCGGCGCTGGTCGAGAGGGTGCTCCGGGACGCGAGCCTCGACGGAAAGCGCCTGGTCGCCATGGCCGCGGAGCAGGACGTGAAGGACGAGCTGCGCAAGAACACCGACCTCGCTCTGGCGAGAGGTGTGTTCGGCGTGCCGACCATCTTCGTCGGCGAGCGCAGCTTCTGGGGAAACGACCGGCTGGAGTTCGTCGAGTCGGCCCTGCGCCAGGCCCCCCTGGCGAAGTAGTCGCCGCCGTATTCCGCGGCGCTAGCTTTTCCACGGCGCGGACATCGTGACAGTACACCGGGAGGGCGCCATGAGCTCGATCCGTCCGGATCCGGAGCTGCTCAAGAAGCATCCCAACGCGATCACGCTCGATCAGCTGCAGGAGAAGGATCGGTTCCTCGGCGCGCTCCTCGGCGCCGCCGCGGGAGAGGCGCTCGGGGCGCCTCACGAAGGGAAGCGTTCTGCGGACGTCGGGCCGCTGCGGGACATCACCGCGGGAGGGAGATGGGCCGCGGGCGAACCGACCGACGACATCGACCTCACGCTCGCGCTGCTCCGGTCGCTAATCGCGCGGCGGCGGTTCGATCAGGACGATGCCGCGAGGCGGTACCTCGAATGGTTCTCGCGAGGGCCGAAGGACGTAGGCATCCTCACCCGGGCGGCGCTGGAGAACCTGCGCGCGGGCGACCCGCCCCAGCAGGCCTCCGCGCTCGCTTGGGAGGATTCGGGCAGGCGCGCCGCGGGGAACGGGAGCGTCATGTGCTGCGCCCCCATCGGGCTGTTGCACGTGCGCCGCCTGGAGGGCCTGGCCGAGGACGCGGCGGGAGCGTCGCGCATCACCCACCACGACCCGCGGCCGAGGCCGCCGGCGCGGTCTCCGACGAGGTTCGCGCCGCCGTCGAGCGAGGCGCGTCCCGGAGACCGGCGGAGATGGCCATGGACGGCGAGGATCGCGGCTATGTGCTCCGCACCGTCGAGATCGGCTTCGGCGCTCTCGCCAGCGCGCAGGGCTTCGAAGAGGGCCTGATCGCCGTCGTCTCCCGCGGTGGCGATACGGACACCAACGGCGCGGTCGCTGGCGCGCTGCTCGGCGCGAGGCACGGCAAGGGACGGATCCCCGAGCGGTGGCTGAAGCCGCTGAAGGCCGCATCCGAGCTCGCCAGCCTGGGCGAGCAGCTCTACCGGCAGCTCTAGCCGCACCGGATCGAAGAGGGTGGGGTCGGAGGTAGAGCGGTTCAACTCAAGCGGTCAACCCGACCCATAAGTGTGCAGGCCCTCGCCGGTCAGGCCCAGGTTGACGCCCATGAAGGTGAACACCACCACCGCGAAGGCGAACACCGCGATTGCGGCGGGCCTCTTGCCCGCCCAGCCGAGCGTGATGCGCGTGTGCAGGTACCCCGCGTAGACGACCCAGGTGATCAGCGCCCAGGTCTCCTTGGGGTCCCAGCCCCAGAAGCGCCCCCAGGCCTCGTTGGCCCACATGCCTCCCATCACGATGCCGATGGTGAGCAGCGGCCAGCCTGCGATGATCACCCGGTACGTGATGTCCTCCAGCTTGCGCGGATCGGGCAGTGCCGCGGAAATGCGATCGCGCAGCGGCGTGGTGAGGAGGAACCCCAACGTCGTCCCCCAGACCAGCGCGATGAGCCCCAGCGCGTAGTTCGAGGCGAGGCCCAACCGGAACGGACCGTGCTCGCCCGGGGCCAGCCGCACGCCTTGGGGCAGGACGACCTCATGGCTGCTCAGGATCCGGTAGACGAGCAGCGCGAGCGCGAGCGTGAGCATCGCGAATCCGGCGGCGACGATCTTGTAGCCGCGCCCGCGCACGCCCTCCTCCGGCCCCTTGCGCGCGCGGAAGTAGACCACCGCGCCGGCCGCAAGCAGCAGGACGGCCGCGAGCAAGAGCGGTCCCACCCCGGCGACGGGCGCGAGGAACTTCACCGCCTTGTCGCTTCCCGGCGGAACCACGTGGACCGCGGTCGTCACGGCGAGGAGCTTGCCGGGATGCAGGCGGCTGGCGATCTGGTGCTCCCAGCCCGGCGCCATCTCGAAGGTCGCGCCGAACAGCAGGCGCGTCCCGCCCACCAGCGCGAGCAGGAGCGCCGCGGCCGCGGCCTGCACGCCGCCCAGCAGCGCGGTCGCGGTGCCGGTCCTGACCAGGTACAAGAGCGCACAGATGGCGCCGAGCGTGAACAGCGAGTAGCTGACGAACAGCATGCCGACATGGATGAGGATCCAGTAGCTCTGCAGCGCCGGGACGAGCGGCTCGATCTGCTTGTCGGTGACGAGCGAGGCCTCTCCCATCGCCACCAGGGCGAGGGCGACCGCCAATACCCCGACGATCCGCAGACCCCATTTCCGCTCGATGATCAGGTAGCAGACCATCATCGCCCAGGCGACGAAGTTCAGCGCGTCGAAGAGATTCGTGTAGGGCGGGTGCGAGACCATGTACCAGAAGCGGTCGGTCGAGCTGAGGACGTCTCCCGTCGCCTGGCGCGCGAGGATCTCGATGCGGCCCGCGGCCACCCACCGCGTCACCAAGTAGGCGGTGTGCGCGGTGACCGCGAGCGCGGCGAGCGCCGTGGCGGCCCGGTCGAGCTTCAGCTTCTGCACCGCGAGACGGGCCGCGTACCCGACGAAGGCGGCCGCGTAGGTCGCCACGGCGACCAGGCGCAGCCACCAGCCGAAATCGAGCAACCCCTGGATCGATTCCACTCGAGACCTCCGCGAACGGGCCATTCTACCCCAGCGCCCGCAATGCGGGGCGCCACGATGCCGCACCCCGCCGGCGGAACGCTCAGGATTGGAGGAATTCCAGCGGGTCTGGGTCTAGAGTCAGTTGCGCCGCGGCGGTGACGCTGCGAAACTTTTTACCCGCTGCGGACTCGGATCGGGGTCTGGAGGTGGTGGTGAACGCGCACAAGGCGTTGGCGGAGATGGTGGGAGCTCTCGCGGACGCCGAGCTGGTGCGGCGCATCCGGGGCGGCGAGACAGCCCTCTTCGAGCTGGTCATGCGGCGGTACAACCAGCGCCTCTTTCGCGTGCTGCGCGCGCTGCTGCGCGACGAGAGCGAGGCCGAGGACGTGCTCCAGGATGCGTACGTGCGCGCCTACGCGCACCTTGCTCAGCTCGAGCAGCCGGAGCGCCTCGCGTCCTGGCTGACCCACATCGCCGTCCATGAGGCCAAGGCGCGCCTGCGCCGTCGCGGGCGGATCGTAGACGTGAAGGAGGGGCCCTTGCACGCTGTGCCGTCGCCGTCCAGGGATCCGGAGCAGGAAGCGCTCGGCAAGCAGATGCAGCGGGTGCTCACCTCGGCCATCGACGAGCTGCCGGTCGGTTACCGGACGGTGTTCGTCCTGCGCGACGTGGAGGGCATGTCCACCGCGGAGGTGGCCGACTCGCTGCGGCTCTCCGAGCAGGCGGTGAAGATGCGGCTCCATCGCGCCCGCGCCGCGCTCCGCGAGGGGCTGTACGATCGGGTCGGCGCGGCGGCGCAGCCGCCTTTCTCCTTCGCCGGCGAGCGCTGCGACCGCATCGTCACCGGCGTGCTCGCCCGGCTTCAGCTCGCGACGCCCTGACAGCGCGGGCAGTAGTACGTCGATCGGCCCGTCGCGCCTTGGCGGCGCATCCGGATCGGGCTGCCGCACTTCAAGCAAGGCTTGCCGCTGCGGCCGTATACCCATAGTCGCGGTCCGGTCAGCGCGTTCCGGCTAGTGCGAGGCCCCGCCTCGCGATTCGCCACCAGCAGCCTGTGCGCTTCCGCTACGAGCCGGACGAGCTGCGCGTCAGGCACCGCCGAGACGGCCCGGAACGGGTCCTGCCCGCACAGGAAGAGCGCCTCCGCCTTGATGACGTTCCCCACTCCCGCCAATGCGCGCTGGAAGAGCAGCGCCTCGCCCACCGTCGAGTCGCCCCGCGCGCGCAGCCTCCGCACCGCTTCCTGCGCATCGAATGCGTCGGTCGTGGCGTCCGGGCCGAGCCGCTCCAGACCGCGCAGCCCGAACCCGGTGGTCAGCTCCACGACGGGTGCGTTGAAGCACACCGCTACGAGCCCGCTGTTGGTCTCGATGGATGCCCGCGCCTGCGCCGGGGATCTCTGCCACGACTCGCCGGTGCGGTAGAGGTGCCACGAGCCGCTCATGCGCAGGTGCGTGTGGAGGATGCGGCCGTCGTCGAAGTCGACCAACAGATGCTTCCCGCGCGCCTCGACCGACTCGATCCGGGCGCCGTCGAGCGGCTTCTCCTCGAGCGCGCGCAGGACGAGCGGGACGTCGCTGTGGAATGCCGCGACGCGCGAGCCCTGCAATGCCTTGCGCAGGGCCGTCGCGGCGCGGAAGAGATTGTCGCCTTCGGGCATCTCGGCGGCTCGCCCCTCAGCTCCCGAGGTCGGGGCCAAGCGGACCGCGCGGGGCTCCGGCCGGCGCGCGCAGGCGCAGCCCGAGTGCGTCCACCGGGGCGCGCTTCAAGTAGCCCTTGTGCCCCGCCGTGAATCCCGCGGCGACGAGCAATGGACCGAGCGGCGAGGAGTGCACCGGCTCGCCGTCCACCCTGGCGACGAGCAATGCGCGCCGCCTGCCGGAATCGACGAGCCGCGCCAGCGCGTTCGCGAGCGCCCGCCCGCGCCGCGTGCGCTCGGGCTCCTCGGCCGGCAGGAAGGTGAGGAGGTTCTGCTCGCCCCTGCCGAGCCAGGCGGTGAGCTCGCCAGAAGCCAGCACGACGTGCGCTCCGGCGGCGCGCTGCGGCCGCGCCCCCTCGCCGTCTGCTCCGCGCGCGGGCCAGGGAAGCATCGCTCCGTACGGGTTGGCCGGATCGGTCGCCGCGAGCACCGCCGTCTGCGGCTCCTCCGGCGGATCGCGCAGCCCGCGCAGCCGCTCGTCGGCGCCGGGAAGCGCAAACTGCGTGGCGCCCAGGCCGGCGACGAAGTAACCGCGGCGCACGCGCCCCGACTCCTCCATCGCCTTCAGCACGTCGTACACGGCGGCGAAGCCGCCCGCGATTCCTTCGGCATGGACCGCCTCGCGCGTCAGCACGCCGTAGCGCGAGAGCAGCACCTGCGCCAGCGCCATCGAGCGCTCGGTCGGCGTCCCCGACGGCTCCGGCAAGAGCGACCAGCGCCCCTCGCTCCCCGGCGGACCCAGGCGGCGCGTCCGGAAAGCCGGGCCGGCGACGCGGTCGCGGCGCGAGCGGTCCGGGGGCCCGCGCAGCAAGCTCCGCAGCGGCGCCAGCGTGTCGTTGGTCACCTCGCCCGCCCAGACCAGCGACCAGATCGCCTCGAGCAGATCGTTGGGGAAGGCACCCGTCGCCTGCTGCAGATCGCCGAAGAAGCTCGCGCCGCGTTTCCCCAGCTGTTCCCGGACGCGTGCGGCGAGCTCGCCTTCCGCCTTGCGCGGCGCGGGCGCGAGCAGCCGGTAGTGGTCGGCGAGGTAGAGCGCGATGCGGCCGTCGCGCGGCCCGATCGGATCGATGCCCCGCCACACCACCTCGCCGGCCGAGCAGAGCAGGTCCAGGTCGGCGTACCTGTACGGGTCGATGCGCGCCGGCAGCACCTCGGGTTCGAGCACGCTGGCGGGGAGGGGGGCCCCCTGCATCTGTTCGACGGCTCCGAGGAGCGCGTCCACGCCCCGCCGCGGATGGTCGACCCCTTGCCAGTCGAGCTGCAGCCGCGAGAGCGCCGCCTGCTCGACCGGCTCTACCTGCTTGCGCAGCTTCGCCAGCGAGCGGCGCCGCAGCCCGCGCAGCACCTCCGCGTCGCACCACTCCCGGCCGCGCGCTCCGTCCGCGTATCGCGCCGCGGCGAGCGCGCCGGGCAGGAACTCGCCCTGCAGCACGCGCTCCTGCTCTTCCAGCCGCTCCAGCGCGAGCGTCACCGGCGCCGGACCCAACCCGAGCCGCCGCGCGACGTCCTCCGGGCGGAACGGCCCGTGGGTGCGCGCATAGCGCGAGACCAGATCGCCGAGCGCGTCCCGCACCGGCTCGAGCAACTCGCGCGGCATCCCCTGCGCCGGCGGGATGCCCAGCGCATCGCGCATCCGCGCGGCGTCCTCCGCGGCCATCCAGCGCTGCTCGCCCGCGACGGCGGCCGGGAACGCGCGCCGCTCGCGGCGGAGCGCCTCGAGCCATTCGCGGACGGGGGCGTCGGGCACGCTGCGCGCGGCCAGCTCGTCGACGGTGAGATCGCCCAGCCCGAGCAGCAGATCGTGCGCCGCGTCGGCGTGCTTCGCCGGATGGCGTCCGTCGAGTCTCTGCAACGCCCGCTCGAGCTGCTCCACCGCGTCCGGGTCGAGCAGCTCGCGCAGCTCCGCCTCCCCGAGAAGCTCGCGCAGCTGCGCCTGGTCGACGCTGAGCGCCTGGGCGCGCCGCTCGGCCAGCGGGGCGTCGCCGTCGTAGATGAAATTCGCGACGTAGGCGAAGAGCAGCGAGGACGCGAAGGGCGACGGTGTCCGCGTGTCGGCCGTCACCACCCGCACGCGCCGGTCCTGCACCCGGCGGAGCAGCTCGGTCAATCCCGGGAGGTCGAACACGTCGCGCAGGCACTCGCGGTACGTCTCGAGCAAGATGGGGAAGCTGCCGTACCGCTGCGCCACCGCGAGAAGGTCCGCGGCCCGCTTGCGCTGCGCCCACAGCGGGCTCCGCTTGCCGGGATGGCGGCGCGGCAAGAGCAGCGCGCGCGCTGCATTCTCGCGGAAACGGGCCGCGAACAGCGAGGTGCCGCCCAGGCTGCGGGTCACCAGGTCCTCGATCTCGTCGGGCGCCGGGAAGAACAGATCCGGGTCGGGCGGCTCGTCGGACTCCGGCAGGCGGAACACCATCCCGTCGTCCGAATACATGCTCTCGATTTCCGTATCGCGGTCGGCCTTGAGCCGCGCCACGACCGCGGTGGCCCACGGCGCGTGCACGCGCGCGCCGAAAGGCGTGAGGACGCAGACTCGCCAGTCGCCCACCTCGTCGACGTAGCGCTCGACCACCACCGTGCGATCGGAGGGCACCTCGCCGGTCACCTCGACCTGCTCGCGCAGGTACTGGACCAGGTTCCGCGCCGCCCGTTCGTCGAGGCCGTGCTTCTCGCGCAGCCGCTCTTCCGCGTCGGCGGGCTTCGCTGCCGCCAGCTCGCGCGCCAGCTTTCCCACCATCTGCCCGAACTCGAGCGGGCGCCCGGGACGGTCGCCGTGCCAGAAGGGCATCTTGCCGGGCTCGCCGGGCGCGGGGCTCACCAGCACCTTGTCGTGGGTGACCTCCTCGACCCGCCAGCTCGACGCTCCCAGCACGAAGACCTCGCCGGTCCGCGTCTCGAACACCATCTCCTCGTCCAGCTCCCCCACCCGGCGGGACGTCTTCCCCTCCGACTGGCCGAGGAGGAACACGCCGTACAGCCCGCGGTCCGGGATGGTTCCGCCGTTCACCACCGCGACGCGCGCCGCTCCTTCGCGCGCGCGGACGGTCCCGGCGACCCGGTCCCACGAGAGTCGGGCCTTGAGCTCGGCAAACTCGTCGGAGGGGTAGCGCCCGCTGAGCATGTCGAGCACGCCCTCGAAGCTCGTCCGCGGCAGCTCGGCGAACGGCGCCGCCCGGCGGACCATCGCGTACAGCTCGTCCACCTTCCAAGGTCGCTCGGCGCAGGCGGCGACGATCTGCTGCGCCAGCACGTCGAGCGGATTGCGCGGGTAGAACATCTCCTCGACCTGCCCCGCGGCCATCCCCTGCGCGGCCGCGGCGCTTCCCAGCAGATCGCCGCGGTGCTTGGGGAACAGCACGCCGCGCGGCACTCCGCCCACCTGGTGGCCGGCGCGTCCGATCCGTTGCAGGCCCGACGCGATCGACGGAGGCGCTTCGATCTGGATCACCAGGTCCACGCTGCCCATGTCGATGCCCAGCTCCAGCGAGCTGGTCGCCACGATGCAGGGCAGCTCGCCCTTCTTCAGGCGGTCCTCGATCTCGGCGCGCTTCTCGCGCGCGACGCTCCCGTGGTGCGCGAGCGCGATCTCGCTGCCCGCCAGCTCGTTCAGCGCTCCCGCGAGCCTCTCCGCCAGCCGCCGCGAATTGACGAAGATCATCGTCGAGCGGTGCGCGCGGATCAGCTCGACCAGCCGCGGGTGGATGGACGGCCAGATCGACCGGCGCTGCGGTCCGCCTCCCACCGGCCCCGAGGGAAGCTCCTCGAGCTGGCCGATCTGCCGCATGTCCTCGACGGGCACTTCCACGCGCAGGTCGAACTGCTTCTTGCTGCCCGCGTCCACCACCTCGACGGGGCGCGCCCGCCACTTCTTGCCGGACGCCTCGCCGCCGCCGAGCAGGCGCGCCACCTCGTCCAGCGGCCGCTGCGTCGCGGAAAGGCCGATGCGCTGCAACGGCTCGCGCTCGCCGCGCAGCTCCTCGAGCCGCTCCAGCGAGAGAAAGAGGTGGGAGCCGCGCTTGCCGGCGACCATCGCGTGGATCTCGTCCACGATGACGGTCTCCACCGAGCGCAGCGTCTCGCGTGCCTGCGAGGTGAGCAGCAGGTAGAGCGATTCGGGGGTGGTGATGAGCACGTCCGGCGGCGCGCGCAGCATCCGGGCGCGCTCACTCGCGGGCGTATCGCCGGTGCGGATGCCCACCTGTGGCAGGTGGAAGGCGGCGCCTGTCCGCTCGGCGTGCGCGGCTATGCCCGCGATCGGTGCGCGGAGGTTGCGCTCCACGTCGACCGCCAGCGCTTTGAGCGGCGACACGTAGAGCACCCTGCAGCGGGCACGCTCATCGGGCACGGGCGTGAACATCAGCCTGTCGATCGCCGTCAAAAAGGCGGCAAGCGTCTTGCCGGACCCGGTCGGCGCGAGGAGCAGGGTGCTCCTCCCCGCAAGGATCGGCGGCCATCCGAGCGCCTGCGCCCGGGTGGGAAAGGCAAAGGAGGCCTCGAACCAGCCCCTTACGGGCGCCTGGAATGTGCTGGGTGGGGAAGTCCGCAACGTTTCCGCGCCATTGCGCTACTGCGGAACGGCGTCCGAGAGTGAACGATGCGTCATAACGCCGCGAACCGAAATCAGCAACAGAACCGGGCGTTGTGCATCAAAGGAAGCGTTGGTGAGACAATGGGCAGCTCGGGGGTCTTCCAGGGGTCGGGATCGTTGGAGGGGCTCCGGCGTTGTAGGCAGCACAGGGGGAAAGGAAGGAACGGACAGAAATGCGCGACCGCAGCGAATTCGATGACCTTGCGCCGCTGATCAAGCTGATCAGGGCCCATCCCCCGTTCGACCGGGAGACGGAGCTCAAGGTCACTCGTCGCGCCCGCAAGGGCGACAAGCGCGCGCAGGAGCAGCTGGTGGTCCACAACCTGAGCCTGGTCATCTCGGTGGCGCGCAAGTTCATGGGGCGCGGCGTCCGGCTGGAAGACCTGGTTCAGGAGGGCAACTACGGGCTCCTCAAGGCCATCGAGCACTTCGACCCCGAGAAGGGAAACCGCTTCTCGACGTACGCAGTGTGGTGGATCCGCGCGTACATCACGCGCTGCCTGAAGGACGGGCCGAGCGCGGTGCGCAGGACCATGCCCAACGGTGGGCTGCCTCCGCGGGACATCTCGCTGGAGGAGTCGCTCGATCCGGAGGGCGAGTCGACCCATCTCGACCGTCTGAGCGACGACGGCCCAACGCCGGACGAGCAGATCATCCGGGCCGAGCGCCAGGAGAACGTGCGCAACGCCCTCGGCAAGGTGCGCAAGCGCATGGGTGAGCTGGCGTGGGACATCTTGAGCGACCGCCTGACGCAGGACGATCCGCGCACGCTGGAGGACCTGGGCAAGCAGTGGGGCCTCTCGCGCGAGCGCGTCCGGCAGGTGGAGAAGAGCACGCGCAATTTCCTCAGCCGCTACCTGGCCGACTTCGAAGAGGCCGCGTAACCGCGGAGGAGAAGGGCGCGAATGGAGGCGCGTTCCCGACGAGGGGACGCGCCTTTCGTTTTCTTGGGGAACCGCCGCCTTGCGGGTACAACCGGCGGACATGCGACGGTTCGTTCTCGCCGCGTCCTGCCTGGTCCTCTGCTGCGCCCACGAAACGCGGCCCGACGCGAAGCCGGGCAAGCTCGTCCCGGCGCATCTGATCGGTTGCCGGCTGGACGCTCCGGGCGCGAAGCCCGGGCCTGACGCGCCGGCGGTGCCCGAGATGTCCGCCGATTTCCAGATCGATCCGCGCGGCCGGGTGCGCGACGTCCACATCCAGGGCGGCAGCGGTCCCTACGCGAAGGCGTTGAGGCGCCACCTGGAGTCCTGCGAGTACGACCCGGCGACGAAGGACGGGCGACCCGTCGCGACGCGGCGGGCGGCCGTCTACAGCGGCTATCCCTAGGTCACCAGGGCTCGCGCATGGCCCAGCTTTCTCTGCTCCATTGTGGGGAATCCTCCATCCGCCGGGTACGCATTCATCACCCCGGCGTGTGCTACCAAGGCAGTGAGATGGCCAAGGTCCCGCAGAGATCCTCCACGCTCGAGGACGACGCGCTGCCCATCACCCGGCGGCTGAGCGTGGTCGCCGAGCGCTTCCAGGACGGCCTGCGGCCGCGCGTGGGCAAGCTGTTCCAGGCCGCCAAGGACGCGACCCGGCAGCTCGCCGAAGTGGACCTGGTGCGCTTCGAGGTCGATGCGGAGGAGGGCACGCACTCGCTGGCCGTCTGGGAGGAAGTGGCGCCGGTGATGGGCCAGACCGTGCAGAGCGTCAATCGGCTCATCGCGGTGGCCGACGAGGTATTTCCACCGCCCGACGAGCCGGACGCCGTCGACAACCTGGACGAGGCGTTCGGGCCTTCGGGCGGCGAGCAGGCGCTCGACGTCGAGGTGATCGAATCGCAGGAGCAGAGCATCGCGCGCACGGTGTACGCGGTGTGCGGCATGCTGCGGCAGGACGTGGCGCGGCTCGGCGAGCGGTTGCGGAACCCGACGGTGGTCGCCGATCCCTGGAACCTGGTCGGCGACCTGCTCGAGTTCCGCGGACGGCTCCGCGCCGGCATCGGCGAGATGATCTTCGACGTCGCCGCGCGCGTCGACGAGCTGACCCGCGCCGACATCGTCCCCGGCTACGCCGAGGACCTGGTGCAGGCGGTGCTCGTGCGACAGGCGGCGACCAACCTCGCCTTCCTCTTCCGCGGGCACGCCAAGCGCATCGCGCAGTCGGCCGACGATCGGATCGCGGCCGCGCTGCAGGACGCGCTGCGCGACGTGCACGCCTTCAGCCGCACGCGGGCGCTGCAGGGTCTGCGCACGCCGGACAAGCGCATCTTCCTCGAGGCGCGCGCGCAGATGCACCAGCTCGGCCGCGAGAAGCCGACCCGCGCCCGCGAGATCAGGCAGGCCGCGGAGAACATGGCGCGGTTTCTCGAATCCCTCTCGGTGATCAGCCGCCGCGAGAACCTGCGCCTTCACGACCGCGAGCAGCTGGCCGCGGCCGGGCGCGCCCTGGAGTCCGCGCGCCAGCGGATCGCGCAGCCCACGCGGGCGCGGATTGCCCTGGTCGAGGCCGTGCGGGCCGCCTTCGCGCTCTACGGACGCGACGCGCAGCTCGATGCCTACCTGCGCGCACAGCGACACTTCCCCGTCGAGTGGGTCGCGGATCCCGAGCTGGTGGGAGAAGTCGACCGCCTCGCCGCGCTGCTCGCGGCGGTGTCGCCGCCGTAGCCCCGTAGGCCGGGGCGGCGACGCGCCTTCGAGCGCCGCGGGGCACTGCCTTTCAGTTGTACGTCGCGGAGAAAGTCGCCCCGAACGTCCAGCTGGTCCACCTGTTGGAACCGCCGCCAGCCACCGGATCCTGGTTGCTCGAGAAGGAGATGTGTCCGGCCATCCCGAGGCCCCAGTGGTCGCTGACCCACCACTCCTTGCCCACTGCGATGCGGGTGCCGACGCCCCAGTCCGAGTCCCCGCTGTTATTCCCGTTGCTGCTGTGCAAGCGCGTCAATGCCAGCGTCGTCGATAGATAGAGGTCCGACGGCATGAAGTAGTGCGTGTACTGCGGGCCGATGCCCCATAGCGTGACCGTGGTGTCGTTCGCCGTGGCAGAGAGCCCGCCCGAGGACATGCTGGGGTTCTGTGCGGCGGCGCCGATGATGTGCACGGCGAGGATCGAGTTTTCGCGGATCGCTCCGCCGATGGCGATGCCGGCCAGCTCGGAAAAACCCGAGATCGTGACGCCTGACCCGGTCGACGTCAGATAGCCGAACCCGAGGTCCGGGCGGATGTAGAAGCCGAAGTGCCGCTGGTACGTGTCGTCGTACCCGGTCCTCGGCGGGCCCTGATACGGTTGGATGGCCTGGGCCATCACGGCGGTGCCCGTCAGCAACACCGCAGCGAGGCATACTTGCGAGGCGAGCCTCATCTGCTGGAACGTCCCTTGTCGATGAGTGAATAGCCGACATCAGTCTGAGCCAAGCGACCGGGCAGGCGCAACGGGGCAGCGTTCGAGCCATCATGGCCAAGAAACCGGCCGCCTCCCGGAAATGCGGCCGAGTTGCGTACGTAAGAACCCTTGACGCCGCGGGGCCTTGCAGGCACAAGGCCCGGCGCTGCAGGGGATATGCGCCGCCCGCGCGGCGCCTTCAGGAGCCGACATGAACCGACTTGCCACCTTCTTGCTTGCCGCCGCGCTCCCCCTGGCCGCGCACGCCGACGAGGGCATGTGGACGTTCGACAACTTCCCCAGCGCGAAGGTGGCGAAGAAGTACGGCTTCAGCCCGGAGGCGAAGTGGCTCGGCGAGGCGCAACTCTCCTCCGTGAGGCTGGCCGGAGGCTGCTCGGGATCGTTCGTGTCGCCCGAGGGCCTGGTGATGACCAACCACCACTGCGCGCACAGCTGCATCGAGCAGCTCTCCACGAAGGAGAAGGACT
This sequence comes from Deltaproteobacteria bacterium, assembly GCA_005888115.1. GTDB lineage: Bacteria > Myxococcota > Myxococcia > Myxococcales > 40CM-4-68-19 > VBKO01. The sequence goes on from VBKO01000022.1 coordinate 13,851, forward strand.
TCGTGAAGGAGGGCTTCTACGCGGCGACGCTCGACCAGGAAGTGAAGTGCCCCGAGATCGAGCTGAACCAGCTGACCGGGATCACCGACGTCACCAAGCGGATGCATTCCGCCACCCAGGGGCTCGAGGGGCAGAGGTTCGCCGAGGCGCAGCGCGCCGAGATGGCGAAGATCGAGAAGGAGTGCGCCGGCGGCGACGAGAAGGTGCGCTGCGACGTCGTCACGCTGTACCACGGGGGAATCTACGACCTCTACAAGTACAAGCGCTTCCAGGACGTGCGGCTGGTCTTCGCTCCGGAGTTCGCCATGGCTTCCTTCGGCGGAGACCCCGACAACTTCAACTTCCCGCGTTACGACCTGGACGTCTCGTTCATCCGGGCCTACGAGAACGGGAAGCCGGCGGCGACCGGGCACTACTTGCGGTGGTCGCAGACCGGAGCGAAGGACGGCGAGCTCACCTTCGTCTCGGGTCATCCCGGCTCGACCTCGCGCGACCTGACCATCGCCCAGCTCGTCTTCGAGCGGGACGTGGCCTTACCCGACACCCTGCTCTATCTGGCCGAAGTGCGCGGCTTCCTCAGCGAGTACAAGCGGCGCGGTCCGGAACAGGCCCGCACCGCCGAGTCGGACCACTTCTTCGTCGAGAACAGCTACAAGGCGCTGAAGGGCCGCCGCGAGGCGCTGGTCGACGACGCGCTGATGCAGGCCAAGATCAAGCGCGAGAACGCGCTGCGGGCGAAGACGAAGGGACAGCGCGACGTGGCCGCCGCCTGGGACCAGATCGCCCGCGCTGCCGTGCGCGAGCGGCAGATCTACGAGCGGCTGCGCTACCTGGAAGGGTCGCAGACCACCAGCGGCGGCTTCCGCCGGCCGCGCGGGTTCTCGGTGGGCGATCTGAGCTACTTCCGCAACGCGCGCACGCTCTTGCGCGCGGCCGAGGAGCTTCCCAAGCCCAACGAGCAGAGGCTCCGCGAGTTCACCGACGCGGCCCTGCCAGCGCTCAAGCAGCAACTCTTCTCCACCGCTCCGGTCTACGACGACTACGAAATGGAGGGGCTGCGCTTCGCGCTCACCAAGCTGCGCGAGGTGCTGGGCGCCGACGATCCGGTCGTGCGCAAGGTGCTGGGCAAGAAGTCGCCCGAGGAGCTGGCGAAGGAGCTGGTCGCGGGGACGCGCCTCAAGGACCCGGCAGTTCGCAAGCAGCTCTTCGAGGTCGGCAAGGCGGCCGTCGATGCGTCGCAGGATCCGATGATCCAGTTGGCGCGCCTGGTCGACGCCGAGGCCCGCGAGGTGCGCCGCACGTACGAGCGTGAAGTCGACGGCGTGGAGAAGCGGCAGCAGGCGCTCATCGCAAAGGCGCGCTTCGCGGCCGAGGGGACGAGCGCATATCCCGACGCGACTTTCACGCTGCGCCTCAGCTACGGGTCTGTCGAGGGATACGAGGAGAAGGGCAAGCGCGTGAGCCCCGTGACCGTGATGGGGGGGGCTTTCGAGCGCGCCACCGGCCGCGATCCGTTCGCCCTGCCGAAGAGCTGGCTCGCCGCCAACC
>VBKO01000199.1 GCA_005888115.1 Deltaproteobacteria bacterium
CGATTACCGGCCGACCTACGACGGCACGATGTTCGAGCCGATCGTCGTCCCCGCTCGCCTGCCGCAGCTCTTGATGAACGGCACCACTGGCATCGCGGTGGGCATGGCGACGAACATCCCGCCGCACAACGTGCAGGAACTGTGCGACGCGCTGGTCGAGCTGATCGCCCACCCCAAGCAGGAGACCAAGGACCTCCTCAAGTTCATCAAGGGACCGGACTTCCCCACCGGCGGGCAGGTGCTCAACTCGCGCGCCGAGCTGCGTCAGATCTACGAGACCGGCCAGGGGTCGCTACGCGTGCGCGGCGAGTGGAAGCTGGAGGAGCTGCCGCGCGGCGGCCAGCAGATCGTCGCCACCAGCATCCCGTACGCGGTGAACAAGTCCTCGCTGGTGGCGAAGTTCGGCGACCTGGTCCGCGAGCGGAAGCTGACGCCGCTCGTCGACGTGCGCGACGAGTCGACCAAGGACGTTCGCATCGTCCTCGAGCTCAAGCGCGACGCCGATCCCGACCTGGTGATGGCGTACCTCTACAAGCACACCTCGTTGGAGACGAGCTTCAACGTGAACATGACCTGCCTGGTGCCCAGCCAGAACCCCCAGGTGGGCACCCCGCAGCGGCTCGGCCTGAAGGAGATCCTCCGCTACTTCCTCGATTTCCGCTTCCAGGTCGTCACCCGGCGCTTCCAGTTCGACCTGCAGGAGGTGCAGAAGCGGCTGCACATCCTGGAAGGGTTCGAGAAGGTCTACGACGCGCTCGACGAGATGATCAAGATCATCCGTAAAAGCGACGGCAAGGAGGACGCGGCGGCGAAGCTGATGAAGCGCTTCGAGCTGGACGAGATCCAGACCGACGCCATCCTCGACATGCGGCTCTACAAGCTGGCCCGCCTCGAGATCCTGGTGGTGCAGAAGGAGGCGAAGGAGAAGCGCGCCGAGCAGAAAGAGCTGAAAGCGCTGCTCGCTTCCGACAAGGCGCGCTGGGGCGTGGTGCGCGACGAGATCAAGGAGATCGCCGCGCAGTACAAGGACGAGCGGCGCACGCGGATCGGCGGCGGCCGCGAGGAGGTCGAGTACACCGAGGAGGCCTTCATCGCCGACGAGGACGCGCACGTCGTGATCACCCGCGACGGGTGGGTCAAGCGCGTGCGCGAGATGAAGGACCCCTCCTCGACGCGCCTGCGCGAGGGCGACGAGGTGCTGGCGGTGCTGGCCGGATCGCTCAAGTCCAGCCTGATCCTCTTCTCCAACTTCGGCACCGCGTACGTGACGCGCTTCAACGACGTCCCCGCCTCCACCGGCTACGGGGACCCGGTGCAGAAGCTGTTCAAGTTCGACGACCAGGAGCGCGTGGTGGGCGGGCTCTCGCTCGACCCGCGGCAACCGCGCCCCGAAAAGCTGGTCGGCGTCTCGAAGCGAGGATACGGGCTGCGCTTCCCCCTCGCGCCCCACACCGAGCTCTCCACCCGCGCCGGCCGCCGCTACGCCAGGCCGGGCAAGGACGACGAGCTGATCGGCGTCGCGGCCGCCGAGGACCGCGACCTGCTCGCGGTGGTCACCCAGTCGAGCCATGCTCTGATCTGCAAGGTGAAGGAGGTCAACGAGCTCGCCGGGCCCGGGCGGGGCGTCACCGTCATCAAGGTGCCGGCCGCGGACCAGGTGATCGCGTTCCTCTGCACGACGGACAAGGCGCAGTCGATCGAGCTGGAGAGCAGCAAGGGCAAGAAGGTCTCGCTGGGCGTCAAGACGTACGAGCTGGCGGCGCGCGGCGGCAAGGGCCGCGAGATGGTCAAGAAGGACAAGGTGAAGGTGGTCCAGCGGCAAATCGCGTTCGTCCCGCTTCCTGAGCCCAAGGGAGAGAAGTGATGGCGGTGCGCAAGACCAGCTATACCGCGCAGGACATCCAGGTGCTGGAGGGGCTGGAGCCCGTCCGCAAGCGGCCCGCCATGTACATCGGCGGGACGGACCCCACGGGCTACCACCACCTGCTCTGGGAGATCCTCGACAACTCGGTCGACGAGGTGATCAACGGGTTCGCCACCCGCATCGAGGTGACGCTGCGCGAGGACGGCCGCACGGTGACGGTGACCGACGACGGCCGGGGCATCCCCGTCGACGTGATGTCCAAGTACAAGAAGCCCGCCATCGAGGTGATCCTCACCACGCTCCATTCGGGCGGGAAGTTCGAGCAGGGGAACTACATCCACTCGGGGGGTCTGCACGGCGTCGGGTCGAGCGTGGTCAACGCGCTCAGCTCCAAGCTCGTCGCCGAGGTGAAGCGCGACGGGAAGCGGTGGGTACAGACGTACGCCAAGGGGCATGCGCTCTCGAAGCTCAAGGCCGAGGGGAAGGCGAAGGGCACCGGCACCAGCATCACCTTCGAGCCGGACGCGGAGATCTTCGGGCTCAAGCTGAAATTCGATCCGGCAATGATCCGCGACCGGCTCGAGGCGCGCAGCTACCTGCACCGCGGCATGGAGGTCGTGTTCCGCGACCAGACCGCGGAGCCGCCCGCCGAAGTGACGTACAAGCACGAGGGCGGGATCGCCGAGTTCCTCGGCAAGGTGGTCGCGGAGCGGGCCAAGCCGACCATACCTCCGCAGAACGGCACCAGCCCGCAGTTCTACCGCTCGTCGGAGGGCGATGGCCGGATGGAGGTCGCCCTGATGTGGACGGAAGCGACCGACGAGCACGTCCGCAGCTACGTGAACGGGATCCCGACTCCGCAGGGCGGCACGCACGAGGCCGGGTTGCGCAGCGGCGTGGTCAAGGCGGTGCGCAACTACATCGAGACGCACGATCTGACGCCCAAAGGCGTGACGCTGACCGCGGAGGACATCCGCGAGGGCATGGTCGCGATCCTCTCCGTCTACGTGGTCGAGCCGCAGTTCCAGGGACAGACCAAGGGCAGGCTGAACAACCAGGAGACCGCCGCGCAGGTGGACGGCGTGGTGCGGCCGGCGCTGGAGAAATGGCTGAACGACAACCGCACCATCGCCGAGGCGGTGGTGGCGCGCATCACCCTGGCGGCGCGCGCGCGCGAGGCGTCGCGGGCGGCGTCGCAGGCGGTGCAGCGCAAGACGGCGGTGTCGCACCGGCTCAACCTGCCGGGAAAGCTCGCCGACTGCGCCTCCACCAATCCTTCGGAGAGCGAGCTGTTCATCGTCGAGGGCGACAGCGCCGGCGGCTCGGCCAAGCAGGGACGCGACCGGCGCACGCAGGCCATCCTGCCGCTGCGCGGGAAGGTGCTGAACGCGGAACAGGCCTCGACCGACAAGGTGGCGCAGAACAAGGAGCTGCAGGACATCGT
>VBKO01000023.1 GCA_005888115.1 Deltaproteobacteria bacterium
AAGCAGCTGCCTCCTGTCGCGGCCCTGCCGGCAGCGGCCGCGGACCGCGCGCTGGGCAACGGGCCCGCGGGGGCAGCATTCAGGGTCCATCCCGCGAAGAAGTCGTATTGCCAGAAGGCACCCTGCGGATCCGAGGGGGCGTTCGTCGCGTCCGTGCCGCCGAACATGAGGAATCCGGAGCCGGTGGCGGCGAGCACCATCCCGGTTCTCGCCGAAGGTCCTCCCTCGGGCTTGCTCTCGGTCGGCAACTGGTTGAACGGTTGCCATCCGACGGGCGTAGCGGTGAGGGATGGCACCGCAGGGCTGCTGGTGGATGCCGATTCGTAATCGGGATACGCAATCGACGCATAAGAGGACGAGAACTGCACTCCACCGTCTGGGAACAGCACATCGTTCGCGGTGAACTCCTTCGCGGAACCGCTCGGACCGGGGCCGCTCTCGATCCAGGTAGCCGGCGCGAACAGGGCATCGTTCTGATTGGTGACGTCGTAGGCGGCGGCACCGTTGCTGCTGCCCGCGACGTCCCTGCCGACGAAGCTCAGCTCGACCTGCTCCGGGTACCCGGTCACCGGAACGGAGTGGCCGCTGTCGTCCTGCACGCGCAGCGAGACCTGGGCGGTCGCCTGGGGGAGCTGGAACTCGAGGACCGAGCCGTCCGCCGCGACCGGAGAATCCGCGAGGTCGTGGCCAGCCTGGCTCGCGATCAGGCGCACGCCGACGAAATCGGGGGTCGAGGTGACGGCGCCCAGGTTCGCCAGGATCGTCGTCCGGGTGCTGCCGTCGGCGCTGGGGTGCTTCGAGAGCAGGAATTTGCTCGCCTCCGCGGCCAGCGTTCGCGGCGTCGGCGCGCCGCTCACGCACTTGAAGCTGCCGGTGGTGGACGCGGTGCCCAGATCGCAGTGGTAGTCCCCGGGGCACTCCGCCGAGCTGCTGCAGGCGAACGTGGACGGGTCGGGTCCCTTGCAGGCTGCGATCGTCGCGAGCGCGGCCGCGAGACACGCGAGCTGGATGGTGCGGAGCAGGCGGCGGTCCTTGGCAAAGCTCATCTGTTGCGGCCCCCGTGTGGAGACGTTCGGTGATTTTCTGGAAGCGGCGGAAAGCAAATGCGTCACTAGAACCTGCCCTGCACGGCGACGCCGTCGCCCGTCGGCAGGAAGTAGAGCAGGCCCGCGCCGATCGCCGCGGCGGCGCCCGCTCCGAGGAACAGCGCCCCGAGCGTCCGGCTCGACTTGGCGGTCGAGGAGAGGTCGTCGATGGTCGACTGCGGATGGGGCCGCGCTGTCAGCTCGTCCTCGAACTTCGACGCCCTGGAGGTGAACACCAGGCCGCCGCCGATGAACAGCGCCGCTGCGCCGGCGGTGACGTATGCGAACGTGCGGTCCTTCCCGCGCGAGGGCGCGACCGTCGTGGTGGTCACGGCCTGGGCAGGAAGCGCGGTCCGCGCAGCGGCGGTCGCAGCTTGTGCCGCAGGTTGCGCCGTTGCCACCGCAGGCGCCGCGACCGGCGGGCCCGCGAGGGGCTTCAGAGATTCCGCGACTGCAGTCCGCTCCGGAGTCTGCGGGGCGGGCGCGGCCGCCGGCGGCGCCAGGGTCGGCGCGCCGCCCGTGACCGCGGGAGTCTGTGCGATCCCCTTGGGCGGGCCGTCCTTCGCTCGCCTCTCCTTCGCCTGCAGCTCCTCGATCTCGCGGATCGCCTTCTCGATCGCGGCGCGGTTGCTCGCCGTCGCGTCCTTCGACTCGCGCAGGTAGCTCTTGTAGAACTGCTTGGCCTTTTCGTACTGCCCTGCCTGCCGGTAGCTCTGCGCGATGTTGTAGAGCAACGGCGCGAGTGGCCGGATGCGGTACACGAGGATGTACTCCTCGGCCGCCTTCTCGTACTCACCCAGGTCGTAGTGCACCTTGGCCCGCGCTGCGTGCGCCTTCGCCTCTTCGAGCGACGCGTCCTGCGCGCGCAGCGGCCCGGCCGCGAATGCGAGCAGCGCGGCCATCAACGCAAGTCGGTGCATTCACCCTCCCCAAGAAGCCATGTCGGAGCGCTGCAGCTCCCCGGCTACGCTCGAGCGGTCGCTATCGTACGACGGTACCCGCCGGCATCCGAAATTCCGGAACGAGCGCGCCAATGTGCGTCTTTCGCTTACACGCCGGCGAGGCGACGATCAGAAATCGATCTTGATCGTGTCCTCGTCGCCCTGCTTGTCGGGCGGCCTTTCCTTCTTCGTCTTGCGCGGGCCAGGCACCGGCGAGGCGGCCAGCACCTTCGGCTCGGCGACGAGCTTCGCCTGCACGGTCTGCGAAGCATCGGCGAACACGTCGCTCACGTACGGGTTGGGCAGGTAGCCTGCCCTGCGAAACTCGAGGTGCACCTTGGTGTTCTTCGGCACGTCGAAATTGAAGGGAGTGACGCCCTGCTTCTTGCCGCCGTTCCAGATCGCCTCGACGTCGGTGCCGCTCGGGTCCGACCAGACGAAGAGCGTCACGCTCTGCGCGGCCTCGACCGGCTTCTTGCTCTCCGCTTCCCGCGCCGCCGCTGCCTGCTTCTCCGCCTCGCGCTGCGCGCGCTCGGCCTCGTGCCGCATCGTCTCCGCCATCTGCGCGGCCTGCTTGCGCGAGTCCCAGACCATGTACCCGATGCCGGCGAGCGCGAGCGTGAGGACCGCCACCACGCCGGCGATGAGCGGGAAGTGCGAACGCTCGGGGGCGCGCTCGATCAGTGAGCCCGGCGGCGAGGTGGGGCGGGCCGGCGTGGCGTGCTGCATGCGCGCGAGATCTGGCGCCGGCGTGGGAGGCGCGGGCTTGCGCGTGAGCGGGCGCGGCGGCGGCGTCTGGGGCGGCAGCCCCGGATTGGAGCGCGACATCGCCATCTCGTCGGCGCTGGCGAGCGGCAGCTCGTGCCCGATCCCCAGGTGATCCATGCAGGCGGCGAGCGTCTGCCGGAGCTGCTCCATGCTCTGGTACCGGTCCTCCTGCTTCTTCGCGAGGCACTTGAGGACGATCGCGGCCCATTCCGGCGGCAAGAGCGGATTCATCGCCACCGGGTCGGGCGGCGGCAGCTGCAGATGGCCGATCAGCACCTCGCCGAAGCTCTGCCCCGGGAAGGGCAGCTTGCCGGTCGCGAGCTGGAAGAGGATCACGCCGAGCGAGTAGACGTCGCTGCGCGCGTCGATCTGCGTGGTCAGCCCGCCGGCCTGCTCCGGCGACATGTACGCGGGCGTGCCCATCACCATGCCGGTCTGGGTCTTCCCGGTCGACTGCCCCGAGCCCGGGTCGGTCAGCTTGGCGATGCCGAAGTCCACCACCTTGACGAAATGCCTGCGGCCCTTGTGGATGGTCAGGTAGATGTTGTCGGGCTTCAGGTCGCGGTGGATGATCCCGCGCTCGTGCGCGGCGGCGAGCGCCTCGCAGACCTGCAGGAGGATCGGTCCCACCGTCTCCACCGCCACCGGGGTCCCCGGCTCGGCCAAATCCTGGAGCGGCTTCCCGTACAGGAACTCCATCACGAAGTAGTGACGGTTGTCCTCGGTGACGTTGAGGTCGAGGATCTTGAGGATGTTGTCGTGCCCGATGACGTTGACCGCGCGCGCCTCGTTGAAGAAGCGGTCGACGATCTTCTTGTCGGCGGAGAACTGGGGGTGCAAGAACTTGATGGCGACGCGCGATCCGATCACCGGGTGCTCGGCCATGTAGACGGAGCCCATCCCGCCCTTGCCCAGCACGCGCGTGACCCGGTAGGACCCGATGCTACGGCCGATGAGCTCGTCGTCCGGATCGAGCCCGGTCAGGTCGAGGCCGTCCTCGGGGCAGTGCAGGATCTCGTCCTCGTACGTGGTCGCGCACTCGGGGCAAGTCCGGGACACGAGTTCTCTCCGCGCGTCATGCCAGGTGCGGAGCGCGGCCGGTAGTCGAAAGGGGCCGCCTGGCCCCCTTCCCCCCGAGCGCACGGGCGCCTGCACGCACAGTCGACACCTCGCAGGGCGCTGCTGTCAAGCATGCATTGCAGCACGGCTGCAATGGAATTCCGCTGGCGGCCGGGAGCGCGCGCCTACTTCAGCGCGTCGCCGATGTCGATCAGCCCGTCGTTGGGCAGATCGGTTTTCTTCTTCTTCGTCGGCGGGGCCTTGCGGACGACGCGCTCGGGCTCGCGCTGGACGGGTGGCGTGGGCGAGGCGACCGAGAGCGCCGTCATCTTGGCCGTGAAGGTCTGCGCGACGTCCGCCACCAGGTCGCCCTGGTAGGGGAGGTAGCCCGGTTTGGTGATCTCCAGATGGACCCTGGCGTTCCGCGGCGCCTCGATGGAGAGCGGCGCCGTCCCGTCGCTGTCGCCGCCCTTCCAGGTGGCCTTCACGCGCGCCTCGAGGGGATCGCTCACCACCACCACGTAGACGGGTTCCGCCTCGGGCTGCGGTGGACGCTGCTCGACCTGCGTCTTGCGCGTCTTCACCACCTCGTCGGCGGCCTGCTTCGCTTCCTGGGTCGCGGTCAGCAACTTGCTCACGAGGTAACCGACCGCGCCGAGCAGCACCACCGCGGCCACCATCCCGACGATGAGCGGCGCGCGGCTCTTCTGCAGCGCGCTGGCCGGGAGCGTCGGCTGATCCTCCGGTTCCTCCGCGCGGGGCTGCGGCCTGCCGGGCGTGGCCCGCTGCCGTCCCGGGGCGGAAGCGCGCGGCCGTGAAACGGGCTGCGACCTCCCCGGAGAGCTTCGCCGCGCTCCGGCGCGCGGGTCGGTGGAGCGGCCCGGTTGCGAAGGGGTGCGCGCCCCCGGATTGGACGGCGAGCCGCGCGAGGCGATGGTATCCATGTCCTCGTTCTTCTCGGCCGTCGGCAGCTCGCTGGTGATGCCGAGCTGATCCATCACGCGCGAGATCGCCTCGTGCAGGAGCTGCATGCTCTGGAAGCGATCCTCCTGCCGCTTCTGGAGCGTGCGCAGGATCACGGTCTCGTACGCTTCCGGAACCGCCGGGTTCAGGTCGCGCGGTCGAGGCGGCGCCAGCTGGATGTGGCCGATCAGCACCTCGCCAAATGCGGCGCCCGGAAAGGGCAGCCGGCCGGTGGCGAGCTGGAACATCATCACGCCCAGCGAGTACACGTCGCTGCGCGCGTCGATGAGCTGCGTGCGGCCGCTGGCCTGCTCCGGCGACATGTACGCCGGCGTCCCCATCACCATGCCCGTCTGCGTCTTGCCGGTGGAGACGCCCTCGGAGTTGGTGAGCTTGGCGATGCCGAAGTCCACCACCTTGACGAAGTTCTTCTTCCCCTTGAGCGAGATCAGATAGATGTTGTCGGGCTTCAGGTCGCGGTGGACGATTCCCGCATCGTGCGCGGCGCCGAGGGCGTCGCAGACCTGGAGCAGGATGGGCCCCGCGACCTGGAGGGGCACCGCGCCGCCGCCCTTGAGCAGGCTCTGCAGCGGACGCCCGTGCAGGAACTCCATCACGAAGTAGTGGCGGTTGTCGTCGGTGACGTCGAGGTCGAGGATCTTGAGGATGTTGTCGTGGCCGATGACGTTGACCGCGCGCGCCTCGTTGAAGAAGCGATCGACGATCTTCTCGTCGTGCGAGTATTGCGGGTGCAGGAACTTGATGGCGACCTTCGACCCGATCGCCGGGTGCTCGGCCATGTAGACGGAGCCCATCCCGCCCTTCCCGAGGAGCTTGACGACCCGGTACGAGCCGACCGTGTGCCCGATCAGGTCGTCCGCTATCCCGCCCGTGAGGCTCACGCCGTCCTCCGGGCAGTGGAGGACGTCGTCGTCGTAGGTGTTGTGGCAGTCGGGGCAGGTCCGGGACACGGAATCCCAGTTGAATCGCCCGGCTGCACTGCTGTCAAGCAACCGCCCGCGCCTTTTTCGGCCGGGTTATGCTGCGCCCGATGCGCTTCGCCAAGCTCCACGGCCTGGGCAATGATTTCGTCCTCCTCGACCTGCGCGGCGAGGCCGGGGCGGCCCCGCCCTCGCCGCAGCGCGCCACGGAACTGTGCGACCGCCATCGGGGAATCGGCGCGGACGGGGTGCTCACCCTGCTCGACGGCGATCGGTTCGTCATCCACAACGCGGACGGATCGGTGCCCGAGATGTGCGGAAACGGCGCGCGCTGTGCGGCGCTGTGGATCGCGACCGATGGAGGTGCGCGCCCCGCGCGCGCGCGGGTGGTGCTGCAGACGGATGCGGGTCCGCGTCCGTGCGCCGTACAGGCGGAGACGGCGTCCTTCGGCCAGGTGGAGGTCGAGATGGGGGTAGCCGAGGTGGGCGCCACCCGCGAGCTGGCGGGCGGGTTCACCGCGGTGCCGGTCTCGACGGGCAATCCCCACCGGGTTGTCTTCACCGACGGCGACCTGCGCGTGCTCGCGGCGCGGCACGGGCCGCCGCTCTGCCGAGCGGAGGATGCGAACATCGAGTTCGCCTCGCGGGTCGGCCCGGCGCGCTACTCGGCCGTGGTCTGGGAGCGCGGCGCCGGCCTGACCCAGGCCTGCGGAACGGGGGCTTGTGCCATAGCGGCCGCCGCCGCCGCCCGCGGCGACGTGGACGCATCCAGCGACGTGATCGTCGAGCTTCCGGGCGGCGCCCTCTCCATCCGCCGCGACCCCCTGACCGGCCAACTCTTCATGCGAGGCCCCGCCCAACTCATTTTCACCGGCCAGCTCCCCGACTGACTGGCCGAGACAGCGATCAAGAGATCTGTTGGCTTCTACTCGGGTCTAGCGCGTCGGGCCGGGCGGGCTGGTACCGGCGTCCGGTGTGGGGGAATTCGGTTTCGGCGCGGTGGGCTGGCGCGATGCCGGTGGTGCAGAGGGCGTGGGGTGGAGTTTGGATTGGGACGAGTCTTCGAGGAGGCCCTGGATGCCTTCCAGTTCGCGCAGCATCGGGCCCGCTTCCAGGGCGTGCTCGCCGCCGCTCTCCTCGACCGACTGGAGCTTGCGGCGCGCGGAGAGGACCAGCTTCGCCGCTTGAAGCAGCTCCTGCCGGGCGGCGGTGAAGGCGAGCTCGCCGCGGAGTCCCGCGAGCTGCTGGTGCTGCTCGGCGGTCAGTCCGGGTAACGCGGTGGCGCGGTCGACCAGCCGGCCTGCCTCGGCGATCGACTTCTCCTCGCCCTTTTGCGCATCGGCGCGCGCCCAAGGCACCACCAGATCGAAGAGCGCGCGATCGAGCGCGGTCTGGTCGTCGAACTCCTGCTCGGACACCTTCGCGCCCTGCGGAATGGGGATCGGCCCGTACACCTTTCCGAGCTGGGGGTCGTCGGCGGCGATGTTCGCCATCCCGAGCGGGAAGAAGCGCCCCTTCGAGATGGTCAGGACCGACTCGTCTGGCCGCCAGGAAAAACGGCGCAAGTTGCGCTCCGAGGCGAGCCACCACACCGCCACCAGCAGGCCGAGCACCAGGAGCCACAAGACCAGCCTGGAAAGGCCGCCGCCGCGACGGGCGGTCTGCGTGTGGGCGTCGGCCATCGCGCTCACGCCTTCTTTGCCGCGCCGATGAACGGCAGGTTGCGGAACTTCTCGCCCGAGTCGAGCCCGTACCCCACCACGAAGAGGTCAGGCACGGTGAACCCCAGATACTGGATGGGGATGCGCGTGCGCAGCCGGGACGGCTTCTGCAGGAGCGCGCAGATCTTCACCGAGGAGGGCCTCCGCGTGGACAGGTTGTCGAGCAGGTAACGCATGGTGAGGCCGGTGTCGACGATGTCCTCCACGATGAGCACGTGCTTGCCCTCGATGGGCCGGGTCAGGTCGGAGGTGATCTTCACCACGCCCGAGCTCTCGCTCTCCTCGCCATAGCTGGAGAGCCCGATGAAATCGATCGAAAGCGGCAGGTCGATCTGGCGGGCGAGGTCGCTGACGAACATGAAGGCGCCCTTCAGCACGCCCACCAGGACCAGCTCCTTGCCGCGGTGGTCGCGCTCGATCTCCGCGGCCAGCTCGCGGACGCGGCCGGCGATCTGCTGCTGCGTGTACAGGACCTCGACCTCGTCGCCCAGCTTCATCGGATCTCCTCGCGACTCACACGTACGCGTTGTTCATCAGCTCGCCGAATCCGCCGCCGCCCGGGACGATGTACTGCCGATCGTCCAAGCCGCGCTCCCTTTCCCACAAGGTGCCTGGAACGGTGTCGAAGACCTCGGGCGGCGAGAGCCCCCGGTCGAGGCGCAGCGCGTAGATCACCGTCCCGGGGTGCTGGGACGTGACCCGCTTCAGGTACTCGGGAGTGACGATCAGGTGCGCCGCGATCACCTTGCGCGGCGTGCCCACCACCTGCGCCTTGTAGGCGTCGAGCGCGGTGCAGATCGAGCCGCCGGTGGCCCCCATCGGGTCGGGGAAGAGGAGGATGGCGTCGTCCACGTCGCCGCCGATCTTGCTGCCCGAGATGCGCGCGCCGATCACCTTGGAGGCGTCGTCCAGCACGCGGGCCATGACGAAGTGGTCCTGCCGGACCAGGCGCGGGTCGAACACCGTATTGAAGAAGTCGTAGGTGATCTGGGAGGGCAAGGTGCCGGCTCGCGCGATGTTGACCGTGACCACCCGCACCTCGGGATCGATGGTCTCCCCGTGGAACACCCCCTTCGGTGTGTGGTCGATCATCCGGGTGGGAGTGGCGGCGGCGCGCCGGGGGAACTCCGCGTTGACGATGACCCGGAGCAGGTCCCGATACAGCTCGCCCACCAGGCGATTGATGTCGGGCTGGATGGTGCCCTTGGCGCACAGGCGAGCCAGCTGGGTGAGCGCGAGCGGCTCCGCGACCACGTGCACCGAAGGACCGTAGCGGTGCGGCATCTCGGGCGCGCGATAGGGGATCTCGTCGTACGCGTGGTCGCGCATGAGAAAGCCTCCTCAGGTCCCCTGCGGCCCGGCGCGCTTCACGAACGCGAACAGTTCCTGCTCGGGCGGCGCCGTCGCCGGCCGTGGCTCGGGCGAGAAGCACTTGCGGCAGCGCGGCTCGTAAACGTCCGCCGCACCGACCACGACCCGGTCCTCGGCGGGGACGATGCGCTGCGATCGGCCCGCCGGCGCTCCGCAAACGACGCAGATGGCCAGCTCCTTGGTGACGTACTCCGCCTCCGCGAGCAGCTGCGGCATCGGCTCGAAGGGAGCGCCGCGGTAGTCCTGGTCGAGTCCGGCCACGATCACCCGCAGCCCGCGCTCCACCAGCGCGCGGCACACCTCCACTGCCTGCGGGCCGAGGAACTGGACCTCGTCGATGCCCACCACTTCCGCGGCGGGATCGAGCTGCTCGAGGATCTGGCCAGGGCTGTCCACCACCGTCGACTCGACCCGCCACTGCGAGTGGCTCACCACCGCGTCCGGGTCGTAGCGCGAATCCACCCGCGGCTTGAACACCTGCACCTTGCGCCGGGCGATCACCGCGCGCGTGACGCGGCGGATCAGCTCCTCGGTCTTCCCCGAGAACATCGGTCCGCAGATGACCTCCAGGGTGCCCATCAGCGGGGAGGCCTTCCCTCGGCGCCACCGGCCGGAGGCGCGCCTCGGCCGCGGCGGAACCGGAGCGACAGCGTCGCGTCCACGCCGTCAGGCGCGGGCCGCGCGACCACCACCGCGTCGCGCAGCGCGGCCATCCGGTCGGCCACCATGCGCGCGCCGGCGCCCACCATGCCGCCTTCACCCTCGGCGGCCGCCTGCAGCGAGCGCAGCAGGCCTTGCACGTCGAACCAGCCGACCTGATCGCGCGGGGAATCGAAACCCGAGACGCTCGCCTCCTTGAGCTGGTCGCTCAACGTCCGCGCTCCGCGCTCGGGCGCGAGCGCGTGCCCGATGGGACCGAGCTGCGCGGGCCGCGGAGGCGGCGCCGGCCGGCGGCGGCGGTCCCGGCGCGATGGCGGCGCGGGGTCGGGCTCCTCCTGGTCCTGGGGAACCCCGCCGATGGCGAAGTACAAGTACCCATCCTTCACCGCGGCCATGGCCGCCCCCCCGCCGAGCTTCCACAGAGTGGTGCCGCCGATCGGCACGCGCTGGGCGGCGCTGACCTTGCGGTCGATGGCCTGCTGCAGCGCGCGCGCCCGCTCTGGAGCAAGCTCCGCCGCGGCCAGGAAACCGGAGCGATCGAAAGCGCCGACCTCCTCGCCCAGCACCGCCTCGAGCAGCGCGGCGGCGTCGAGGTACAGCGCGATTCCGACGTTTCCGGTGAAGGCCGGCAAGAGGTCCTTCTCCAGGTCGAGGCCGGTCAGCTCTTCGGCGCGCTCGCGGGCGCGGTTGGCATCCGCCTGGCTCGCCTTGAGCAGTTCCCGCCAGAGCGCGTCTGGCCGGCCCGAGACCTTCACGTACGCGGCGGGACCGGCGGGGAGCCGCGCGGCGACGTCGGGCGGTGCCTTGAGCGGCGTGAACGTCTTCTGCAGCTCCTCGGGGGAGAGCCTGCGCGGCTGCGCGAAAAGCTTCATCTGGAGGCCTTCCGGACCGTCGACCAGCGAGAACGCGGCCAGGCCGAGCTGCGAGGCGAATCTGCCCTGCCCGTCCTTCTCCGAAGGACGCGAGAAGAACACCGCGTCGCCCTGTCCCACGTGTTGGATCGCCAGCTGCCAGGCCGGCTCGGCGACCAGCCCCCCAGAAGGCTGCAGCGCGATGACCCCGCGCATCGCGAGCGTGGGGTCGGTGAGCCCGGGCAGGCGCAGGTACAGATACCCGTACCGGAGCACCACCGCGACCTGCTCGCCGCCGCGTCCGGCGCCGAGAAGCATCGGCACGCCGTTCTGCGTCCTCGTATCGGTGAGCTGGAATGGCCCGCCCGCGAAGCGCCCCTCGGACGCGCGCGAGAGCAGGCGCTTCACCGCAGCGAGCGCCTTCGCCTCGTCGCTCGTCCCGACGGCGGCGACCAGGGCCTCCGCGTCCTGCGGCACCGTGAACAGCGCCAGTCCCTCGTCCGGATCGAAGCCGTTCTCCTGGGCAGCCCGCGGGTCGAGGGCCTCGAATCCGAGTGCATCGGACAGCTCGGCCGCGGTCTCGTCGAACGTGTCGGTCAGCGCGAGCTTCGCCGCCGTTGCGCGGTGCACGGTGACGCGGTCCCAGGGGCGCTCCTGGACCCACGCGGCGCGGACGTCGGGCGGTACCGCCGCGGGGACGGGCCGCCGCAACACGGTCGCGTTCACGGAGGCGCTGAGCTTCTGCCCGTCCGAGCCCACCACGGTCTCGGTGACGCGGTACGCGCCTGCCCGTGGGAAGGCGTGCTCGACACGAGGTCCGTCGGCGGGCGGCGTGCCGTCCCCGAAGTCCCAGAGCACGCGCGTGCCCTTGGGCAGGTCCTGCTCGGACCCGAATACGACCGGCACTCCCGAGGCGACGGTGCGGTCCTCGCCCGGCGCGGGCGCCACGTGCCGGGCGCAGGCAGCGCACACGAGCAGCGCCGCGCAGGCGAGTCGGGTCGGCATGGCGCTCCCATCTACCACAGGGCCCGAAGCGCAGGCGGCGGACTTGCGTGGGAGATCGGGCAGCCAGGAATGATCTCGAATGGCTAGAACTGCATCAGCACGTTGGCGTTGGCGCCGCCGAAACGCGCGTTGCGGATTTCCCAGGAGAGAAGCCCGCGCAGGGAGATCGAGCCAAACCCGAGGTCGCACGAACCGTAGAGCTTGTCCTGGTATGGAGCGGTGTCGAGAGCGGGTCCGCCGCCAGTCTGACGCAGCACCGGGACCGCGAGCGCGTATCCCACCTCCCACAGCGCGGCGCCGTCCTCCCGCTGCGCCGCGATGCGCGCAGAAGGCTCGCGTCGCGTGAGGCGAAACGACACGCCCGCGTCGTTGCCGACCGCTTCGCCGCCGACCCCTCGCACGCCCAACCGCGGGCGCCAGCGCGTGCCTGCGACAGGAGCCAGCAATGCGTCCAGCCGAAGCGTCGCGACCGTCTGGCGGAGCGCGGACGAAACGCCCAGCTCCGTCCGCGCGGCGCGGGTGCGGAGGAGATCGACGCGCGCGTCCAGCTCCAGCGTCGATCCCGCATACCGGCCGTGGAGCGACAACTCGCGTCGCGAATCCGCCTCGTACGTCACCAGCGGCGCGGCGGGGAAGCTCGTCTCGCCCTCGGTCGCGGCGTCGAGCGAACCGGCCAAGGACCACGCGCCGTCCTCCCAGCGGCCCTCGAGCTGCGCGTGCAGCACGGGGGACGCTCGGGTGCCGCCGTCGACGTTGGTCTGGTTGTAGAGGAACTGGTCCGCCACCAGGCGGGCGAGAAGGTACCGGCGGCGCGACGCGCTCGCGAAGACCACGGTGCCTCCGACCCCGTAGTCCTGCTTGTGGGCCGCGGGCACGCCGGAGGCGCCGAGCCAGAGCCCTGGAGCGACGTTTACCAGCAGGTCTCCCACGGTGCGCGTGACGCGGCCGCCCGCATCGAGGTCGTTGCGCAGCTCCGCGTGGAGCGACAGGCGCGAGGCGAGCTCGAGGTTCAGGACGCCGCGCTCGACCGCGTCGTACCTGCCACCCTCGACGCTCCCCAGGTCGACCCAGGCATTGCCTTGCTGGGCGAGCCGGCCAGCTTCCCACTGCGAAAGGCGCCGCGGCGTCAACTGGTAGGTGTCCTCATGCAGGTAGAACATCGGGTCGCTCAGCGCACCCGGGGAGGCGGCGCGCGCGGCGCTGGCGGCGAGCGCGCAGAGCAGGACAGCGCGCATCAGAAGAGCACCTGGAGCCCGCCGCTGAAGCCTCCGAATGCACCGGTGGTCACCTGGTGGCTGATGAGGAAATGCAGGTGGACGCGCGCGCGAGGCGACCACCGGGCGGTGCCGTATGCCTTGTCGCCCCACTGGTCGAACGGCGCGCCGTCCCGGTCCTGCGCGCTGTGCACCCGCGCGTAGCCTGCCTCGAAGATCCACTCCTCGCCGGGCGTCCAGACCGCGCCCAGCCGGGCTCCCAGGTCCGAGCGCGATACCTGGTAGCGCGCGCCGGCATCGAGTCCGCGCGCCCGTTCCCTCCAACCGAGCGCGACGGCGCGGAGCGCGAGGCGCGGCAAGACCTTTGCGAGGAGATAGGCGCGAGCGTAGGCGAACCCGCGGCGCAGCGCGGTCTCCGCGCCCTGCGCGGTGCGCGCCGTGTCCAGGCGCCGCGCACTGAGCCGCAGCCCGGCCGCGAACCCGCGCTCCGCCCAGCGCAGGTGCGCCTCCACGTCGCTGCGCTGATCCGAAGTCGCTTGCACCCCTTGCGGCTGCGCGGAGGCGTAGCGCACCTCGTTCGCGGTGCCCAGGTCGGCGCGACCCCACGCGGAGAACGGCCCGTCCGCCCACCGCGCTTCCGCCTGCGCGCGCCACACCGGCGCGTCACGGCGCGCGCCCGACGGGTTCTGCAAGTTGAAGAAAGCGGCGTCGTCGAGGAGCCGCACGACTGCGTAGCGTGCGCGATCGGAGCTGGTGAGCAGGAGCGCGCCGCCGATCGCGCTGTCCTGCTTCACCACGTCGGGAGTGCCGGAGACCGCCAGCTCCACCCCGGGTGCGACGCGCAGAAGCACGTCGGCGGAGAAACGCGCCACCTCCGCCTCTCGGGTCCGGTCGTCCTGCACGTCGAGATGGAACCCGAGCCAGGGCAGGGCGCGCAGGTTGGCCTGCGCCTCCTGGACCGCGAACAGCTCCTTGAGCGTCACGCTCCCCAGGTCGAGCCGGACCGCGTTCGCGGCGTAGCGCGAGGCCTCCCAGCCGGCCTGCTCCTCGGGAGCGAAATCGTAGAGGTCGTACTCGATGGCCTTGAGGGGATCGAACAGCTCGTCGGGCGGAGCGGCGCGCGCCGCATGCGCGAGCGCGGTCGCGAGAAAGACTGCGGCCGCGGCTCGCACGCGCCTCTCTTAGCATTCAGCTCCGGCTGCGTGCCAAGCGGTCAAGGAGACGGCGCGAGGGGATTCACGATTCTCGCGACCGTATGGACGGTGACCTGCGCGGCGTATTGCGAGTCCACCGCGTTGAACGCCGGGTTGAACAGCCGCAGATCGAGGGAGAGGTTGGTCACGTAGACGAACTTCCCCCGGAGCACCAGGCTTGCCGGAAAGAGGAATCCGACGGGCGCGCCGTCGGCGCCGATCCCGTTGAAGTCGCCGAGCTTGGCGATCCCCTTTCCGCTGGGATCCACCACCACGATCTCGTCGGCTTGGTTCGCCACCACCCAGACGTTGTCGGACCCGTCAATGGCGAGACCGTCCGCGCCATTGATGCTGTTCACGAAGACCTCCGCCGCTCCGGCGCGCCCGGCGGCATCGACCGGGATTCGAACCACGGTGTCATTGCCGGTGTTCGCCACGAACAGCGCGGTGCCCGCACGGTTGAAGGCCATCCCGTTTGCGCCGAACGGCGGCACGCCGCTCGTGGTCAACAGGGGGTCGGAAGCAAACTGCTCCGCGGTCCCTCCGTCGCGGCCGGTCCTCCAGACGATCCCCTGAAAGGAATCGGAGATGTACACGTTGCCGGCTGCATCGAAGGTGAGCGCATTGGGACCCGGATCGGGCGCCTTCGGGTCGGCGCTGACCTTTGGAATCGTCGTAAAGAGCGAAGACTTGCCATTCCGGGCGTTGACCCGCAGTACTTTGTGGCCGCCAAAGTCGATGACCAGCAGCTCGTGCGTCTGCGGATGGAAGTCGAGACCGAGCAGCGCTGGGCTGGAGTTCGCCACGTCCACGACTCGCTGGAAGGCGCCAGCGCTGTCGAACACGACGATCTGTCCGACGCCGCTGGAGGTGCCGCGGAAGTCGAAGTCCGCGACATAGACGTTTCCGGCCTTGTCCAGCGCAATCCCCTCGGGATTGCGCGTCGGGCTGGGCAGCCTGGCAAACGTGGTCACCTGACCACGGTCCCAAGCGTGCGCCGGCAACGGAAGCGCGAGCAGGGCGAGCGCCCCGAGCAATAGGGTGCGGACCGTCATGAGATGCCTCCTGTGGGTGCGCAGTAGCATATTCCCCTACCTTCCGGCGGACAATGAGGCCCAGGTGCGCTCCAGCTCCGCGACCACTTCGTCGGGGATGCGCACGCCGGACGACTGGGTGTCCCAGTGCACCCGCGCGAGCTTCCCCGCGCGAAGAGCCTCGCGAGGCAGGATGGCGTCACGCGCGGGGTCGAGCAGGACGTCGTAGACCAGGTCGACGTAGTGGCAGTATCCCGGGCCGCGCCAGTTGGGACCTTCGTACCAATCGGTCGACGCACGCCCGGAGCCGAACAGGCCGCGCGGCTCCGCTCCCTGCCGCAGCATGAACAGGCGGTCTCCGCGCCGGATCTGCTTGCTGCGCGCGCAGCTCCAGCTGTCGCAGACGCGCCGGCCCCGGCGCACGCGGCTCGCCATCCGCGGGAGGTCGGTCCACGCGAAGCGCTCGGGGCTCCAGGTGAGCAGGAAGGCGGGCATCCGCCGCATTCTGCCGGCCGCCGCGGTTGACAGGGGGCACGCCGACCGTTAATTGCTTCAAAAGTTTCTGAAAGTTCCGCGAACCCGGAGGAGCATGGCGGCGCTCACCTCAGCGGGCCTCGCAGATCTGGTCGAGGCGGCAGCCCGGCCGGAGGCGCGTCCCTCGGCCGCGCAGCTCCTCCCCGTCACCGCGGCGGCGGAGGGGCTTTCTCGGCTGGAGCGCCTGCTCGTCGGAGCGGCTCGCCGGGGGCCGCGGGAGCTGGCCCCGGCCGCGGAGGCGCTGGTCCGCTCCGGGGGCAAGCGCGTGCGCCCGCTCCTGACGCTGCTCTCGGCGCGCGCCGCGGCGCCCGGGCGGCGCTCGCGCGGGCGCGTGGCGCTGGCGGTCGTCGCCGAGCTGGTGCACTCCGCGACGCTGCTGCACGACGACGTGATCGACGACGGCCTCACCCGGCGCGGCATGCCCGCCCCGCGCGTGGCGTACGGCAACGGCGTCTCGGTGCTGGCGGGGGCGCCAGCTCGCCTTGCGCGGGAGCACGGGGTTCACGCAGGAAGACGCGCTCACCATCGCGGCGAAGAAGACCGGCTCGCTGTTCGCCTGGTGCGGGGAGGCCGGGGCGCTCGCGGCGCGCGCGCCGCGAGGAGTGGTCGAGGCGCTGCGCGAGTTCGGGCAGCGGGCGGGCAGCGCCTTCCAGATCGCCGACGACCTGCTCGATTTCGAGGCGGACGCGAGCACGCTGGGAAAGGCGGTGCTGGCCGACGTCGCGGAAGGGAAGCCCAGCCTGCCGCTGGCCATCGCGCTCAAGCGGCTTCCGGTGTTGCGCGAGGAGATGGGCAAGCTGCTCGCCGGGCAGGGCGCGGAGGCCGAGGAGCTGCAGCACGCTCGCGTGCGCGCCTTCGCGGTGAAGCTGAACCGGACCGGGGCGCTCGGGGCCGCCCGCCGCATCGCCGAGCGCGAGCGCGACGCCGCCCTGGAGGCGCTGGGCCCCGTCCCGCAGAGCCCCACCCGAGACCTGCTTGCGCAGGTAGCGCAGGTGCTTCTCTCGCGATCGCGCTGAAGACGAGCCGACCGATGCCCGAATCCCCCGCCGCGACTACACTCCCGGAAATGGCGACGCGGGAGGAAGAGCGCGAGCTGATCCACGAGGTGGCCGACGCCGTCGGCGCCCTGATGGAGTTCTGGGGCTTCAAGCGGGTGATGGGCCGGCTGTGGACGGTCCTCTACCTGACCGGCGAGCCGCTCGGCGCCGCGGAGCTGTGCGAGCGCCTGGCCATCTCCAGCGGCGCTGCGTCGATGACGCTCGCCGACCTCGAGCGCTGGGGCGTGGTGAAGCGCTCGCGCAAGCCGGGCGACCGCCGCGAGTACTTCGAGGCGGAGACGGACATCTGGAAGATGGTCTCGCGCGTGCTGCGCGAGCGGGAGCTGTCGCAGATCGACCGCGCCGTGGAGGTGTTCGACCGCGCCCGCGAGCGCCTCACGCGCGCGGTGCCGCCGGGCGAGCAGGCGCGCATCGCGCGCATGGTCGACCGCATCGCGCGGCTGGGCGATCTGGCCCGCGTGGGCCGCGGGCTGCTCACCGCGATGGTGCAGCAGCACAAGGTGGATCTGGCGCCGCTGGTGCGCTTCGCGACCGGGAGACGGCGCTAGAATTCCACCGAGACGCCGAAGCGCCAGGCGCGGTCGCTCAGGATCAGCGCGCCCGACTTGCCGAAGTCGTTCAGCCGGGTCCACCCATACTCGGCGAACAGCGAGGTGCGCTGGATGCCCGTGCCGACATACGCCTCGCGCGCGAGGGACTCGTCGATGGCGCCGAGGTCGACCGCCACACCGAGGACGGTGGTGTAGCCGTAGCTCCAGCCCGAGCCGCGCCCTCCAGACGGTGAGCTCGAGACGTTGCCCGTCCCGTTGAACGAAGCCCACAGCGCGGCCGTCAGCCCCGCCTCTGCATACGGAACTACCGGCAGCCAGCGGTACCGGTCCGCGAACCAGTCCAGCCGGTAGCCGGCGACGACGCCGAACGGGACGACATCCAGCGTCGCCGTATCGCTCGATGGAGCGCCCGTGCTGTGGAGGAGCCCCTTCCCGTGGTTCTGCCAGAAACCGGCCGTCACGCCGAAGAGCACGGCGCCGAAGGGATGCAGCGCCTGGTAGTCGACCTCGACCTGGTACCGGAGTGGCGCGCGTCCATGGAAGATGTCGTGGTACGGCTGCGCCGTGAGGCTCTTCTCCGAGTCGATCTGCGGATCGTACCGATCGAGCTTGAACGCCACCAGCCACCGCCGCGGGGCCCGGTCGAGGCCCGTCCAGTCGGCGGCGCGCGCGGTGACTGGCGCGACGGCGATGAGCGAAGCGGCGATCGCCCCCCGCTTGCGACGCCAGAGGGCCGCGGCCAGCGCTGCCGCAGCCAGCAGCCCGGCGCCGCCACCACTCGAGCAGCCGCCGCCACCGTGGGCGGAGCCGCCGCTGTTCCGGTAGTGCGTGTAGAAGTCGTCGATCTGGACCGGCGTGCCCTGTGACGCAGGCGAGGAGAGGTTGGACTTGTTCCCGTAGGCGTCGGTCGATCGGACGTACAGATCGTAGTCGCGATCGTTCACGAGCGAGTTCCCTCCGCTGTCGTGATCGACGTCCACGCTGGTGGTGACGATATTGCTCGCGGCCCTGCGCGCAGGATCGACGGGGGTGGTCGTGGGCACCACGTACACGTCGTAGCTCTGATCGCCGCTGTCGTTCGAGGTCCAGTCCAGTTTCAGGTGCGAATCGCCGGGCGTGGCCACCGGCGGCGAAGGAGCAGTGGGCGGCACCAGGGCGAAGTTCACCTGCAGGGTGCCCGCCGTGAGGCCTCCCCCGAACAAGGTGGCGGCCGACCGGCGGACACAGAAGAAGACGGTGTACGGCGACGTGGCCTTGTGGTCGGTGTTCGCGCAGCCGTTCGGCAGATCGAGAAGAAGCTGCTTCGCGGTGACGGTGGCCTGGTCCTGCTGCTGGACCGTGGTCGGCTGGGTCAGCGCTGGGGTCGGCGCCGTCGTCGGCTCGCTGGTGGCGGTGCAGGAGGCGGTGTCCTTGGTGATGAAGATCCGGACCGTGTCTCCCGTGTTCGGCGTCGCGTTCAGATTCCACTTGAATACGATGGAGCGATTGTCGAGGCAGTCCTGCAGACCCAGGTTGACGGGATTCGTCCCGTTCGCGTCGGTGGTGACCGTGATCGCCGTCTGCGCTCGCGACGCGAGCGGCGCGAGCAGCACCGCGAGCGCGGCCAGGAAAGCCGGGGCCGCGATTCTGGCGCGCGGACGCGGCGGGATCCGCTCCGGTCGGGACACGCGGTCCGTGAGAAGCAAACGCCGGGCCGAGGCGGCAGCGCCCGCCTGCTCACCCGGTCCGCGACGGCAAGGCTGCTGCATCGACATTCTGTCCCGGCGGGGGACTGACCCCTGGACAAACTGGCAACATCAGTGCTTGAGCCCGAGCGACGGCTCGTGGTCCCGCAGCAGCAGCTCCGCGATCTGCACCGCGTTGGTCGCCGCGCCCTTGCGCAGGTTGTCGGAGACGACGAACAGCGCCAGGCCGCGTTCTTGCGCGAGATCCTTGCGGATGCGGCCCA
>VBKO01000024.1 GCA_005888115.1 Deltaproteobacteria bacterium
TCCGGCATGTCCGCCGTCGCTCCGGCGAACACGAGGCGACCCGCCTCGAGGACCAAGCCGCGCTCGCAGAGCGCGCGACCGCGGAGCAGGAGATGTGTGGCCCCGCCCGCGGGCAGGTTCCTGGAGGCGGACCAAGCCACGGTCTGGCGGCGGTTCGACACCCTGTCCGGAAATTGCTCAGTCGGCAATGCCGTGTCTGCACCTGCTTGCCGAGCGGGAACATGTCCGGGGTACAGGCGACTGTTCTGCTTCCCTGGGTCCTCCTTCCGATCTCGCTGGATGTGCGGAGATCGGCGCGGCACTGTGGGAGCGCCCGGATCCGCCGTCAAGAGCTCGTCGGCGTCATCTGGGCTGCGCGGCAGCCTGCCGCTCCTGCTGGCCTGTCCCGCGGAGTTGTTCCCTCGCTGCTCGCGATCGCCGCTCTTCAGGCGCAGGGCTTCGATGTTCGGCCCGTCAGGCAGCCGCGGGGATCGGGCGAAGGGACCGGCGCCGGAGGTGACCTTTTGCCAAGAGCGCGTCGAGGGAGATAGGCCCCGCACCCGCGCGCAGAAGGAATGCGCAAACAAGGAGCTGCGCCCACTCGGAGCGCACCTCGTGCAGCACCGCCCACATCCCGACCGTGGGCGGCGCCGGCGGCAGCGGCAGGGGCGAGGTGCCGAGGAAAAGGGAAATCTTGGTGGAGAGCATTGCCACGACCATTTCGATCATGAAAGGGATGGCGATGAGTCGCGTGGCGAGGCCGAGCAGGAGCAGCGCTCCGCCGACGATCTCGAGCCCGCCGACGAAGTGGGCGGTGACGGCCGGCAGCGGCATCCCCAACTTTGTGAAGCGCCCCACGCCCTGGTTGACGAAGACAAACTTGAGGATGCCCTCCCAGAGGAAGACCGAGCCGGCCATTAGCCGCAAGAGCAGCGTGGCGTTGGGCGCCGTCTCCGGGGGGATGGCGACCCGTAACCGAATTTCTTCGGCGACATCGCGAACGGTTCTATTTCTTGGTGCCGTCATGCCGGTCTCCCTTCCGCGAGCGTTCGTGAGCCGGGACTTGTCGAGGGCTGAAGTGATTCCTGCGGGAATAACAAGAAGGGCGACCCAGTCTCGTTCGTGTGCGCCGGTCGAGTGGCCGACGGCGACCCGACACGTTGCGCGCACGCGCACCGAGCCCGACGCCTGGCTCGAGCCGATGGGTGTCGCATCGCTCGTGTGCGAGGCGCTCTTCGTCATCCTCTTTGTCCTCGCGCAGAAGGGGCGGACCGACGCTTCGCGGTGATGCCGTCCCTGCTGGCTCGTGTGATGAAGTTCCGATCTATGCTTGACATGAAGTATCTTGACGTTAAGATACAGGCAGGATGAGAAGCGCCGCGACAAGGAGGAAGGCCGCCGACGTCTCGGGCACGCATCTGTGGCTCGTGCTGATGAAGGCGCACCGGGCGCTCGAGCGCCTGGCGACTCAGAGCATCGAGTCGCTTGAGGTGTGCCTCTCCGACTTCGGGATCATGGAGCTGCTTCTTCACAAGGGACCACAGCCGGTCAATGAGATCGGACGGCGCATCGCGCTCACCAGCGGGGCGATCACCACGGCAGTGGATCGACTCGAGGCTAGAGGCCTGGTGACGCGCGAGGCCCATGAGAGCGATCGGAGAGCCCGCATCGTTCGGCTGACCGCGCTGGGAAAATAGCAGGCTGGCGGCGTATTCGCCGGTCACAAGGCGGCCATGGATTCAGCAGCGAGTGGGCTCTCGAAGACCGAGCGCGCCATGCTCATCGAGCTGCTCAGGAAGCTCGGCACTTCCGCCGGGGAACAAGCAGCACCACGACAGTTGGAGGACTAGACCCATGTCGCCAATTCCCAGCGGGGAGATCGCGATCTTCGAGCCGTCGGGGGAGTCGATCGACTTCATCGCCGAAGGCAATACCGGGTTCGTGCTCGGTTCAGCGGCGAAGCATCCGCATGACCTCGTCCTCGGCAACTACTCGGTGCACACGAGCGCCGAGGCGCTGCGCGAGGGGGAGGCGGAGATTCGTCGCATCGGTCAGGATCTCCGCGCCAATGGAACGCTGAGGCGCTGACCCCTGTTCGATCGGTTCACCGGAAGGAGACCACGATGCTCAAGGTCGGGATCATTACAGGAAGCACGCGCCCGAACCGAAAATCAGCCGACGTTGCGAAGTGGGCGCTGGAGGCTGCGCGAAAGCGTAGCGACGCCGAGTACGAGCTCGTCGACATCAAGGACTTCGAGCTTCCCTTGCTCGACGAACCGATGCCTCCGTCGATGGGCAGGTATCAACAGACGCACACGAAACGGTGGGCCGCGAAGATTGCATCGCTGGACGCATTCGTCTTCGTCTCGCCAGAGTACAACCACGGGATCCCGGCGGCGTTGAAGAACGCGATCGACTTCCTCTTCGCGGAGTGGAATCACAAAGCCGCGGGGTTCGTGAGCTACGGAGGTGCGGGCGGCGCGAGGGCCGTCGAGCAGCTGCGGCTCGTGCTGGCCGAGGTGCACGTCGCGACGGTGCGCGCGCAAGTGTTGCTCTCGATGATGACCGACTTCGAAAATTTCACGACGTTCAAGCCCCATCTCCATCACGAGAAGTTCCTGGGAACCGTGCTGGACCAGGTGGTCGCCTGGGGCGGAGCGCTGAAGCAGCTGCGCTGAGGGAGAAGAACATGAGAGCCAGGAGGATTCGTGTCGGCATCATCGGCGCCAATCCGGATCGTGGATGGGCAGCGCAGGCGCACATTCCTGCTTTGAAGTCGCTCTCGGATGACTTCGAGATCACGGCGCTGTCCACCAGCCGACGCGAATCTGCCGGCGCCGCCAGCGAGCTCTTTGGTGTGCCTCTCGCGTTCGACAATCACCAAGACCTCGTGAACAGCGCCGCCGTGGATGTCGTCGCCGTCACCGTGAAAGTGCCGTATCACCTCGAACTAGCGACTGCAGCGCTTGAGGCGGGCAAGGCCGTGTACTGCGAATGGCCGCTGGGCAACGGCTTGAATGAGGCGGAGATCCTGGCCGCACTGGCGAAGAAGAAGGGCGTCCTCGCCGTGGCGGGACTACAGGCCCGCTCTGCGCCGTCGGTGGCTTACGTGCGTGATCTGATCAAGCAAGGTTACGTCGGTGAGGTGCTCTCCACCACGTTGATCGGTTCGGGAATGGGCTGGGGACCGACGGTGGAGCCGTACAACGCCTACCTCAACGACAAGAAAAACGGCGCGACGATGCTTTCGATCGCGGTCGGCCACGCCACGGACGCGCTGTGTCACTGCCTCGGCGAGGTGCGAGAGCTCTCGGCCACCGTGGCCGTGCGCCGAAAGTCCTTCACGATCGCGGAGACGGGCGAAAGCAAGCCCATGACCGCTGATGACCAGGTGTGCGTCACCGGACTGCTCGAGGGCGGGGCCGCACTCTCGATCCACTACCGCGGCGGCCGTTCGCGCGGCACGAATTTGATGTGGGAGATCAACGGCACCGAGGGCGATCTGCAGCTTACGGCCGCCGGCGGCCAGGCCCAGATCTTCGAAATGACCGTACGCGGCGGCGAGGGTGCGCAGTCCTCGCTCGAGCTCCTGCCCGTGCCAGATCAGTATCGGTGGTCGCCGCCGCAAGGCCCGGGCCCTTCCACCAACGTCGCCCAATCGTATGCGCGTTTCGCCCGCGACTATCGCGACGGAACCCATTTCTGCCCCACATTCGATGACGCGGTCACGCGCCACCGCATGCTGAACGCGATCGAGACGGCCGCGGCAACCGGTCGGCGTCAAACGCTCGGTTGATTGTTTCGCTGCACCGGTCGATCGGAAGCTGGAATCTGCCGTGGCGATCGCACGATCGGATCGAGAGGAACAGGGCCACCCCTTCGAGTTGCGCGCCAGGTAGCGCCAGGTTCGATCACTGGCGGGCCGCGGGGGCCCCCAACGCGGACTAAGCTTAGCAAGGCCAAAGTGGTCCAACGGATGGGGTCCACCTCGCCATAGGAGTCTGAGCATGTCCGACGCTCCGCTAACGATCAACCAGATGATCGTCCAAGTCTGCCTATTTCTCTTCGCCGCCATCGCAACCTTTGGCGGCTCGCTGCAGATGTATCTTGGACAGCCGGACACTTCTCCTCGCTTGGACAACGTCCACCGGTTCATGGCGGGCGTCTATCTCTCCACGGGCCTCATTTGTCTGTGGGCTGCACTCACGGTCCGCCAGCAGGGAACGCTCGTGTACCTTCTGGCCCTCGGCGTGCTGATGGCGGGCATCGGTCGCCTGGTTTCCATTCGCAAAGTCGGGCTCCCGAAGCCCGCCGGCGTCTGGCTCGGGTATCTCATTCCCGAGCTGCTCATCCCATTCATCATGGCCGGAGCACACTATGCGAGTGCCTGAGTTTCGGGCCGCGCTGCTCGGCTATTGTGCGCGCGCCCGCGGAGCGAGGCGTGCGATCCGCTCTACCGCCGAATCGATGATGTCGAAGCAGGTGTCGAAGTACGCGGGCGAAAGACCGTACGGATCTTCGAGGTGAGGCCACGGTGGCGTGGCCCACAATCCGAGCAGAGTCGTGGGCGCCGCGGTAGCCAGCCGCGCGAGACGGCGGATCTGCGCCGGCTCCATCGCGATGCGGAGATCGCCCGCGCGCATCGGCGCTGCCGACGCGCTCGTAGCGCGGTGCGCGGACAGATCGACGCCGCGAGCGGCGGCGCGCGCGAGCGCGACGGAATTCGCGCAGTCGCCGTCGCGCGCCGACAGACCGAACGAGACGCTGCGGAGCCCCGCGAGTCGCGCCCGCGCGTCAGCGTAGGCGCTGCGGCAGATGTTCCCTTGGCAAACGAACACCAGCCGCTCGACATCGTTCCATGCCACACGGCGCAGCGGCGCGAATGCGCCGACCGAATCGAGAGTCCGCGCCATGTGGTAGCGGAGCCACCCGGCACGACGCCCATACCGCGCCTGAATCGCCTGGCTCGCAGCCATTCCTGCGGGTGAAGATGCGCCCGCTCGCCCTCACCTGCAACCGCAGACGTGCGCACGCTCGTCCACCCGTCGGCTTGCCCAGGGCCGCCTCGGGATCGAGCTTTGCCGCAAGAAAGAGGGTCAAAGCGCGCATGCGTCCTTGCCCAGCTGCGCCAGCGCGATGTGCTCGCATGCCGACGCCCGACGTGCTCGTCCTCCAAGCGGACAGCCTTGGCGCAGTTGCCGTCATCCGCTCGCTCGGCCGCGCGCAGTACCGTGTGCATGCGGCGTCTACGCGCGCCGATGCTTTGGGATTGCGGTCGCGGTTCGCGTATCGGACGGTCGTGTCGCCGCCGTACACCGACCGTGGGTACGTCCCGTGGCTGCGCGACTACGTTCGGACGCATCGGGTGTCTGCCATCGTGCCATCGGAATCGTTCATCCTCGCGCTCGGCGCCGCGCGGGCCGAGTTCCTCCCGCTCATTCCATTCGCCCGCGACGAGCGCGTCGTGCTGGATGCGATGAGCAAGTACGCGCTGTTCGAGAATCTGCTCGAGCGAGCGGCGCCGCATCTTCCTCCTACGCTGCTCGTGCCGAACCTGCGCGTGGTCCCTTCCGAAGACGAGCTGGAGCGGCTGGGCCGGCCTCTCTACGTGAAGGTCGATGCCTGCTCGTCGCTCGACGACAGCCCAGGCGCGACGCATTGCGCGAGCTCGCCCGCCGAGGCCAGAGCGGTTCTCTTCCGCCTGCAGAAGAGCTACTCGCGCGCTCTCGTGCAAGGACACGTGCCGGGACAGGGAGTCGCGGCGTTCTTTCTCTCTGCACGGGGTGAGATTCTCGCCGAGATGATGCATCGCCGCGTGCACGAGGTCCCGTACACGGGCGGCGTCTCCTCGCTGCGCGAGACGTGGCGCCAGGAGGCGATCCTCAAGGACGCGCGCGACAAGCTTCGCGCCGCTCGGTGGGAGGGGGTCGCGATGATGGAGTACCGATGGGATTCGGCGACGGATCGCTTCGCCTTCGTCGAAATGAACGCCCGGTTCTGAGGTTCGCTCCACCTGGCGCTTTATGCGGGCGTCGATTTCCCGCGCCTGCTGCTCGATGCGTGGCAGGGGCTGCCGGTCACTGCTCCGCCGCCTCGATTGGGGTTGCGCTGCCGCCACGTGCCGGACGAGATTCGCCACGTTTGGTCCAAGCTGAACGCGCGCGAGCTCCGCCTGGCCGTGAAGCTCGCCGCGGCCGTCGAGTTCGTCGCGCTCGCGCTAGACCCGCGGGTACGAAGCGATCTCTGGTTCCCGGGGGACACCGCGCTTTTCTGGAGCGGGCTGGCACAATTCGGTGCGTCCCTGAAGCGCGGGACGAACTGGCGGCGCATGTTCCCGCCGTCGGGCGCCGCAGCCCCCATTCGCGTGACGGGAGAAGGCTGATGCGCGGCAGGCTGATGGCGTACCGGATCGGAAAAGCGCTGGGGTTGTTCTCGCTCTCGCGATTCTTGACGAGGCGGAAGCTGCGAATCCTCGCCTACCACGGGGCCGAGCTGTGCGACGAGGGCCGCTTCAGCCCGTCGATGTTCATCCGTGCGGACACGCTCGCCGCGCGGATCGAGCTGCTCAGGCGCCGCTATCCCGTGCTGCCGCTTGGGGAAGCGGTGCGGCGCCTCAAGGACGGCACGCTTCCGCCGTGCGCCGTTGCGATCACGATCGACGACGGCTTCCACAGCACAGCCGCGATCGCAGTGCCATTGCTGCGTGCGGCGCGCTTGCCGGCGACGGTCTACGTGACGACCTACTACGTGCAACGCGACGTGCCGGTGTTTCGGCTGGCAATGCAGTATTGCTTTTGGAAGACCCGCTCGGCTTTGCTCGACATCGCCAAGCTGGGCACCGGGGAAGGCACGGTCGCGCTGGACACGGACGCGGGGAAATTCGAGATCGCGTGGGAGCTGATCAATTACGGCGAACTGCATCTCGACGAGAAGGGGCGGACCACGCTCCTCGAGGCGACGGCGGCGCAGCTCGGCGTCGATCTTGCGCCACTGCTGCACCACCGATTCCTGCACCTCATGACGCCGGAGGAGGTGCGCGCTGCGGCTTCCACGATCGACGTCCAGCTCCATACACATCGGCACCGATTCCCCGACGACCCGCTGCAGGTCCGCGCTGAGATCGAGGAGAACCGCAAGGCGCTCGCGCCACTCGTTCACCGGCCGCTCGTGCATCTGTGCTATCCGAGCGGATTCTGGTCAAAGGCGTTCTTTCCGGCGCTGGCCGCGGCGGGCATCGAGACCGCGACGACGTGCGAGGGGGGTCTCAACGGCCCCGACATCCATCCCTACGCTCTGCAGCGATTCTTCGACGGCGAGCACATCACGGCGCTGGAATTCGAAGCAGAGCTATCCGGATTTCCGGAACTTCTGCGCGTAATCGCAAGCTGGCTAGGCCGCGCGCGCCCGAGAGTTCACATTGATGAGGCCGATCGCCGCCGGGGATACCCGGCGGGACATGGACGAACGGTTCTCGAGCGCTGCGCGCCCACGAAGGTCCCGGCCTGAGGGTCGAAGCGCCTATCTGGCCGCCGCCGTCACCTCCAGGCATTCCTTCCGCCAGACGAGGATATTGATGAAGCGGACGTCAGCGCGCACGTCGGACAGCGTGCTGCCGGGCGCCTGCGCCTGCGCTTTGGCGACGGCATCGCGGTAGCCCGCGTCGCCCCAGCCGGCGAGGTCCTGTCCTCCCCAGAGGAAGAGCGGCAGACCGATCGCGCTGCGGCACGACTCGCCGTGCACCTCGCGCGGCGCAGCCTCGGTATCGGCTCGCCACTCCAGACCCGCCGAGCTGTCCTCGAAGACGAGAGCGACGGGGCGCGGCCGTATCACTGACCCTGCGCATCCGCAGAACAGCAGGCCCATCAGAAGCGCTTTCACCGGACCGCCTTCGCGGTGACGCGGGTGCACGCCTTGTCGTACAGGAAGAGGATGTTGAAGAACGTGGTATCGGCGCGCACGTCCGCCAGCTGCGTCGCGCCGGAGCGGGCCTTGGCGTCGGCCACGGCCGCCGCGTAGCCGCCGTCGCCCCACGCCACGAGCCCGAGCACCGCCTGATTGCAGGCCGTTCCCTCCACGTCGGCGGCTCCGGCCGCTTTCGCCTCCACCGCGGTCGGCGCGCGGTAGGCGAGCGGCGTCTTCACGTCGGCGTAAATGCAGCCCGCGACCGCGCATCCCATCACAGCGAGCATTCTTTTCATGTGCGCCCCTCCATTCCGGGGGCGCACTTTAGCCCTTCCACAGCTGATCGATGTGGGCAGAACAGACACTGCGTGCAGAGGTGGACGTCGTTGCCCAGCGCTCTGCCAGGCTGGTCGCGAGGAGGCAGGAGGAGGCGAGGCGACACAACCTGTCGTCTTCGTGTTCGTGTTCCCGCGTCGTCGCCGGGCACAGCGCCCCTGGCCTGGAGATGGCCATCTCCTTCCCCGCGATGTTCGTCGTCTTCGTCGTGACCTTCTCTGCGCCGTGGTGGGTCGCCCGCAGGAACCGCCGCCACCAGGAGGAGATCGACCGCTGGCGCCAGTGGATGGACGAGCAGCACCTCTGACTGCTGCGTCGCGTGGCTCCGTCCGGTTGCATTCGCTGCGCCTGACGCCGAGTGGTACTCTGGGGGTAAGGGTGACCCATGAAGATATCGCGCGTCGTGATGTTGGCCGCGTGCGTGCTGTCGCTCGGGGGGTCCTCGAAGGACGGGGCCCGCGAAGGACCTGCGCCGCAGAAGCACCAGTTCGTCGTCGAGCTCGATCCGAAGGCCGACGTCAAGCTGGGGACCACCGACGGCGTGCGCACCGTCGAGGACTTCAGCGCCGCCGACAAGAGATACGCGGTCTACGAGGCCGACAGCGCCGACGCGCTCGCGAAGCACCTCGAGCACGCGCGCCTGTCGCCGAAGAAGGTGACCGAGGTCAAGGACATCAATTCGCCCACACGCGGAGGTGGCAAGCCCGCCGGCGACCAACCGCGCAAGGGGCAGAAGACGTTCGTCATCGAGCGGAAAATCCCCGGAGTCGGGACGTTCCC
This sequence comes from Deltaproteobacteria bacterium, assembly GCA_005888115.1. Lineage (GTDB taxonomy): Bacteria > Myxococcota > Myxococcia > Myxococcales > 40CM-4-68-19 > VBKO01. Next base: position 8,998 of record VBKO01000024.1, read on the forward strand.
GGATGCCAGGAAAGAGGCGATCTCGAAGAAGTCGAACGCCGCCATCGCGGAGATCGGCGACTCGATCGAATGGGTTCACTCCTATCTCAGCGACGAGGGGACCTACTGCGTGTACCGTGCCACCGACGAGGACACGATTCGCAAGCACGGCGCGATCGCCGGCGCTCCGATCACCAAGGTGTCGGAGGCGCGCGTCATTTCCGTGCATTGAGCGACCAGGGCGAGGTCCGCGCCCGACAACATCGACCGGCGAATTCACCACGGAACGTATTCTGCGCAGCGGTCGCGCCCACTGCGGCTTACCGATTTCGTCCGGGCGCGAATCCTGATCCGGTTCAGCGAGCGCGACGGAGGAGCGGCCATTTGCGGCTGCCCCGGATGAACCTATACCGTGTCTGCGGAGGGGGTGGAAAGATGTGCAAGAGGAACAAGGCGACGTGGGCGCTCTTGGCGGTGCTTGCCTCCTGGTCCTGCGGAGGCGGTGATTCCACCTCGATCTCCGTCTCGACGACGGGCGTGACGTTCACCGCCGAGGTCGGCGCTGCGGCACCCGCAACTCAGAACGTCCGCGCCACGTTCCGCGGAGACGGGGTGCTGGTCGGATATCCACCCGAGGTCAGCGCACCTTCGTGGCTTTCCGTCAATGCGATTGGACAGACCGCCACGACAATCGACGTGTCGCTGCGCGTGACCGACACCGCCACGTCCGGAACGCGCACGACGACGCTGCGATTCGTGACCGGGAAGGCGGATGGAAGCCAGATCAAGTTCGCCGACGTGCAGGTCACCTGCATCATCACGGCTCCGTTCCGCGCCACCGCACCGGCGATGACGTTCAGCGCGGTTGGGGGCGCTGCGCAGCCTCCCGAGCCCGCACTGGGCTACACCGTCGCGATCCAGGGCGACCAGGCTCGCTGGCGCGCCAGCGCATCGCAACCCTGGTTGTCGCTGAGCCGCACGTCCGGGACCGGTCCGGGCGTTGTGGCCGTGACTGCCGACGCCACCGGCCTTGCCGTCGGCACGTATCAGGCCGACGTCGTGGTCGCGGACGATGCGTCCGGGCGGCAAGGGTCGTTCAGCGTCACGTTGACTGTGCGGGCGCCGCGGCTGACCGCCACGGCGGTCTCGGCCTTTGCAGTCGACCTTGGTTCCGCCCCGGCCGCGTTGAACCGGCAAATCAACGTCTCCGACGAGATCGGGGGCACGTCGCCGGCGTGGGCGGCGAGCTGGGCGCTGCAGTCAATCAGCGCGGACTGGCTGCACTGGTCGCCGGGCTCGGGGACGTCCTCGCCCCCGTCCGCGGTCACGCTGACGGTCGATGCGACGAAGCTCCCCGCGTTGGACAACGGCACCTACGCTGCGGCAGTCGTCCTGTCGTACAGCAACGCAGAAGGCGCCGGCCAGACCCTCACGGTCCCGGTATCGCTGACACTCTGCTTGCCTCGCGCCGAGCGCGTCGCGCCGTACATCGCGACGGCGGGCCAGGGCGGGCACATCTACGTCCGCGGCGCGGGATACGCGTGCGGCGGCCCGACGCCCGTCGCGCGCATCGGGACGAGCGAGCTCGCGTACACCATCGATACCGATACCCAGATGCAAGCGGACTACCCGTCCCTGGCGGCCGGGCGGTATCGGCTAGGCTTCGACAATGGGCTCGGGATCGAGCTGGGAACCGCTGAGCTGGTCGTCCTGTCCCCGCCCGGCTTGAGTTATCAGGCCGTGAATGCGCCGAGCACCCGGGGACGCCTCGCCTACGACGCCGAGCGCGAGACGCTGTATGCGGTGAACGAGACGGACCAGTCGATCGAGCGGTACGCGCGGTCGGGAAACACATGGAGCGCGCTGAGCCCGATCGTCGTTCCCAGCGTCCGGGACGTCGACTTCTCGCCCGACGGCCGCCTGCTCCTCGTCGCGGCAGCGGACTCGCTCGGCGAGATCGACCTCACGACCGCGACGCCATCGCTCGTGCAGCGGGCCACGAACCCTGACCCGTTCTGCGGCGGCCACTTCGCCCAGCTGGCGGTCCCGAACAGCGGCAAGGTGTTCGTCGTGTTCAAGCTGGCCGGCTGCAGCGGCTACAGCCAGTCGTACCTCTACGATCTCCGCACCCACGCGTTGACGCAGACGGAGTTTCTGTACAACGGCATCGCCGTGGCATCGGCGGACGGCAGCCGGATCTACATGGGCTCGAACGGTCTGTCCCCCCCGCCCGAGGTGTTCATCTTCAACGCCCTGAACAACGCGATCGTCACCGGGCCGGTCAACTACAACCTGGCCGCGGCCAGCGTGAGCGGCGATGCCTCGCGCGTCCTCCTCCGAGGGGCGGACGGCATCCTCCCAGGGACGGACGTGTACAGCCGGGCGCTCTCGCTGACCGGCCACCTGCCCGCCGGCGGCGGGGCGCTGGCCTCGCGCGACTCGAGCCGGGCCTTCGTGTACCGCGACGACGGCACGGCGGGTCCTCGCCTCGAAGTCTTCGACTTGAAAGGCGCCCTCACGGCGGGTGCGCTCTACCCGCTGGCCAAGACCGTCGCGCTGGCCGATTCACCAAACACGGCGGCGGACCAATCGGTGCGGCTGGTTTCCACGGCCGACGACTCCGCCGTGTTCGTCTCCGGCGCCGCGCGAATCCTGGTGGTACCGGTGAGCTGAGCGCCTGCGTTTGAGCGTTACCGTGGGCTCGTCATTCGTGCTGCCTGCTCGCGCAATGCACCCGTCGCGTCGGGATCCAGCGCGACGCGCTCCATGATCGGCCGCGCAAAAGCAAGCAGACCGCGAGCGGAAAACAGATGGGACCACGCGTTCCCCACGCGCCCGCCTTGGTTCGCGGTGGCCGCGAGATATCCGTCGACGAGCAGCCCGAAGAATCGATCAGGCCAGTTGGGGTGGACTCCCGCGCCGGAGGTATCGAACTCCTCCATCTCGCGCCAGACGCGCGCGCCGTTCTCGAGAACGGGGACCTTGAAGCGCGCGACCCGCTTCTCCGCGATGTCCGCGACGTGCTCCACGTAGTGGAGGAACGTGACGGTGTCGTGATCCGAGCCCAGCAGCAGAACCTTGCCGTCGAGCGCGACGAGTCGATCGAGCGCCGACTGCCGCCCGAACGCGTAATCCCATGGCTGGTGCGAGAACAGGTGCTCCGCCTGACGTCCCCACGCGACGAAGCGGGCGACGTGCCGGTTGACACGCGACCCCGGATAGGTGCGCAAGAACTCCACCAGCACGCCGTTCTCGCGGCTCGCCCGGGCGGTCTCCGCGTCGAAGGCGGGCAGCTTCTCGAGGACCTCTGCTTCCTCGAGTGCGGAGAGGTTCCCGCGACCCACTTCGTCGACGTACCGCGGGCAGCTGGCGTACATGAGCAACGTTCCCGCATCGGTAACGGCGTCCTTCAGCGCGAGATGGATCTCGTCCGGCCCTCCGGCGACCTCGCCGACAGCGCGGACCGACGCGTGAACCATGACGACGGACCCGGGCGCCACACCGAGCGCGCGCAGATCGGTGTAAAGCTGCCGTCGGGAGTGCATGGGAGCGCGCCTCGACGCCGATCTCCACAGCCGAAGAACCGGAGTGGGTCGGCGTGGAACCAGCGTAGCATGCGCAAGCAACCCCGCTGCATGCTGACCGAGCCGCAGAGACGGCGGCCAGTACGCGACGGAAATCGCGGAGTGTGCACGCGCGCGCGGCGTGCTGAAACGCCCGTGTCCGCGCCACGCGGATGAAATGGTATCGTGCTGATGTGAGCACGATCACCATCCGGCCCTGCGCGGCGGCAGACCTGCCGGCGCTCTTCTCGATCGTCAATGACGCAGCGCAGGCCTACAAAGGCGTCATCCCCGCCGACTGCTGGCACGAGCCTTACATGCCGCTCGATCAGCTGAAGCAGGGGATCCGCGACGGAATCGTCTTCTGGGGCTACGAGGCGGGCGGTGAGCTCGTCGGCCTGATGGGCATTCAGGACCGCGGCGAGGTCGCCCTCTCCCGCCC
>VBKO01000025.1 GCA_005888115.1 Deltaproteobacteria bacterium
GGTTCAATCTCGGCGTAGACGGGCTGCGCCTCGACGCGGTGCCGTACCTGTACGAGCGCGACGGCACCAGCTGCGAGAACCTCCCCGAGACGCACGCCTTCCTGAAGAAGCTGCGCGCCCACGCCGACTCCCGCTTCAAGAACCGCATGCTGCTCGCGGAGGCGAACCAGTGGCCCGAGGACGCCGCCCAGTACTTCGGCAAGGGCGACGAGTGCCACATGAACTTCCACTTCCCGATCATGCCGCGGATCTTCATGTCGATGCACATGGAGGACCGGCTGCCGATCATTGACATCCTGGCGCAGACGCCGCAGCCGCCGCCGAACTGCCAGTGGGCCATCTTCCTGCGCAACCACGACGAGCTGACCCTGGAGATGGTCACCGACGAGGAGCGCGACTACATGTATCGCGCCTTCGCGCACGACCAGGCGATGCGCATCAACCTGGGAATCCGCCGGCGCCTGGCGCCGCTGGTCGGGAACGACCGCCGCTCGATCCAGCTGATGACCGGCCTGCTCTTCTCCCTGCCCGGCACGCCCGTCATCTACTACGGCGACGAGATCGGCATGGGCGACAACGTCTTCCTCGGCGACCGCAACGGCGTGCGCACGCCGATGCAGTGGAGCGCCGATCGCAACGCCGGCTTCTCCCGGGCGAATCCCCAGCGCCTCGTCCTGCCGGTCATCATCGACCCCGAGTACCACTACGAGTCCCTCAACGTGGAGGCGCAGCAGCAGAACCCCAACTCACTGCTCTGGTGGACCAAGCGGCTGGTCGCGCTGCGCAAGCGGTTCCAGGCCTTCGGCCGGGGCTCGATCGAGTTCCTCTCCCCCGACAACCCGCACGTCCTCGCCTTCATCCGCCAGCACGAGGACGAGACCGTTCTGGTGGTGGCGAATCTCTCCCGCCGCGTGCAGTACGTCGAGCTGAACCTCGCCTCGTACAAGGGGCGGGCGCCGCTGGAGCTGTTCGGACAGACCAAGTTCCCCGCGGTCGGCGAGCTTCCGTACCTGCTCACCCTCGGCGCGCACGAGTTCTATTGGTTCTCGTTGGAGGAGCCGAAGGCGGCCGCCGACGTCGCCCGCGAGGCGGCGTACCAGCCGCCCGCGCTCGAGGCGCCGGCCGGTGTGGAAGCGGCCGTGTCCGACCGGACCCTGCTCGAGCAGGTGCTGCCGGGGTACATCGAGGGCCGGCGCTGGTTCGCCGGACGCGAGCGCGAGATGTCCGGCGTGCGGGTGCTCGACGTGCTGCCGCTCGGCGCGGTGCGCTTCGCGGTCGTCCGGATGGAGTTCACCCTGGGCGAGCCGGAGGACTACGTCGTCCCGCTGGCGGTGGAGACGGGTGACCGTGTCGCCCTGCTACGCGAGCGGTCGCCGCAGGCCGTCATCGCCCACCTGCGCGCGCCCGGCCGCACGGACGAGCCCACCGGCGCCCTCATCGATGCGAGCGCCGACGCACCGTCCGCGGCTGCCCTGCTCGAAGGGCTGCGCGGCGGCGCGCAGGGGAAGGGGAGCCTGGGCCCGATCTGGGTGAAGCTGCGCGGCGATTTGCCTGCAGGCCCGCTCGAGCCGCGCCTGCCCCGGTCGGATCACCGGCGCGCCTCGGTCGCGTACGGCGAGCACCTGCTCCTCAAGCTGTACCGTCGCCTCGGAGAAGGCGTCAGCCCCGAATTGGAGCTGAATCGCTCCCTGTCGGACCGCTCCCCCGAGCTGGTCCCGCCGCTGCTGGGCGCAGTGGAGTACCGGCCGGGACGCTCGGAGCCGATCACGCTCGCCACCCTGCACGGTTGGGCGCGCAACGAAGGCACCGCCTGGGAATGGGCGCGCGACGAGCTGCGCCGGTTCTACGAGCGCGCGCTGGCGAGCGGACCGGACGTGCGCCCGCCGCCGCGACCGTCGGGAGCGACGCTCCTCGATCTCGCGGCGATGGAGCCGCCGCCCATCCGCGAGCTGTTCATCAGCTCGCTCGCCGGCGCGCGGCTTCTCGGCCACCGGACCGCAGAGATGCACCTCGCGCTCGCCAACGCGACCGACGAGGGGCTGGGGACCGAGCCCTACTCGACCCTCGACCAGCGCTCGAACTACCAGAGCAAGCGCAACTTGACCGGCAAGGTGCTGCGGCAGCTCAAGCTGCGCGGCCCGCGACTCTCTGGGAAGCTGGCCGAGCTGGCGTATCACCTGCTCACGCACGAGGCGGCGCTCTACAAGCGGTTCGAGCCGCTGCTGGAACGGCGCCTGACCGCGCGGCGCTGCCGCATCCACGGCCATTACCATCTGGGCAAGCTGCTCTATACGGGCAAGGACTTCCTCGTGCTGGACTTCGAGGGCGACTCGACCCGGCCGCTGGCCGAGCGCCGCCGCAAGCGCAGCGCGCTGCGCGACGTCGCCGCCATGGTCCGGTCGTTCGAGTACGCGGCGCAGATCGCGCTGCGCGACGCGGCGATCGTGCGCGAGGCGGACCGCACCGCCGCCGAGCCCTGGGCGCGCCTGTGGATGACCTGGACGCCCGCCGCCTTCCTCGGCGCCTGGCTCGAGGCCACCAAGGGCTCGCCCATCGTGCCGCGCGAGCGCGCCGAGACGGAGATGCTCCTCGATACCCTCAACCTCGAGCAGGCGCTGGACGACGTCCACGTCGAGCTCGACCGCCGCCCCGACTGGGCGATGATCGCGCTGCGCTCGCTGGAGAACGCGGTCGCCTGACCCCAGCAACTTCGTTCCGTGGATGGATGGCTGACTGTATCGTTGCCGCCAGCTAGTTCAGCCGCTGAACCGGCTGTACAGATCGAGACGGCCCGAACCGCCACATCTCGCTCCAAGCAGCAGCCCGCCGCCGGTTCGAGCCCCCTGAAAAGCAAGGGGAGACGTAGGAGGTTTTTGTCCCGGACGTGGAATGGAGGATCTTTTGCGAGCTCGTCCGTCGCGCACGAAGCAACACGATGCGGGGCGTCCTACCGGGCCGCCACCGCACCCGGCGGGATGCACCGCAGGCGCCCCACGTCGAACAGCGCTCCCGCGTTCTGCGGCACCTCGATCTGCGTGGTGCAGGTGCCTCCGCGGAACTCGACCGCCGCGACGTGCGTCCCCACGGGCACTCCGTCGAGCCAGAAACGCCCCTCCGCCGAGATCGGTGAGGCGAGCTGCTTCCCCGCCGCGGAGAGCTGCAGCTCGCCGAAGGCCGGCGCGCCGCCGCCCGGAAACTCCAGCGCACCGGTCACGCTCTGCACGCGGCGCACGTCGAATTCGACCAGCGCGCCGCCGCGGTAGGGCGAGGCGACGAGCTTCTCCACCCTGCCGACGTCGTAGTCCATGGGCACGTCGTCGTCGCGGATCGAGAGGCGGTTGCCGTAGTACGGCAGCAGGTTGGGGATGAAGAGATCGCCTCGCCAGTCGGTGGTCCCCACTTCGACGTTGTTCAAGTAGCCACGCACCCCGGGCAGCCCCGGGACGCGGAGGACCGCGAATCCGTCCTGCACCGGCCGGGCGAGGAAGAGGCGGTCGCCAGCCAGCACCACCGAGCCGGAGGCGCTTGCAAAGGCCGCGTTGTCCGCGCCGAAGCGCTGGAAGCTTGCTTCGTAGTGCCCGAAGGGCGCATTCGCCTGCAGCTGCGCGCCGAAGCGCTCCGTGACCCCGCTCTCGCCCTGCACGACGTACCCGAGCCCGTTGCCGATCGGCAGGCCGCGCTGGATGGAGGCCGCCGCCGCTCCACCGCCGTCGCGCGCGGTGGCCGAGCTGCTCCCGACCGTCATTTCGTCGAAGCTGTAGACCAGGCTCGCGGTGCTCTCCACCACCGCTTCCTGACCGGCGGCACGCGACCGGCCGGCGGTGAGGAAGAACGTGGCGCGGCGGCTCAGACGCACGTCGGCCCGCGCCTGCAGGAGGTCGTTCACGCCGGCGTCGCGCATGCGCGAGGCGCCGTAGTCGACCGACAAGGTGAAGCGTCCCAGGGTGAGCGAGGCGAAGGCGGTCGCATCGAGCAGCGGCCGGTCCGCGGCCGCGTCCAGCGCGGCGGTCGCGTACCGCGGCGTCATCGCCCGCAGCGATACGCCGAACGCGGCGGGGCGCAGGACCAGGACGTATCCCAAGGAGCCGCCCGCGCCGGCAGCCCCGTCCGAGAGCGAGCCGGCTGCCGCTAGGTCGAGCTGGCCCAGCGGCAGCGCCAGGCTGAGCGACGGGCCTGCGCTGAGCAGCCCGGGATCCGCCTCCAGGCGATAGCCGCCGGTGATGCGGTCGGTCAGCCCCAACCGATGCTGCGCCAGGAGCGCTGCGCGGCCATAGGAGAAGCTCGAGGTGCCGAACTCGTCGCGACGCAGGCCCACTGCGTACGAGTAGTCGCTCAGGCCCTTCGCCAGGACGGTCGGCGAGGAGTACGCGCGCGTGCTGTACTCCTGGGTGCGCCCGAACGCGTCGTGCACGACGTACCGGACCCCGGACAGGCCGCTGGTGACCGGCAGGTTGGCGACCTCGAAGGGCCCGGGCGGGAGTGGCTCCCGGCGGACGAGGACGCCGTTCACGTAGACGTCGAGCGTCGACGGCGTGAGCACCGCGCCCGAGACGCGCGGCAGCGGGGTGCGCACGAAATACGGGTCGAGCGCGAAGTTGCGAGAGACGGAAACGCCGCCGAGGAGCAGGCTGGCGCCCAGCGTGCCGGTCGAGGTGAAGGCGTCGCCCGCCACCCAGCGGCGCATCGCCGCCGGCTGGTCGAGGGTGAAGTTGCTGAGCCCGCGCGCGAACCCGGACGGCGTCTGGGAAAGACCGGTGTAGAGCAGGTTGCCGCGCAGGCTGACGCCCAGCTCGCCGAACGCGGAGACCACCTCCGGCGAGCCGTACTGGACGGCGTAGTTCGCAAATGCGCTGGTATCCGTGCGCAGCACCAGGTCTCGCGGCCGCTGCACGGGCGTCAGGTCCAGGCGCGTTAGCGGCAGGAACTGCGGCTGGGCCGAAAGCCGCAGCTCGAGGGCGGGCTCGTCGAACTGGAAGGCCACGCCCGGAGCCAGCGAGCGGAGCGCAACGTACTGCTTGCCGTCGATCTGCTCGCGCTGTCCGCCCAGCCCGATCAGCCCGGCCCGGTCGAGGTCGTCCACCCCGGCGAGCACGTCCCCGTCGCGCAGGCGGACCAGCACGCTTTCCTTGGGGGCCTCGTTGACGAAGAGGTCCACGTAGACGGGCTGGTCCTGCGCGGCGCTCGCCGCGCCGGCCAGCAAGAAGAGCGCCAGAAGGCTACGGCGCACAGGCCGACGGCTCCGCCGGCGCGCGCTGCTCGAATCGGTCGCCGTTGTCGGCGGTCACGCTGGCCAGAAGCGCGGCCAGTCCCGGGCAGCTCTTCGGCAGCTCGAAGTCGTAGTCCAGCGCGCCGCCCGCCAGCACGTACCAGCCGCGCTGCTCGCGCTCGAACAGCACCGCGCCGGAAGCGTCCACGCCGCGCAGCTTCACCGCATCCTCGCGGAAGTGCACCGTGCCCTGGTTCGAGACACGGAACGAGGCGCGCCCCCCGCGCGCCCCGAGCCCTTCGATCGACCGCCGCTCGACCGCGCGCGCCGGCGCCAGGAACACCGGCACCCCCACCCGCGTCAGCACCCGCACTTCCGAGCTGGGCTGCGCTGGCCGCTCGGTGGGCGGCAGCTCCTCCACGAATACCCGATAGGTCTTCTCCACCAGGCCGAACGGGGTCCCTACCCCCACCCGTACGTTGCGCTCCTCGCCCGCCTTGAGCGTGAAGAGCGCGGGAAAGAACAGGACCTCGCCGGTGGGCGCGAGCTGCAGCTCGCCGCGCGAGGTCTGGTTCCAGCTGGTCGCGCTCACCTGGTAGCGGACCGTCTCCGGCCCGTCGTTGCGCAGGGTGAGCATGGCCTTCGTCGTCTGCGGCGAGAGGCGTAGCTGGATGGGCGTGACGTTCAGCCCGCTCGCACGCGCGCTGGAGGCGGTCAAGATGACGGCGATCAGCGCGGCGCGGGCGGTCTGCACGGAGTCCCTTAGAAGTTGACCGTAGCGGTGATGATGTCGGTGTAGCTACCGACCGAGACGTCCTGGCCAGCGGGGACGCGGCCGAACACCGTGTGCGGCGTGCCGGCCCCAGCGCCAATGGGCCCGAAGACCGGCCAGGTCACCAGACCCGCGCCGCCGTTGGACCACACCGTTCCGCCTGCCGAGTCCGAGTACAGCTCGTACTGCAGCGAGTCGGTGCCGTTCGACATGAAGCGGTTTCCCGCCGCGGTGTGGGTGCCGAGGTCCAGGCCGACGGTCACGCCGGTCGAGCCCTTGGTGCACAGCACTCTGACCGTGGTGTTCACGTCGAGGGCAGTGGTCTTGTTCGCCACCACCGGGTCGTAGGCGCCGAAGTTCAGGTCGGTCGCCGAGATGGTGCAGTTGGCGGCCACGCTGCTGCTGACGTTGAACGTCGTCGACTTGGTGAGTGCGACCGCCGAGTGCGCCGTGAAGAGCAGCGCGGCTGCGGTGGCGAAGGTGAGGATACGGGTCTTCACGGTTTTCTCCTGGGAAGGTAGTGAATGTCTCCAGTGCCACCGTACCGATTCGTCAACCGACTGTCAAACGTTTGACGCTCTGTTTCGATAACGAAATCGGTGGTGTGGTAATACCGTGTAGGCCGATGCAGGGCCTAGAAGTTCACGGTGGCCGTCACTGTGTCGCTGTAGCTGCCCACCGCCACGTCCTGCCCAGCGGGGATCTGCGCCTGCACGGTGAAGCCGCGGGCCACCTTGCTGGGCGAGACGCCCGCGTTGAGCGGATTGGCGCCGCCGATGTCCGTCCACACCGCGCCGTTGCCAGGCGCTGCGGCAGGCTGCAACAGCTCGTACCCGAGGCGGTTCGTTCCGTTGGCCATCGCGCGCGTGACGCCGGCGACCGCGCCCGGGTTGGTCCCCGCATTGAGACCGATGCTCGGTCCCGAGCCCTTGGTGCAGGCAATGCTCACCGTCCCGGTGGCGGTGGCCGCGGTGCTGGCATTGGCAAAGATCGGGTCGTACGTGAAGCTGATGCCTGTCGCCGTAATGGTGCAGTTCGCCGAGACCGACGCCGTCACCGTGAAGGTGGTCGTCGCGGTGGCGGCGATCACTCCCCCGGCCGCGAAGGCGCAAGCGCAGGCGGCGAGCAGCAGGAAACGCAGCTTCATGTAAAAAATCATGTGACATGAAACGCACAATGTCAAAAGTTTGGCAGTGTCCTTTGATAAGTGGATCTACACTGATCTGCGCCCCTGTGTGCAAAATGCGCAGACTTGGAATCGCAAACGTTGACGGCGGGCGCGGGGAGGGAGAAAACTACACCCATGCGCTTTGCGACGATCGCCGCGAGGCTTTTCGCGCCGGCCGCTGCCGCGCTGTACCTGCTCGCGCCGGCGGCGGCGCGCGCGGCCGCCTGCCAGCAGATCACCGCGACGCTCACCTTCGGCCCGACGCCGTACAACGTCTACAACGCGGCCGACACCACCCAGGCGGGCACCATCACCTACAAATGCCCTCCGCCGCTTTCGCCCGTGGTCAGCCTGAGCGCCAGCGCGAACGGCGCGTACCGTCCGCGGCAGATGAGCTCGGGCGCCAACACGCTCAACTACGAGATCTACTTCGACGCCGCGATGACCTCCGTCTGGGGCGTCGGCGCGGACAGCAAAGCGGTGCCGAGCGGCGGCGGTACCAGCACCATCCAGATGTACGGCCGCGTCTTCGCCCAGCAAGATGCCGCGGTCGGCGCCTACTCCGACACCATCACGGTCACCTTCAATTTCTAGGCGGCGCGCCGTCGGGGAACAGCGTGACGATCACCTCGGCCGCGCCGGCCGAGGGTGCGAGCGCGAGTCGTCCGGAGGCGCCGGCAAGCACCACCAGCGGGCGCTGGCCCTGTCGCGGCAGCGGCGATCCGTCGCGCAGGCGCACGGGCGCGCCGCTGCGCTGCTCGAGCAGCAGCGCGGCAAAAGGCGCGCCACGCGATCGCGACTCGACGCCCAGCCCGCCCGCCGAGAAGCGGGCAGCGACGCGCGCCGAGGAGACCACCTCGGCGCCGACGCGGAACGAGGCGCGGCGGCCGGCCACGGCAGGCGCGGCGGCGAGGAGACTGACGAGGGTCACCGCGAGGCGCATGTGCGACAACGTGCGCCTTCCGGACACGTGTTGCAACGGGCTGGCGAGCGGCGCGAGCAGGGTCGCCCAAGGCATCGGCGCGCCCGCAACTCCCTGGAACGACAGAGATTTGACGGCCTCATCCGCGCAGGAAGGCGCTCACGTCCGGCACCAGCCGCTCGCGCAGGGCCACGTCCATCCTCAACCTTTCCAGGGTCTGCGCGATGGCCTGCTTGGCGCCTTCGATGGGGTGGGCGGCGAGAAACGCCTCCACTTCCTTCAGGTGCCGCCGCTCGGGCAGCGCGCCCAGCGCCTCCACCAGGCGCCGCAGCAGCATGGGCGAGTCCGCCTTCCGGCGCACGTCGGTCCACCTCTCCTGCACCAGCGCCCAGGCCGGCTCGCGCGTGGCGCGGTTCCCGAGCAGCGTCCCCATGTAGCTGGGAAAGTCCTGCATGCGGACCACGTCGGTGAGCGAGAGTTGCACCGCGTCGGGGACCAGCTCGGGATGCTCCACCATGGCGAGCGCGTGGAGGAAGCGGCGCTTGGCGGCGGGATCCAGCTCCTCCTCCGCTCGGCGGCGCAGCTCGGCGAATCGCACGCGGTCGGCGGTGCGGGCCGCCGCGGCGACAACCACGTCGAGCAGGTTGGGGTCGATCCGCCCGGGCTGCGGCGCGACCAGGCGCCGGAAGCGCTCCTGCGCCTCCTCCACCGCCTGCGGATCGCGCGCGACCAGCGCCAGCCCGCGCAACACCGCCGCGCGCCGTAGCCGGCGCTCGTCCTCCTCGTCCTCGCGCGCGTCCCAGCCCAGCTCGCTCGCGGCCGGGGCAAACAGCCGGCGAATCCAGGAGTGCAGCGCGGGGCGGTCCGCTTCGGATACCCCGCGGTGCTCGATCCAGGAGACGCGGGAAACCAGCTCGTCCAGCACGGAGTGGTCGGTCTCGTGGCGCGCGACGCCTTCGAGCAGCCGGAGGAAACCGTGGACGTGGAGCTCGCCCGCGCGGACCAGCGCCCACTGGTCCGACACCAGGGTCATGCGCTCTTCCGACTCGAGCTCGGGCAGGGCCTCGATGAGACGCCGCAGCAAGGCAGGCTCGTACGCGACGCGGTAGAAGCCGCGCGCGCCCGCGTTGGCCAGCACCCAGACCGGTTTGCCTTGCGCCTCGAGGGCCAGCTGACGCTCCTCGCCGCGCAGCAGCTCGCGCTGCTCGCGCACGGCCGCGCCCTCACGGAAGCGGAGCACGATCGGCACCAGCCAGCGCACCGGCGGACCCTCTTCCTTCGCCTCGGGATCGGAGAAGAAGCGCCGCTGCCGCAGCACCAGCCGGCCGTCGCGTTCCGAGACGCTGACCAGCGGATACCCGACCTGGCGGATCCAGCCGTTGGCGAGCTCCAGGATCGGTTGCCCGGACGATTCGGCGAGCGCGCCCCACAGATCGTCGGCGGTGGCGTTCGCCTCGCGGTGCTTGCGCATGTAGAGGCGGATGCCGTCCCGGAAGCGCTCCTCGCCGAGGTAGCCTTCGATCATGCGGAGGATGGCGCCGCCCTTCTCGTAGGTGATGGCGTCGAACGACTCGCCGGCCTCCTGGGCGTTCTTCACCTCCGCGCGGATGGGGTGCGAGCTCTTGAGCGCGTCGAGGTGCAGGGCCGCGCCCTTGCCCACCTCGAAGTCGGTCCACACGCGCCAGCGCGGCTTCCAGACGTCCACGGTCTTGTAGGCCATCCAGGTCGCGAACGCCTCGTTGAGCCACAGGTCGTCCCACCACACCATCGTGACCAGGTTGCCGAACCACTGGTGCGCGAGCTCGTGGGTGATCACCTCCGCGACGCGCTTCTGCACGTTGAGCGGTGCGGTGGCCGGATCGAGCAGCAGCGCCACCTCGCGAAAGGTGATCGCCCCGGCGTTCTCCATCGCGCCGGCCTCGAAGTCGGGCACGCCGATCTGATCCAGCTTCCCGTAGGCGTACGGCTGCCCGAAGTAGTCCTCGAGGAGCGGCAGCACCGCGGAGGCGCATTCCTGCGCGAACCCGGTGAGGTGGCGCTTGGGCGGCACCGCCCAGGTGCGGATCGGGACGCCGCGCACCGTCGCTGGCTCGCTCGCGGAGAGATCGCCTACGCACACCGCGATCAGGTAGCTGGACAGAGGCGGCGTCTCGCTGAAGGCGACCGTCCGCCGCCCGTCCGCCCCGGCCTCGTCCTCGACCACCCGGCCGTTCGAGATGGTGGCGGCGCCGGGCGGGACCTGCAACAGCTGCAGGCTCCAGCGCGCCTTGAACGCCGGCTCGTCGAAGCAAGGGAAGACGCGGCGCGCGTCGGCGGCCTCGAACTGGGTCACGGCGACCGGCCCGGCGCGGTACAGGCCGCGCAGGCCCGGGGAGAACTTGCCGCGCCAGGCGAGGTCGACGACGGCGGTGCCCGCCGGGACCTCCTCGTCCAACGAGAGGGTGACCGTCTCGCTCTCCGCGTCGGGCTCGATGCGGCCCACGCGGATCGTCCTGCCTCCCGTCCGCAGGCGCGCCCGGTCGACGGTCAGCTCGACCGCGTGCAGGATCAGCTCGCGCCGGGGCTTGTCGAGCCGCACCTCCAGCTCGATCCTTCCCTCGAACGCGCCGGCGTCGAGGTCGGGGGCGAGATGCGCGGCATAGCGCACCGGATGCGCGTCGAGGGGCAGGCGGAAGTCCTTGCCCAGCGCCAAGGGGCACCTCCGGAAATGGCCCGAGGTTGTACCGCATCCGGAGAGGAACGGGGGAAGCCGGCGCGACGATCGACTGGCAGGCGGCTCGGACGCACGCGTACCTCGACCTGGAGCGCGACCCGCCGCTAAGGTTGCGCCCGTGAAGCGCGTCCTGGTCGTCCAGCACGAACCGTTCGAGGGGCCGGGGACCCTGCGCGAGGTGCTTTCCCGGTGCGAGCTGCGGCTCGTGCGGACCTTCGCCGGCGATCCCGTCCCGGCGCGGCTGGTCGAGGATGGCTTGGTCGTCCTCGGCGGCGGCATGGGCGTGTACGAGGCCGACCGTTACCCGCACCTGAACGACGAGATGCGGCTGCTCCACACCGCGTCGGCGGATGGCAGGCCCGTCCTGGGAGTCTGCCTGGGCAGCCAGCTGCTCGCGGCCGCGCTGGGCGGCTCGGTCCGAAAGGCGCCGCGGAAGGAGATCGGTTGGTCCGGAGTGCGGCTTCTGCCAGACGCTGAGCACGACGCGCTCTTCGCGGAGGCGCCCCGCTCCTTCGCCGCGTTCCATTGGCACGGGGATGCGTTCACGCTCCCCGCGGGCGCGGTGCCCCTCGCCGCCTCCGCGATGACCCCGCTGCAGGCGTTCCGCGGCGGGCCGCGCACCTGGGGCGTCCAGTTCCACCTCGAGACGGACGCGCAAGTGCTGGAGTCCATGCTCGACTCCGGCCGGGAGGAGCTGAGCGATGCAGG
This sequence comes from Deltaproteobacteria bacterium, assembly GCA_005888115.1. Classification (GTDB taxonomy): domain Bacteria; phylum Myxococcota; class Myxococcia; order Myxococcales; family 40CM-4-68-19; genus VBKO01. The sequence continues at coordinate 11,490 of VBKO01000025.1, forward strand.
GGCGGACCCCACGGCGATCCGCGCGAGCGCCGCCGCCGAGCTGCCCCGTCTCCGCGAGCTGGCGCTGCGGATCTTCGGCGCGTGGGCCGCGCTGCTTTGATCTTCAGCGCGCGCGCGCGGACGCCGGCGCGTCCCCGAAAGCCTGGTCCATCAAGAGCTGCTGCTCGTAGCGGTGCGCGGCGGCGCTGCCGGTCGCCGGGCTGGCGCTCTCGGGTCGGCTGACGCAGCTGATGCGGCGCAGGGAGTAGCGCGCCCGCAGGTAGTACCAGGCGCCCATGTTGAACGGCTCCTCCTGCACCCAGACGAGCTTGGCGGACTCGGGATACCGCGCGAGCGACTTGCTCAGCTCTTCCGGGTCGAGCGGGTAGAGCTGCTCGATGCGCAGCAGCGCCACGTCGTCGCGCTGCTTCACCTCGCGAGCCGCGAGCAGGTCGTAATAGACCTTGCCCGAGCTGAGCAGGATGCGCTTCACCTTGCGCGGGCTCACCGAGTCGTCCGGGATGATGCGCTGGAATCCTGCCTCGGAGAGATCGGTCAGCGTGGAGACCGCGTGCTTGTGCCGGAGCAGGCTCTTCGGCGTCATGATGACGAGCGGCTTGCGCCAGGGACGCAGCACCTGCCGGCGCAGCGCGTGAAAGTACTGCGCGGGCGTGGTCAGGTTGCAGACCTGCATGTTGTCTTCCGCGGCGAGTTGCAGGAAGCGCTCCAGGCGCGCCGAGGAGTGCTCCGGTCCTTGCCCCTCGAACCCGTGCGGCAGGAGCAGCACGACGCCCGAAAGGCGCTTCCACTTGTCCTCAGCCGACGAGATGAACTGGTCGATGACGACCTGCGCGCCGTTGGTGAAATCGCCGAACTGCGCCTCCCAGCAAGTCAGCCACTCGGGCGTGTCGAGCGAGAAGCCGTAGTCGAACCCGAGCACGCCGGCCTCGGAAAGGGGGCTGTCGTAGATCTCGAAGCGCCCTTGGCCCGCGCGCAGGTTCGCGAGCGGCGTGTAGCGGCGCCCGGTGCGCACGTCCGAAAGCACCGCGTGGCGCTGGGAGAAGGTGCCGCGCCGGCTGTCCTGCCCGCTGAAGCGGATGGGGGTGCCTTCGTCGAGCAGGGTGGCGAAGGCGAGGTGCTCTCCCGTGGCCCAGTCGAACGGCTCTTCTCCGCTGCCCTCGGCGAGCTTTCCGCGCAACTCGAGCAGCTTGGCGATCTTCTCGTGCGGCGTGAAGTCCGCGGGCACGCGCGCTGTGGCACGCAGCAGGTCTCGGAGCTTGGAGATCGGCACCGCGGTGGGGACCTCGGGCGTATCCGCATCCGGCCCGCCGCGGTACTTGGACCACAGGCCGGCCATGGCGCTTTCCGCCCGCTTGGCGCCCGTCTTGCGCGTGCGTTCCAGCTCCTCCTCCAGCTGCTGCACGCGCGCGTGCATCAGCTCCTCGGCTTCCTGCGGAGTGGCGATGCCGGTCTCGGCCAGCTTGCGCGCGTAGATGGCGCGGGCGGGCGGCTTGCGCCGGATGACCTCGTACATCACCGGCTGCGTGAAGCTGGGCTCGTCGGCCTCGTTGTGCCCGTACTTGCGATAGCAGTACAGGTCGATGAGCACGTCCTGCCCGAAGGTCTGGCGATACTCGATGGCGAGCTGCACCGCCCAGACGACCGCCTCGGGGTCCTCGCCGTTCACGTGGAAGACCGGCGCGCGGAGGACGCGAGCGATGTCCGTGCAGTAAGGCGTGGAGCGCGCGTCCTCCGGATTGGTGGTGAAGCCGACCTGGTTGTTGATGACGACGTGGATGGTGCCGCCCGTCGCGTAGCCCTGGAGGTTCGCGAGGTTCAGCGTCTCGGCGACCAGGCCCTGCCCGGCGAACGCGGCGTCGCCGTGGATGAGGACGGGCAAGACTTTCTTGCGTTCCGGGTCGCGCGGCTCGTCGCGGTCCTGCTTGGCGCGGACGCGGCCCTCGACGACGGTGTTCACCCACTCCAGGTGGCTGGGGTTGAAGGCAAGAGAGAGATGGAGCTCTTTGCCAGTCCGGGTGACCCGGTCCGACGAATACCCGAGGT
>VBKO01000046.1 GCA_005888115.1 Deltaproteobacteria bacterium
CCTGCCCGGCCGCACTAACCTGCGCGGCCCGATGGGACATGCAGGCGACCTGAGCGCCGAAGAGCTCGACGCGATCCTGGACCGCGGCGGCGGGCCGGCCGTGGTGGTGCACGGCGGCGCGGGCACGCGGCCGGACCACGATCCGACGCCGTACCTGGCCGGGACTCGCGCCGCCGCCGAGGTCGGCCTGCGGGTGCTGCTGCAGGGCGGCAGCGCGCTCGACGCCGCGCAGGCGGCCGCGGTGGTACTCGAGGACGATCCCTCGTTCAACGCCGGAACCGGCGCGTGCCTCACCGCTGCGGGCGACGTCGAGCTGGACGCGAGCTGCATGGACGGAAGCACGCTGCGCGCCGGCGCGGTGGCGTGCGTCAAGACGATGAAGAACCCGATCCTCGCCGCGCGGCGCGTCTGCGACGATACCCCCCATGTGCTGCTGTGCGGGCCCGGCGCGGAGGCGTTCGCGCGCGAGTGCGGGATTCCCGAGTACCCCAACGAGCTGCTCGTCACGCCGCGGCAGCGGGCGCGCTGGCAGGAATTGCACGCGCTGGCGCGGAAGGAGGGCGCAGACGAGGTGCGCGCCGGGAAGATCGGCACCGTCGGCGCGGTGGCGGTGGACGCGAAGGGCCACGTTGCCGCCTGCACCTCCACCGGCGGAACGCCCTACAAGCGGCCCGGGCGTGTCGGCGACACACCCATCGTCGGCGCGGGCACCTACGCGGACGATCACGAGGCGGCCGCATCCAGCACGGGGCTCGGCGAGGCGATCCTGAAGATCACCATGGCCCGGGCAGCGTGCGTGCGCGTGCGCGACGGCCTCTCACCGCGCGAAGCGGCGATCGCCGCCGTCGGCCTCCTCAAGGAGCGCGCCCACGGCGACGGCGGGATCATCGTCGCCGGCCCGGATGGACGGCTTGGCTGGGCCTACAACACGGCTCGCATGTCGCGCGCGCTGATCCGCGCCGGCATGGACCGCGCGCTCGCGGCGGTTTGAACGCGCGGCCGAAAAGCGGTCAGAATCCGGTGATGCGCCGGAGCGTCCGCTCCTTCGCGTCCACGACGTAAGCGCTGCCGTCGGGCGCGATCGCCACGCCGCGCGGCGCGCTGAACCCGGCCTGGTCGCCGGGCCCGTCGACGGTCCCGGCGCGCATCCCGCCCGCCAGCGTGTCCACGACTCCGTTGCGGATGGCCCGCACGCGGGCGCTCGCGGCGTCGACCAGCACGACTTGACCGTCCGTCGGCCGCACCGCCAGCGCGACGGTATGGTACATCGTCGCGCTCGCCGCCGGGCCGTCCTGCCATCCCTCGACGAACACCTGCCCAGCCGCCTGCGACGTGGTGTGCGGCAGGGCGCCGGCCACCGTCCGCAGCCAGCCGGCGTCGGGCTCGACGAACAGCGCGTCGCCCGCAGGAGTGACCGCGATCGCCATCGGGAACTGCAGGGTCGCGACCTGTCCGGCGCCGTTGTCGACCCCGACCGCGCCGGAGCCCGCCCAGGTGGTCACGGCGCCCTGCGGCGTCACCTCGCGGATGCGCAGGTTCCAGGAATCGGCGACCAGCAGATTGCCGTTCGCCTCCAAAGCGATGCCCATTGGCTGAGCGAAGAGCGCGGCGGTCCCCTGCCCGTCCGCGAAGCCCTGCGCGTCCGGACCGGTGAGACCGCCGGCCAGCGCGGAGACGGTTCCGTTCTGGATCACCCGGATCCGGTTGTTGTTCGTGTCGGCGACGTAGATTGCCCCGCTCGGGGCGACGGCGACCCCGCGAGGTCCGTTGAAGGCGGCCCCCGCGGCGGAACCGTCCGAGTTGCCGCTGCTCTCGCTGCCGGCCACCACGGCGACTTTGCCCGCTCCGTCGACGCGCACGATGCGGTTCCCGTCCGCCACCACCACCGTGCCGTCGGGCGCCACTGCGACCGCCGATGGCTGGACGAGCGAGCGCGTCACGGTGCTCACCTGCACCCCCGTCCGATACACCGGCTGTGGCGCTCCGGCGGGAATGTTCAGCTGCTTGACCTGCGCCGGGAGCGCGCCGTCCCCGGCGAACCTCGAGAACAGGTTGGCGACGAGTTGCTGGACGGCCGGGTCCCATCTGCCTGGTCCGGCCAGGATCCGGGAGAACCCGATGCTGCCCGCGGCGAAGATCTGCGCACCGCCCGGCGCGGTGTAGAGGGTGGTCTCGGCCTGGTCGAACCCGCCGAAGTACGACTGGACGAACCCGTTCGCGACTGTCTCCACGCCGGCGGGCTCGACGCCGTTGTCGAAGCGCATGTCGCTCTCGTTCTGGTACAGGCCGGCGACCGTGGTCAGATCGGTCGCTCCGGTGCCCGCCCAGATCCAACTCGAGGGGTCGTTCACTTGGAGCGGCGCAGCCGCCCAGATCCAGTCGCCGTACATCTGGCCGATCAGCCCGTTCTCGGGATGTCCCACCGCTGCGTCACGCCACAGACAGCTGGCCCTGGACGGGTCGACGGAGCGCAGCGGATCGCGGCCGCAGTATTCCTTGTACCCGAGCAGCAAGCGCCTGCCCGAATCGGAGAACCGCACTTGCCAGTACGCGTCGTTGGCGGCGAAGAAGGCGGCGTTGGTGCCGGCGGCGACCGCCGCATCGGCGGCCTCGCGCATCGGACGCGTCCAGTATTCGCTGTGCCCCTGGATGACGAGCATCTTGCGGCGGGCGAGAAGGTCGGGGTTGGCGTCCAGGTCGGTATCGGTGACGTACGCGACGTCGTAGCCCTGCCCTTCGGCGAAGGTGACGAAGTCCCGGTCCTTGGCGAGGAACTCGCCGGTGCCGAGGCTGTTGTTGTACGGCCTGTCGAACGAGACCGCGAAGGCATGACCCGGGGCGGAAGCGGAGCCCGGCGGCTTCCAGCCGATCTGGTTCACGTACAGGCTGGTCCCTCCCCAGGTGTTGTACGCCTGGTAGGTGTTGGTGGAGACCGAGTAGAGGATCACCGCGCCCGGTGTCCGCTCGCGCACCACCAGCGGGATCAATGCGTCGCCCTGCGGTGCCTTGAGCTTGACCAGGTAGACCCCGGTGACCGCGTCGGAGGGAACGGTGAAACTCAGTACGACGGACCAGGGCGCGCTCACCGCACCGGTGACGGGGTCGACCAGCTTCGCGGGCTGCAGCGGGATGGTCACCGGTCCTCCCGAGGTGATCAGCCGGCCCAGCGCGCCTCCGTAGTAGCCCATCCGCCAGAGCTGCCAGGTGGCGGTGGTCGCGCCAGAGGCGAAGGCGGCGCGGATCGAGACCAGGTCTCCCGGAAGATAACTGGTGCGGTCGGCGTAGCCGGCGAGGCCCGCGTTGTAGTTCGCGCACTGCCAGCCGCGGCTCCCAGGACTCTGGTTTTCGGCATCGATCGGCGAGGGACGCCGGAGGTAGAACGAGTTGCCGCCACCACCGTCGGCCCCGCCATCTGGACCCGCGTCGGGCGACCCGCCGTCGGGATTCCCCCTCCCCGCGTCGTCCGTCACCGCCAGCCGCCTGGGCATGGATCTCCCTCCACGGGCTCGCGGGAGCAAAGGACGCGCCGGGCGCCGCCAGTTCACTGCTCGACATTCGCGGCCACTGCAGCGGAAGTGGAATTCACAAGAGGGGAAAAGTCCGGGCTCCTCGGGTCACGGCAGGCGTGCGACCCGCGTCAACGGCGCAGATCGCGGAGCAGCCGCCGCAGCTTCGCGTGCATCTCCGCGGCGGAACCCGCGCGGGCGCGGCGGCCGTGGCCAGGCAGCACCCACCTGAACGAGTGCGCGAGCAGCTTCTCCAGCGAGCGCACCTGCTCGTCCCAGGAGTACCAGCAGACGCTCCGGCCCATCTCCAGCGATCCGTCTTCCGCCGCCCAGAGGTGATCCCCGGTGAACAGGTACTCGCCGTCGACCAGCAGCGCGCAGCTGCCGCGCGTATGGCCCGGGACCGGGATGGCGAGGAGGCCTGGTCCCAGCTCTACCGGGTCGCCGCCCTGGAGCTGCAGTTCCACCTCCCGCGTCGAACGCGATACGTCATCCCGGTGGAGTACGCGGTCGCAGCTGAAGCGGGCGTGCAAACGCGCATGGTCCGCCACGTCGTCGCGGTGGGTGAGGAACAGGAGCCTGACGCCGCCCGATGCCTCCACCCGGTCTAGCAGCGGGCCGGCCGCGCGCGGCGAGTCGACCAGCACGTTTCCCGCTGGCCGCAGGACCAGGTAGCTCGTCGCGCCGAAGGACGACTCGGCCCGCAGGCCACAGTCGTGGACCGGTCCATCGATGCGCTGCGGGAAGGTCGCCAGGGCGTCTCGTACTTCCGCGCCCTTCGCGCCGCCGATGGAGGCCGTCGGGCAGGCGACCAAGGCCTGGAGCGCGCGCAACTTCTCGTCGCGCGACTCCGGCTGCCGCATGACGTACGAGAGGCCGCGCGATTCGCCGTAGATCTCTGGCGCCATCTGCCGGCACGTGTCGCAGTCGATGCAGGTCTCATCGACGTAGAGCGGCCCCGGAGCGTTCTCCTTCAGCCTGAGGTTGAGGCGGGCCACGTCCTTGGTGTAACCAGCGGCCCCGCATGGCTCAAGCGCAGCCCGACCGCAAGCTGATGAAGCGCCTGCTGCACCAGGTGGGGCGGGCCATCCAGGAATTCGGCCTGGTCCAGGACGGCGATCGGATCCTGGTGGGGATCTCCGGAGGCAAGGACTCGTTCACCTTGCTCTACCTCCTGCAGCGACTCCGCGAGCGGGCGCCGATCCGATTCGACCTGGTCGCCTGCAACCTCGACCAGGGCCATCCGGGTTTCCCTGGGCGGCAGCTCGAGGAGTATTTGCGCTCGCAGGCATGCGAAGTGCGCATGCTCCGCGAGGACACCTACTCGGTGGTCAAGCGGCTCACGCCGGAGGGCGGCACCACCTGCGCGGTCTGCTCCCGTCTGCGGCGCGGCATCCTCTACAGCGCGGCCGCCGAGATGGGCTGCACCAAGATCGCGCTGGGCCACCACCGGGACGATCTCATCGAGTCGCTGCTGCTCTCCATGCTCTTCTCCGGGAAGATGCGCTCCATGCCTCCCAAGCTGCGGTCCGACGACGGCCGCAACACCGTCATCAGGCCGCTCTGCTTCGCCTCCGAAGCGGACGTGGCGGAATTCGCCAGGAGCGCCGCGTTTCCCATCATCCCCTGCGATCTGTGCGGCTCCCAGGAGAACCTGCAGCGCCGGCGCGTGAAGCGCTTTCTCTCCGACCTGGAGCAGGAGCATTCCGGCGTGCGGGCCTCGCTGTTCGCCTCGATGGGCAACGTGCTGCCAGGGCACCTCCTGGACGCCCGGCTGTATCCGCGCGAAGGGCAGACCGGCGCGGACCCGTGGATCGACGGGGACGACTGCGCCGACCCCGCTCCGCTGCTGGCCACGGCGCGGTTCTGACAGGCTCCTGCCGGTTCCAGGTCGGTAAGGTTGACAGCCCTGGGCCTCGTTCGGGGCGGCCGCTGGGCGCAAGAGCGCGGATCCTCGTGATCGCCGTCACTGGCTCGCACCTTGCAGAACAGGGAACCCAAGTACCCACCGGCCAGCGGCGGGAGGGGAGACCGGAATGCAGACCTGCGATCGGTGCCAGCGCGAGAAGGTCATCGAGGTCCTCATCGACGACTCGATGGACGTCTGCGGGCACACCTTCACCACGCAGGTGCCGGCCACGCGCTGCCTGACGTGCCAGCAGGTGGTCATCCAGGGCGAGCATGTGCGGCGCTTCGAACGCCGGGTCGCGGCCGAGATCGCCAAGGCGGGCTTGCGCACGGGCGACGCGTTCCGGTTCCTGCGGACGGCGCTAGGCATCTCCGAAAACGGGCTGGCCGGATTGCTCGACGTGCCCGCCGAGTATGTCGGCTACTGGGAAACCGCGAAGTGGCCGGTCGACCCCCGCGCGCTGGCAGTCTTGAGCGGTCTGGTCCTGGCAAAGTTCGAAGACAAGGTCGCGGCGCTGGACTGCCTGGCGGTGCTGCGTGCACCGCGCAAGCTCGGCCGCAAGGTCCGGCTGCACCTCAGCGACGCGCTCCAGCATGCCGGCAAGCTCCTCCAGTTCGGCAGCACGGCGTTCACCGCTCCCGCCGTCGCGTAGTCGAACCACCTCCCAAGCGAGTTTGACTTGGCGTGAAGACGGGCGCAGGGTGGCTGAGCTCACCCCCTCGAGGCCCGGATGCACACTGCGCCGCGCAATTGGGCGCGCACGTGCGCGTCGATCCGGAAGCACGCCGAGCGTCTGCGAACGGGCTCGAGGGCTCTCTGCGCCACCTCGAAGGATCTCTGCGCGACAAGCTCCGCCCAGCGAGGGCTTTCGAGAAGTCTGCGCCTCGGGCGCGGCGCACGGGACGGACGTCCTGATCAGGCGATGCGGGCTCCCCCGAGCACCGCGTCCACCTCGCAGCACTCGCCCGGTTCCGGCGGCTGCCCGACCCAGGAGGCCTGCAGGGCGCGGAAGGAAGCGCGGGCCACCTCCTCGCGGGGACCGACCACCACGCGCTGACGCTCGGCGTCGAGCGCGGCGACATAGAGCGGCAGCTTGTGGGCGATTCCCAGCCCGCGCCTCTGCCCGACCGTGAACTGGTGGATGCCCTGGTGCTCGCCGAGCACGCGCCCTGCCGTGTCGACGACCTCCCCGCGCGCTGCGCTCACGCCGTGTGCCTCGAGGAACTCGGCGACCGGGCGCCCCGCGACGAAGCAGACCTCCATGCTTTCGGGCTTGTCCGCGTTCGGCAACCCGCGACGCCGGGCCAGCTCGCGTACCTGCGGCTTGGTCAGCTCGCCCAGCGGGAAACGCACCACGGCCAGCTCGTCCTGCGTGAGCCCGTGGAGGAAGTAGCTCTGGTCCTTTCCGGCGTCCCGGGCGCGCAGGAGCTGCCAGGCCCCGTCCTGCCCGCGCTCGATCCGCGCGTAATGCCCCGTGACGAGCTCATCCGCGCCCAGGCGGCGTGCGCGGTCCAGCAGCCAGTCGAACTTGACGTGCTCGTTGCAGCGCACGCACGGGTTGGGCGTCTCGCCGCGCGCGTAGGCGCCGACGAAGTCTTCGATCACCTCGGTGCGGAAGCGCTCTTGCGCGTCGTAGACGTAGAACCGGATGCCCAGCGCGGCGGCGGCGCGGCGCGCGTCGTACAGATCGTCGGGCGCGCAGCAGGATCGGCCGGACCGCACCGCATGCTCGTCCGTCGAGTACAGCCGCAGCGCTACGCCGAGCACGGCGTCGTGGCCCCGCCTTTCCGCCATCAGCGCGGCGGCGACGGAGGAGTCGACTCCCCCGGACATGGCTACGACGGTCGGGGTCATGGGCGCACCAGCCGTCGCTCTTAAGACGTCCCCCCCTCGGGGCCGGGCTGGGCGAAGAGGGGCTGCGGCGCGACGTCCTGCTTGGGCGCCTGGTTCTTCGCCGGGATCCAGAACGCCACCTTCGCTCCGGAGAAGTGGTGCGGTCCCTCGGGCTGCGACTTGGGCGGGCTCTCCAGCCAGATGTGCCCGCCGTGCGCCTCGACGATCTGCTTGGCGACCGGAAGGCCGAGGCCCGCTCCGGGGGCGCGCTCCTCGCCGACGCGGTCGGCATGGAAGAACGGCTCGAACACCCGGTCGGCCTCGCCGGGCAGGAAGCCCTCGCCCTGGTCGTAGACCTCGAAGAGCAGCCGAGTTGGATCGCTCGAGGCGCGCACCAGGATGTCGCTCCCATGGGGGCTGAACTTGATCGCGTTGTCGATCAGGTTGGAGACCGCCTGCCGCAGCTTGCGCACGTCCCCGAATCCCTTGTCCTGCGTCTCCACCCGGACCTCGAGGTGGATGCGGCGGCTCTTCGCCTTGCTCCGCTCCTCCTCGAACACCGGCGAGACCAGCCCGCCCACCTCGAAGTCCTCGCGATGGATGGCCTGCCCCCCGCCCTCGAGCGTGGCGAAGTCGACCAGGTTGTCGATGGTTCGCGAGAGACGCTCCGACGCCGTGGCGATCGATTCCAGAATCTTCTGCTGCTGGTCGCTCAGCGTGCCGGCCTTCCCGCCGCGCAGGATCTTGAGGTACCCGACGATGGGAGTCAGCGGCGTCGCCATCTCGTGCGACAGGTTCTGCATGAACTCGTTCTTGCTGCGCGCGGCCGCCCGGAGTCGCGTGTTGGCCGCGGTCAGCTCTCGCACCGTGGCCTCCAGGCGCTCGACCAGCGACTGGCTGTACTCGCGCAGGTACCGCCGCTCCTCCGGCCCGCGCACCTTCTCGCGCTTCCCCTTGAGGAACGCGCGCAACTGCTGGGGAAACTTCTCCACGTCGATCGGCTTCTCGATGTAGCCGTCGCACCCGATGGACAACGACAGCCCGCGATCGCCGTGGCTCGTCAGCACCACGATCGGACAGCCGTCCAGACCCTTGTAGGAGCGCAGGCGGGTGGCCGTCTCGTAGCCGTCGATCCCAGGGAGCTGGATGTCGCAAAGGATCAGGTCGGGGTGGGCGGCGATCGCCAGGTCGATCCCCGCGATGCCGTCGGAGGCCTCCAGGACGTCGAATCCCCGCGGCTCGAGGACGCTGCGCACCAGCGCCCGGCTTTCCGGGTTGTCCTCGATATAGAGGATCCGCGGTGTCGGAGGCAGTGCTGGATCGGCCATCGATGAGCGTCCCGGAGACGGTCGCGCTGCGCGGCCGGAGCACAGTTCTTCAGGCGTGCAGTTTACCACCCGCCTGGTCATCCGGGAAGACGTTCGGCCAGCCGTCTCCGCGTCGCCGTCTTGCGTCTGGACGGCGTCTGGGTGCCCCGCCGTCCACACGTTTTCCACAGGGCGATCGCGGCCGAGGGCCACGACGTCGGCATTCCGGGGCCGATCTGGTTGTCTTCGCTCCCGCCTCATGACCGCTCGACCCATCTCCTCGCCAGTTGGACACTTTTGTAGGCGCCAAACTTCATGCCGCAATGCGAAATGAAGGCGGCTTCCGTCGAAGGGACGTCCAGAGGGAAGCCCGCCTGCTCAGCGCTGTGGATTTCCTGTGGACGGAGATCCGGCGATCTCCGACGCAAGGCGCATCAGCGTGTTTCGTGTGTTCAGATCCGGATCGTCCAGCACCCGATCGAGCAACGCGGTGAGGATCTCACCTACACGCTTGCCGGGTGCGATCCCCGTGACTGCCATCACTTCCTCGCCGCCGATGGCGAGGTCCGTCACCTTGAGCGCGGCGGCCCGGCGCAGCTCCGCGTCGAACCGCGCCTCGAGCTGCTGCTGGTTCTCCAGCCCCTCCCGGACCAGCCTGCCTCGTGCGCGCAGGTCGGCGCCTCTCAGCTGCCACAGCGCGGGCAGCGCGTCCGGCCCGATGCGCGCGATGGTCCGCCGCACCGTCGCGTCGTTCCATTCGGGCAGGTAATGCCAGTTGTGCTCGCGTACCAGCAGCGCGACGCGCTCCACCTCGCGGTGCGGGTAGCGCAGCCGCAGCAGGATCTCGCGCGTCATCTCCTCGCCGAGGAACTCGTGCTTGTAGAAGGTGTGCTCGCCCCGGGGCTCCGGCGGCTGCGCGCTGCGCGGCTTTCCGACGTCGTGCAGCAGCGCCGCCAGACGGACGGTGAGGTCGCGGGGCGCGAAGTCCACCGCCCGCAGCGTGTGCCGGAACACGTCGTACGCGTGGTACTGGTTCTGCTCGAAGCCCACGCCCTCCAGGAGCTCGGGCACGATGCGCGCGAGGAGGCCCGTTCGCCGCAGCAGCCGGATGCCGCGGCTGGCGGGATCGCCGCGCACGAGCAGCTTGCTCAGCTCCTCGCGCACGCGTTCCCAAGCAACCTTGGCGAAGACGTCGAGCGCCTGCGGGATGGCACGCTCGGTAGGCCGGTCCAGGGCGAGCCGCAGCGTGCTGGCGAAGCGGACCGCGCG
>VBKO01000026.1 GCA_005888115.1 Deltaproteobacteria bacterium
CGACGATGACGATCTTGCGCGCCTTGCCCAGCGCCTGCTGGATGGCCTCGACGTGCAGCGGGACCATCCATTTCACCTGGAGATGATTGGCGCGGATCCCTTCCCGTCCGAGCTTCTCCACCGCCTCGTCGATGACTCCCCACGTCGAGCCCCAGCCGACCAGCGTGACCTGCGCGTCCTCCGCGCCGGTCAGCCGGGGAGGGTCGATCAAGGCGAGGGCGCCGTCCATCTTCCGCTGCCTCCGCTCCATGATCGCCTGGCGCTTGTGGGGATCGGTGAACTCGTCGCTGATCAGGACGCCGCGCTCGTCGTGCTCGTCGGTGGCGACCACGTGGGCATGGCCGGGAGTGCCGGGAACCGCCCGCGGCGCCACGCCGCTCTGTGTCTCGCGGTAGCGCGCGTAGTCCTCGCCGGAGGGCACCGGCTGTCCGTCGAGGCCGATCACCTCGCCCCGGTCGCGCGGGGGGGTGAAGTCGAGCTCGGCCGGATCGAGGCTGCTGAATCCCTCCGACTCGAGCAGGTCGGCGAGCACGATCCCGGGGCACTGGAAACGGTCGGCGAGGTTGAACATCTGCGGGATGGTGTGGAAGCAGTCGGCGATGCTGAGCGGCGCGGCGATCAGGCGCGGGTAGTCACCCTGGCCGGCGCCCAGCACCTGCCAGAGATCGCCCTGCTCCGTCTTGGTGGGAACGCCGGTGGCCGGGCCGGCGCGCTGCACGTTGATGCAGACGACCGGGATCTCCATCATCGCGGCCGCGCCGAGCGCCTCCGTCATCAGCGCGAAGCCGCCTCCCGAGGTGGCGCACATAGCGCGGCAGCCGGTGTGCGCCGCGCCGATGGCCATGTTGATCACGCCGATCTCGTCCTCGACCTGCCGCACCATGATGCCCAGCTGCCGCGCGTGCCGGGCCATCCACATCAGCACGCCGGTGGAGGGACTCATCGGATAGGCGCAGTAGAACTTCACGCCGGCGGCCACGCCTCCCATCGCCAGGCACTCGTTGCCGGTTGCGACTGCCAGTGGCTTGCCGGTGTCGGGAAGGGCGAACGGGTACGGGCGGAAATGCGCGCCCGCATACTCGTAACCGGCGCGCGCGACCGCGACGTTCTCGGCGACGACCTGGTCGCCCTTCCGCTTGAACTGCTCCGCCAGCATCTGCTCGAACGGCCGGCACTCGACGCCGACGAGGCGCAGGACTGCGGCGACGGCCGCGGTGTTGTAGTGCAGCGGCGTCGTCGCCAGCTGCGCCAGGGGAAGCGGGCAGAGCTGCACGCCTTCCGCGGCGCCTTCGGGCTTCAACTTGCCCTGATCGAAGAGGACCGCCGAGCCTGGGCGCATCCGCCGCACGTGGCGGTCCATCGTGTCCTGGTTGAGCGGAATCAGCATGTCCAGCTCGTCGCCCATGCAGCGCACGGGCGCCTCGCCGGTCCGGATGGTCAGGAAGGTGTGCCCGCCCCGGATGATCGACTGGTAGGCGTTGTAGGCGTTGACGTGCAGCCCGCGCCGCACGAACAGCTTGGCGAGAACGGTGCCGGGCGTGGCCACGCCCTGGCCGGCCGCCCCGCCGATCCCGACCGAAAAATCGCGCTGCGCCATGGTCGCCGCCGATGGGCGGCACGACCTCGTCCGCCCGCCGAGTTTTGGTGCTTCTAGTCCGGCCTGAATCGTCGAGTCACGCCGCGGAGCGTCGTGCCTGCTCGCCGTGCGGCGGCGCTCGGACCCTAAGCGCCTCCCACCGGCGCACGCGCGCGGGCGAACGCGACGAACCAGTCGAGCGAGCGGGGATTCGCCATGGCATCCCGGTTCGCCGCCTTCTCGGGGGGATGCCCGAGCAGGACCTTCCGGACGGGCACTTCCATCTTCTTGCCCGACAATGTGCGGGGCACTTCCGGGATCGCGAACACTTCGTCCGGGACGTGCCGTGACGACAGCCCCGTGCGGATGGCGTCGAACAGCCGGGCGCGGAGGGCCGGCGGCACGGCGGTTGCGCCGCCTTGCAGGACCACGAACAGCGCGAGGAAGGACGGGCGACCCAGGTATTCGAGATCGATGACGAGGGAGTCCGTCACCTCCGGAAGCTCCTCCACTACCCGGTAGATCTCGGCGGTCCCCATCCGGATGCCGTGCCGGTTGATCGTCGAGTCCGAGCGCCCGTAGATCACCGAGGTGACCGACTCCGCGCGCGGCCGCAGGCGCAGCCAATCTCCGTGCCGCCACCGGCCCGGGTACGTCTCGAAATAGCTCTCGCGATACCGCTTGCCGCCTGCGTCGCCCCAGAAATACAGCGGCATGGAGGGCATCGGCTGGGAGACGACCAGCTCGCCGACCTCGTCGACCAGCTCTCGGCCCTCCTCGTCCAGCGCGGCGACCGCCACCCCGAGCCCGCGGCACTGCATCTCGCCCTCGTACACGGGCAGGATCGGCGAGGCGGTGAGGAATGCCGCCCCCGGGTCCGTGCCGCCGGAGATCGAAGCGAGCAGGACGTCGGGATGCACATGCTCGTACACCCAGCGGTAGGCCTCCGGCGGAAGCGGCGACCCGGTCGAGCCGACGGTCCGCAGCGCGGGCAGCTCCACCTCCCGGCGCGGCGAGATCCCCGCCTTCATGCAAGCGGAGAGAAACGCCGGGCTGGTACCGAAGAAGGTGGCGCGTTCGCGTGCCGCGAAGCGCCACAGCGCGCCCATGTATCCAGTTCGTCGACGAGAACCAGAAGAACCGGTCGGCCTCGCCGACGTCGAGGTGTAGTGTGTCCGTCTTGAGGTTCTCGAGGATCGTGCCGCCGTGACCGTGGACGATCGGCTTCGGCATTCCGCTGGTGCCAGACGAGTAGACGACCCACAGCGGATGGTCGAACGGGACGCTCGTGAATGCAGCGGGTGCGGGCGTTTCGATCGCCTCCGCGAACCGCGTCACCCGCGTGGGGCGTCCTCCGGCGCCCGCGAGCGCGCTGGGCGACGCTCCCGGGTCGAGGTGAGGCACCAGGATCACGGCCTCCACGCTGGGCAGCTGCCGGACCAGCTCGCGGACGGTTTCGCGCCGATCGAAGGCCTTGCCCCCGTACCGGTAACCGTCCACCGCGAGCAATATTTTTGGTCCGATCTGCCGGAAGCGGTCGAGCACGCCCACCGGGCCCATGTCGGGCGCGGCGCTGGACCACACCGCGCCGATGCTCGCAGCAGCGAGCAGCGCGACGACCGACTCCGGCACGTTGGGCAAGTACGCGGCGACCCGATCGCCGGGGCGGACGCCCATCCGGGTGAGCGTTCTGGCCAGCGCGAAGACCTGGGCCGCGAGGTCGCCCCAGGTCAGCTCCGCGCGCGGCCGCGCCTCGGACTCGAACACGAGCGCCGTTCTCGACGTCCAGTCCGGCTTGGACGCGCGCCACAGTGCCTGCTCGGCGTAGTTCAAGGTGGCGCCCTCGAACCAGCGGGCGCCGGGCATCGCGCGGCGGTGCAGCACGCGCTGGTACGGGCTGTGAGCGATCACGCCGCAGAAGTCCCAGATCGAAGCCCAGAACTCTTCGATCTCGGCGGTCGACCAGCGCCAGAGCGATTCGTACCCCTCGAAGTGCAGGCCGCGCCGCGTCTCCAGCCAGCGCAGGTAACGCGTGATGCCCGCGGCCTGAATCCGCTCGGACGACGGTGTCCAGAGAGGGTTCGTCGACGACACCTGCGCGCTATAGCATGCCGCCGGTCACGACGGGCTTCGCGGGGCGCTCGTTCACGGAGAGCTGGAACACGTCGGGCCGTGCGTAATGCCCGGCGACGTCGAAGTCGTACTTGCCGCGCGCGATCTCGTCCAGATCCAGCTCGGCGAACAGGATCGTCTCCTCGTCGAACACGGGTCCCGCAAGCACCTTGCCGAGCGGATCGACGATGCAGCTGCCACCTCGCATGAGCAACGTCTCCGGCGAGTCGCCCAGGGCGTTGGGGATGTCCGCCGGCAAGTCGCGCCGCCGCAGCACCTGGCAGGCGCTGAGCACGAAGCAGCGTCCCTCGAGCGCGACGTGGCGCATGGTCGGCAGCCAGGTCTCCCGATCGTCGGCGGTCGGCGCGCAATAGAGCTGCACGCCTTTCGAGTACATCGCCATGCGCAGCATCGGCATGTAGTTCTCCCAGCAGATCACCGCCCCGATCCGGCCGAGCCGCGTGTCGAACACCGGCAGGGTGGAGCCGTCCCCGAAGCCCCAGACAAGACGCTCCGCCGCGGTCGGCATCAGCTTGCGGTGCTTGCCCAGGAACCTGCCGTCGTCCCCGAAGAAGAGGACCGTGCAATACAGCGTCCCGCCCTCGCGCTCGATGACGCCCACCACCAGGTGCACGTGGTGCTCGCCCGCCATCTTGGCCATGCGGTCGACGTCGGGCCCGGGCACCTCGACCGCGCTGTCGAAGTACCGGCGGAACTGTTCGCGGCCTTCGCGAGTGCGCCTGCCCACCACCGCGCCGAAGTCGAGCCCCTTCGGATACGCGGAGACGAACGCCTCGGGAAACACGGCGAGCTCCGCGCCCTGGCGCGTCGCCTGCGACAGCAGCGCGCCCAGCTTCTCCAGGGTTCGCGCGCGGTCGAACGCGGCCGGCGCCCCCTGCACTACCGCCGCTCGGACCTTCATCCTGCACCTCCAGCGTCCGCCACCCTACTCCTTGCAAAAGCGCCCGGCAGATAGGGGTTCCGGAGAGGGCATGACGCGACCGGACTTGCAACCGTTTGCCGTTGGAGTTTTACGGGCCGTTTGAAGGGACCGCTCCGGCGCCGCGAAACGGCGATCGAAGCGGCCCGTTTCAGGGGGAAGTCTAAACTCGCGCCGCCGCAGGAGGCCAGAACATGCCAGGCCCAGTCACGCGCAGGGATCTGCTTGCCCAACTCGGAGTCACCGCCGCCGCCACTTTCGGAGCTTCCGCCGCCGGCATCGGATTCGCCGGAGTCGCCCGCGCGCAGGAGAAGCCCAAGGGCACCATCCCGGACAAGCCGTTCCGCATCGGGCACATGACCTTCTTCACCGGCCCGGGAGCCGTCCTGGGCGAGCCGATGCACAAAGGAAATCTATTAGCCGCCGACGAGATCAACGCGCAGGGCGGGCTCCTCGGGAAGAGGAAGATCGAGGTCCTCAAGGCGGACGAGGCGGCGGGAACCGACGCGAACGTGAAGGAGATGCGCCGGCTCAAGCTGTCGGAAAAGATCGACATGTTCATGGG
The DNA here is from genome assembly GCA_005888115.1 of Deltaproteobacteria bacterium. GTDB lineage: Bacteria > Myxococcota > Myxococcia > Myxococcales > 40CM-4-68-19 > VBKO01. Next base: position 5,194 of record VBKO01000026.1, read on the forward strand.
GATCACTTCCAGCGGCAACACGCCCGCGCTGGGACCCGCCGCCGAGGAGCTGAAGCTCCTCACCATCTTCATCGACGGCTGCACCGACTTCCTCTTCGACAAGGCGGTCCCCAATCCGCGCTACGTCTTCCGGGTCACCAACATCCAGTCGGCGGACGGGTCCACCTGCGCGCTCGCCGTCGCCCAGACCTGGCCCGACGTGAAGAAGGTGGCCCACATCCACCCGGACTACGCCTACGGGCGGAACTGCTACGACCACTTCAGCATCGTCTCCAAGAAGCTCATCCCCCGGGCGCAGAACGTCTCCGAGGCGTGGCCGAAGCTGTTCTCGACCGATTTCACCTCGCACATCACCAAGACGCTCGCCGCCAAGCCGGACCTCCTCGTGACCTCGGTCTGGGGCGGCGACTACATCTCCTTCTACAAGCAGGCGCTGCAGCATGGGCTCTTCGACAAGATGAAGGTGGCCACCACCCTCGCGCTGGGCACCGCGCCGCACGCGATCGGCAAGGACCATCCCGAAGGCGTGCTCGCCGGCGTCCACGCGAACTACCACTTCAGCTATCCGCCGGGGAACCGCTGGCCGCTGAACAAGACGTTCGTGGAGAAGTACAAGGCCAAGTTCAACGAGTACCCGAACTTCCAGGCGGAAGGCGCCTACACCGCGACGCACATCTTGAGGACGGCGGTGGAGAAGGCGAACAAGCTGACCGGCGGCTGGCCCGACGACGACGCGATCATCTCGCAGATCGAGGGCATGATGATCGCCGGACCCGGCGGGTACGTCTACATCCGCCCCGACAACCACCAGGGCTACAAGGACGCGATCACGGGCTTCAGCAAGAACGTGCCTGAGTACCCGTTCCCGATCCTCGATCCGGCTCGGATCATCACCATCCCGATCCGGAACATCACGGCGCCTCCCGGCTGGCCCAAGGGCGAGCCGACCTCGACCTATACCTGGATCGATCAGACCTGGCCGACGGTGAAGCAGGCGTAGCCTAAAAGCATCTCGCGCAGGCTGGATTAATCTCCTGAAGCCGTGGACATCCTCGTCATCCACCTCTTCAACGCGCTCCTCTACGCGTCGGTCCTCTTCCTCATCGCGGGAGGGCTGAGCCTCATCTACGGCGTGATGAGGATCGTCAACCTGGCGCACGGAAACCTCTACGCGTTCGGCGCGTACGTGACCGCCTGGGTGGTCGGGCAGGCGCTGGCGGGCGCGCATCCCGTCATCCTCTATCTGCTGCTGCCCGCGGGCGCGTTCGCGGCGGCCCTCCTCGGGGCGATCCTGGAGCCGACGCTGCTCAGGCCCTTCTACCGACGGGCGGAGGAGTACCAGCTCCTGGTCACCTTCGGCCTGCTGATGATCCTCGAGGACCTCATGCGCTTCTTCTGGGGTCCCTATCCGCTCACCGCGACCTCTCTGTTCGAGAAGATGGGGAGCCTCAAGATCGGGGAGTCGGTGTACCCGCGCTACAACCTGCTGGTGATCAGCATCGGCGTCCTGGCGGCGGGGTTCCTCTGGGCCTTCGTCTACAAGACCCGATTCGGAGTGGTGCTCCGGGCGACCTCGCAGGACATGCGCAGGGCGTCCGCCATGGGCGTGAACGTCAACCGCGTCTACATCCAGGCCTTCACCATCGGCTGCTTCATGGCGGGGCTGGGCGGGGCGATCGTGGTGCCGGGCCAGTCGGCGGTGCTGGGCATGGGAGTCGACGCGCTGGTGCTCGCCTTCGTGGTGGTCGTGGTGGGCGGCCTGGGCAGCCTCGAGGGCGCGCTCGTCGGAGCCCTGATCGTGGGGATCGTCCGCGAGTTCGGCGTTTCGGTGTTCCCCGAGGTCGAGCTGGCGGTGCTGTACCTGATCGCGGTGGTGGTGCTCCTGGTGCGGCCGGCCGGACTGTTCGGGCGGACGGCATGAGCACCGTCCCCCTGACGCTGCAGGCGCGCTCGCCGATGAAGGCGCTGCCCTGGGCGGTGCCCGTCGCGCTGCTCCTCTTCGCCCTGCCCCAGGCCATCGACCCGTACAAGACCATCCTGCTCGCGTACGGGCTCGTGATGGGCATCGCCGCCCTCGGCTTCAACCTGTTGCTCGGCTACACCGGGCTCCTCTCCTTCGGCCACTCGGCCTACTTCGGGGTGGGCGCCTATGCGGTGGCGCTCATCTTCAAGTACTTCCACGTCCGGTCGATGGAGCTGTTCCTGCTCGGGGCGATCCTCGCCTCCCTGGTGGTCAGCGCGCTCTTCGGCTTCGTCTGCGTGCGGTATACGCGCATCTTCTTCGGCATCCTCACGCTGGCGCTCTCGCAGGTGCTGTGGAGCCTGGCGTTCAAGTTCTACCCGATCACCGGCGGCACCGACGGGCTGCGCGTGCCGACGCCGACGCTCCTGGGCCTGCCGCTCGACACGGCGGGAGACAAGATCCTTTTCCTCGCGCGCAACTACTACTACTACGTGCTCGGGTTCTTCTTCGCCTGCGTGCTGGTGATGTGGGTCATCGTGAACTCGCCCTTCGGCAAGGCGCTGCAGGCGATCCGCGACAACGAGACGCGCGCCGAGTTCGTCGGCATCCACATCCGGCGCTATCGCTTCGTCGCCTTCCTCGTCTCCGGCGTGTTCACCGGGATCGCCGGCGCGCTCTGGGTGCCTCTCAACGGGCTCACCACGCCGGACATCCTCTACTGGCCGTTCTCGGGCGAGATCGTCTTCATGACCGTGCTCGGCGGCTTCCGCACCTTCTCGGGGCCGATCTTCGGCGCGGTCGTGTTCAACTACCTGAAGACGTCCGCGGTGGGTTTCACGACCTACTGGCAGGCGTTGCTCGGCGCGATCCTGGTATTCCTGGTGCTCGCCCTCCCCGGCGGAATCGTGGGAACGGTGGTGCAGCTCTTCCCCATGCTCAAGAAGCGGTTCTCCCGATGAACCTGCTGCAGACGACGAAGCTCACCAAGCACTTCGGCGAGACCCACGCGGTGGACGGCGTCGATTTCACCGTGAACGAAGGCGAGGTGCTGGCTCTCATCGGCTCGAACGGGGCGGGAAAGACGAGCCTGGTGAACGTGGTGAGCGGGCTGCTTCGCCCGGACAGTGGAAGCATCGTCTTCCGCGGCGCGGACGTGACCGATCTGTCCGTGCACGACCGGATCCATGCGGGCATCGCGCGGAGCTTCCAGCTCGTCAACCTCTTCGACCAGCTCACGCTACTGGACAACGTGGCGCTCTCGATCTTCTCGCGCGAGGACCTGACCCGGAAGCTGCTCGCGCTGGCCGACCATCACCGGGCGGTGTGGGAGGAGGCGTTCGAGATCCTGCGCCAGTTCGGCCTCGCCGTCAGCGCGACCCAGCTCGCCGGCGGGATCTCGCAGGGCGAACGCAAGCTGCTCGACGTGGCGATCGCGTTCGCGCTCCGGCCGCGTTTGCTCTTCCTCGACGAGCCGACCAGCGGCGTCAGCACCCGCGAGAAGGCGCCCATCATGGACGTCATCACCTCGGTCGTCCGATCGAACAACATCACCGCGGTGATCATCGAGCACGACATGGACGTGGTCTTCAAGTACTCGGATCGGATCGTGGCCATGCACCAGGGCAGCATCCTGGCGAGCGGCACGCCCGACGAGATCCGTCGGAACGAGGCGGTGACGACGAACCTGCTCGGGGCCGCCCATGCTTGACGTCCAGGGCATCGACACCTGGCGGGGTCCGGCGCAGATCCTGCGGCGCGTCTCGCTCAACGTGGGGAGCAGGGAAGCCGTTTGCCTGGTCGGCCGGAACGGCGCGGGCAAGACGACGACGATCGACAGCATCATCGGGCTGCTCCCGGTGCGCTCCGGGAAGATCGGTTTCCAGGGTCGCGAGATCGGCGATTTGCCGCCCCACCAGCGCGCGCGCATGGGCATCGGCTACGCGCCCGAGGACGCCGGGCTGTTCACCGATCTCACCGTCTCGGAGAATTTCCAGGTCTGCCGCTGGATGGCGGAGGCTTCCAAGCGGACGGACCAGGTCTCGGAGGCAGAGACGGACAACCGCATCCATGCGGTGTTCCCCGAGGTGCTGCAGTTCAGGCAGCGGCGCGGATTGTTCCTGAGCGGGGGCGAGAAGAAGATGGTCGCCATTGCCCGGGCGATGGCGCTCTCGCCGGCCGTCCTCCTCCTCGACGAGCCGTTCGAGGGCCTCGCGCCGGTGGTGGTGACCCGCTTCATCGAGGCGGTGAAGAAGATCAAGGAGATGGGGATCTCGATGCTGATCGCCGAGTCGAACCTCGCCAACGCGGTCCGGGTCGCGGACCGGCTCTACGCCATCGACCGGGGCGAGATCATCTACCAGGGCGGCCCCCGGCAGGTCTTCGAGAACGAGGACGTGATGAAGACCATCCGCGGGTAAGGCGGCATGCGGCGCGTCCCGACCCAGCGCTTCGTGCTCGGCTTCGCGTCGCTGGCCGCGATGGTCCTGGCGTACACGGTCCTTTCCAACGCGCACCTGTTCCGCCCCGAGGTCGTGCCGCCGACCCAGGAGATCGCCGTCGCCTTCACCGAACTGGTGGTGGGCGCCCGTCCGCCGCCTGTGACCGAGGGCGACATGCACGCCGGACACCACGGCCATTCCAGCGCTCACGTGGGCACCTTGCTCCAGCAGGGCGTGACCCTCCAGGACTCGCTCGCGATCACCGCCGCCCGCGTCCTGTTCGGTCTCGCCGCCGGCGTGCCGCTCGGCGTCCTCCTGGGCGTCCTGATGGGCTGGAGCCGGCGCGCCGACGACTACCTGCATCCCCTCTACGTGCTGCTCCGGTCGGTTCCGCCGCTCGCCCTGATCACGTACGTCATGCTGTGGCTCGGGCACGGCGAGGCGCACCGGCTGATTCCCATCGTGTACGCCGTCGCCGCGACGATGGTCATCCCCGCGTACCATGGCGTGCGCGACGTGCTGGTCACCTACGTCGTCGCGGCGCGTTCGCTCGGCGCGCGGCGCTGGCTCCTGGTGAGGAAGGTGCTCCTTCCGGCGGCGGGTCCTGCCCTGCTCGCCGGGCTCCGCTACGCGGTCGCCATCGCCTGGATGACCGCGGTCGGCGCCGAGATGCTGATGTCGGAGAATGGAATGGGAAACCTGATCGTCGGCGGCGGCCTGTGGGCATCGCGGACGCAGACCAAGGCGGACCCGGCGGTGGTCATCGTGGGCATCGTGACCCTGGCGGCGGCCGGCTGGGCCATGGACGCCCTGGCGAGGTCGGCGACGGCCCGCCTCACTCGCTGGGTGAGGTGACGCATGCCGCCGAAAAAAGATAACTTTTTTTCCGGGCCGGGGATTCGTACCCGGACGGCGCGGGCGCTCCTGAGCGTGGGCGCGCTCGCCGTGGTGTACGGCATCGCCTCCGAGATCGGCCGCGGCCGCTTGCCCGACCGGATCTGGCTGGGCACCCATTACGTCGAGAACGTGCAGCTGCTCCCGCCGTACCCGTCGCTGGCGGAGGAGACCACGTTCCTGCTGGAGTCGGGCATCCTCACGAGCAGCATCGCGGTGAGCGCCGGGAGGGTGCTGCTCGGCTTGCTCCTCGGCGGCGCGTTTGGAATCCTGCTCGGCATCGCGACCGGGCGCGCCACGCGCGCGGAGTACCTGGCGGACCCGTGGGTGACGTTCTTCCGCTTCACGCCTGCGCTGGCGCTCTTGCCCTTGTTCGTTCTCTGGTTCGGCTACGGCGAAGGCTCGAAGGTCCTGCTCATCGCCACCAGCGTGGCCGTCGTCACGATCCTGGGAGCGCACCAGGGAGTCCGGAGCGTGCCGCGCGTCTACCTGGATGCAGCCGCCGCGCTGGGCGCGAGCCCGGGTCTCGCCTTCCGGAAGATCGTCCTGCCCGCTGCCTTGCCGCACATCTTCGCCAGCCTGCGCATCGGTCTCGGCCTCGCCTGGGTGACCATCGTCGTCGCAGAGCTGATCGACGCGAGAATGCCGAGCCTCGGCTACCTGCTGACGCTGGCGGGCGCGTACCCGCGGGTGCCGACCATGGTGGTCGGGATCGCGACCATCGGCGCGCTGGTGCTCGCGTTCGACCTGCTCGCGCTCTGGGTGCACGCGAGGGCTACGCGCTGGATGAGACGGACCGCATGACCGCACCCGCGCCGCGCCTCGAGGCGGTGGACGTCGGGTACACGTATCCGGGCGCGACTCCGACGCAGGCCTTGGAGAAAATCGGTCTCCAGGTCCACGACAACGAGTTCGTCGCCCTGCTCGGCCCGGTGGGCTGCGGGAAGACCACGCTTCTACGCATCTTCGCCGGTTTCCTCGAGCCCACGACGGGCTCGGTACGCTGCGACGGCGCGACCGTGGACGGCCCGAGCCCGCAGAGGGGATATGTGCTGCAGGAGGACGCGATCTTTCCCTGGATGACCGTCCGGGAAAACGTCGAGTTCGGCCTCCTGGCGAGGGGCATCGATCCCGCCGCGCGCGGCGCGGTGGGCGGCGAGCTCATCGAGCTCATCGGGCTGTCGCGATTCGAGGACGCGTACCCGAAGGAATTGTCGGCGGGCATGTCGAAGATGGTGGAGGTGGCGCGCGTCCTGGCCACCGATCCGGCCATCCTCCTCCTCGACGAGCCCTTCGGCGCGCTCGATGCGCAGACGCGCGCGCGGATGCAGGACGAGCTGGCGCGGCTGTGGGAACGGCGGCGCAAGACGGTGCTCTTCGTGACGCACGACGCGGAAGAAGCCCTCTACCTGGCCGACCGGATGCTGGTGCTCTCGCCGCGTCCGGGTCGGGTGAAGGCCGACTTCCGGGTCGACCTTCCCCGCCCGCGTTCGCTGGAGACCCGTTTCTCCCCGGCGTTCTCGGCGCTGAAGCGGCGGATCTGGGAGACGCTCTCGTAGAAGAAAGGCGTCAGAGACGGACTCCGGCCCCCATCGCCAGGCGCAACGCGAAGGTCGGGCCGAACGACGAGCGAGAGGTCGCCGAGTCCTCGCTGCGGACCAGGTAGGTCGACGCCGAGCCGAGCAGGAAGACATAGCCGCGCTGCCCGACGTCGCGAGCGATCCCGACGGTGGGCGACAGCTGCAGCGCGGCGGTGGTCCGGGAAGGCGCGATCCCTTGCGTGCGGAAGCGCTGGACGAGCAGCGCGCCTCCCACGGTGATGCCCAGCTCCACGGAGACGACGCGCAAGTCGCGCACGTGCGACGCGGAGATCTCCAGGTCGTATTGATCGACGGTCGCCTCGATGCCCGGATTCGAGGAAGCGGCGCGGCACCAGCCCACGCGGGGCTTGAGCGTCAGGGACCGCAGCGCCACGGCCATTCCCACGGCGGCGCCGGGACAGATGCCGGAGCCGTCCATGAGCGAGCTGCGCAGGCGTCCTTCGGCCTCGACGGACGCGACCGCGCGCACTCCTCCGCCACCCTTCCGCACCAGCCGGGCGTATTCGGTCCGTTCCAGGCGTGATTCGTCGAGTGTCAGGGCCGCTCCGGCGGGCGCATCGAAGCTCCCTTCCAGGAGGACGTCCGGCGCGCGGCCGCGCGCGAAGTAGCGGCCGGCGCGCAAGCTGAGCCGGCGCGAGCGATCGCGTGCGCCGATCTCGCCGACCACGGACCCCTCCTGTGACCCTTGGAAGAGCAGCCACGTCCTTCCGGCGGGAAGCTCGACCCATGCGCGCGTCGGCGCGTTCGCATCCAGCGTCGCCAGCACGAAGTCACCCATGCCGCGCACCTCGTACTCGAAGGTCGGGTGCTGGATGCCGGCGACCGACCGGCTGGAGGTGCGCAGGGTCGTCTCGTACGCGTAGCGATATGCCTCGTCGAGCGTGACGCGCCCGTCGCCGTTCGCGTCGGCGGCGCCGAGCAGGCCGGAGACGAGCGCGTGGGTGAAGAAGCTGCCCTTGATCTCGTCGGACTCCTGGCTGTCCTCGGATGCCGAGCTGGAAGTGAGGAACACGGCGCCCTCGCCCGCGACGCGCTCTCCCAGCCGGATGTCGAACGGAGGAATGGGCGCCCCTCCTTTGACGCGAGTGAGAGCACCGGACCGGCAAGCATCGAGGATGAGCAGGCGGAAAGTGGCGGCCGAGCCGCGCACCAGCTGCTCCAGCTCGGGCAGCTCCAGCGAGCTTGCGCCCAGGTGGAGCGCCCCGGAGTCGGCGTGGCCCGAATAGTAGACGGTCAGCATCGCCTGTCGGCCGGCGGCGCGCACCCGGTCGTTGACCGCGATCAGCGTGCGCCGGACGGTCCCCGCGTCCTGTCCGCGCAGCAGGACCAGGTTCTCGGGCCGGACGCCGCCGACTTCCTGCAGCATGGCCGCCACGCGCGACGCGTCCGCCTCCGCGTACAGCAACGCCGCGTCGGGAGGCTGTCCCTGGTCGTTGCCCACCACCACGGCGAAGCGCTCCACCTGCGCCGCCGCGGCGGCAGGCAGCAACGCGATCGCGACGGCGGTCAGCGCTTGACGAAGCTCCACCGGGTCACCTGACAGCCCTCGGGCGCGAGGGCGATGCCGCGTTCGAGCTGGATGCGCAGAGGTTCGAGCTCCACGGGAGACGAGCAGAACACGCCGACGATGCGCTCTTCGCCGACGGTCGCGTCGAGCCTCGTCCCGAGCGGCAGCGCCACCTCGCCGCCGGGCTCGACCGCTTCAGCGCGCGCGCCGAGCGGGAAATAGACCGAGCCGCGGCCTTCGGCATCGAGGCTGAGCACGGCGACGTACGCCTTCTTCGGCGTCGTCACCGCGAACCGCACGGCATCGCCGGGCGCGATCACCTCGCCGGGGACCGCGGATCGCACCTCTCCCCCGTGCTCGACGTACATGCGCAGGCCGACTCCGGGCCCCTTCGGCCGTTCACCCGGCGTCCGCACGACGAGGAGCAGCGATGCAGCCGCGACGAGGGCGATACCGGCCGCGGCAGCGCGCGGCCAGCGGCGCGCGCGCGGGGCGAGCGGCACGACGCGCAGTGTTGGCAGCGGCTCGTCGCGCGCCGCCCGCATCCCCTCCACTGCTCCGGCGCACCGGGAGCATGCAAGGACGTGCTGGCGGACGCGCCGCGCTGCGAGCTCGTCCAGCTCGCCGGCGAGGAACCGATCGAGGTGCAGCGCCGAAAGGCAGGCCGGCCAGAGGGAATCCGCGAGTCGGGTGCTCATGCGCTCTGCTCCAGGTGCTCCAGCGATCGCTGGGCGCGCTCCAACAGGTAGCCCACCTGGCGGCGGGAGCAGCCGAGCATCTCGGCCACCTCGGCATGCGTCATCCCGTCCAGGTGGTGGTAGACCGCCGCCGCCGCCGCGTCGGCCGGCATGCGCGCGAGGAGGTTGCGCAGCTCGGCCAGCGCCTCGGGGCTCGGCCCGGAGGCGGCCCCGAAAGCCGGCGCGACGCTTTGCTGAAGGAGCCGCGCTCCCGTGCGTCGGTTGCGGAGCTGGTTGAGGCAGAAATGCGTGGTGGCCTGGTAGAGCCAGCCGAGGGCCGAGCCGGCGCTGCGCAGGTCCTGCGGCGCGCGCAACAACGCAGCGAACACTTCCTGCAGGGCTTCCTGCGCGTCGGCCTCGTTTCCCAGGAGCAGGCGCGCCCTGCGCAGCACGGCGTGCCCGTGCGAGCGGTACAACCGCTCGATGGCGGCGGCGTCGAGGGTCATGGCGGGCATGGCGCGCCCGAACCCGCGGCGGGGCCGAGGCCGACGGTCCCGAGGTCGAGCACCAGCTGCTCGCCCGGAAGCGGGACCGAGAGGCGGTAGGGAGCGCGGCAGAACGAACGCGCGGTGCCTGGATTGGCCGTGCCGTCGTCGGGGATTCCGCGCCCCGCGAGGTTCGCCGCGCAGGCATTCAGCTGCGCGGCGGGTATGCACGTCGTATCCACGGCCGACACGCGCAGCAGGTGGAAGCCTGCCGGCAACGCCGCGCTGAGCCACCATTCCATCAGAGACCCGGGCGGCACGTCGGAGGGGAGGTAGATGATCCAGTGGTTGGGGTCGATGCCGTACGCCGCCGCGTTCGGGGGGGAGGCCGGCAGCGCTCCGGCAGCGTCGGCGGCGATTCCATAGGGCACCGCTCCCGCGTTGCCCCGGGCGTAGGGCACCTCTCCAGGCGAGAGGGTTCGCCGCGCCGCGGCCGGCGGCGGTTGGTACAGGTTCAGCGTGAACCGGGCGGGGAACCCGGTCTGCACCGGCGCTCGGGTGGCCAGCTCCTGGTCGTTGCTCGACGGCGGCGGGCCGCGCTGCCAGAGCATCGCCGCCTCCAGGGGCGCGACGCCCGCCCGGGACACGTATCCGTCGAAACTCGCCAGCGGCTCGCCCAGGTACTTCCCGTCGGCCTGGGGATCGCACGCGCAGGCCAGCGCCGCGAGGGCAAGCAGCGGATGTCGAGTGGACCGCATCGGAAACTCCTGGACGAAGCTCGCCTGCGCTCCTGGAGGACCGCGAGCCGGTCATTCCTGGCAAACGCGGATTCATTTTGCCGGAAGGGCTCGGCTGGCGTTCCTTGCCGGTACTCGTTTCGTCAGGGAGTCAATCGATGCGCATTCCATGCCTCTTCGTCCTCTCGATCCTGCTCGCCGCCTGCCATGAGGCGCAGCCCGCCGCTCCAGTCGGCATCCAGGGCCGGGTCAGCCTGGCGCGGGCCGCGAGCTGCGAGTCGCTGACCAGGTCCGTGCAGGACACGGCCGTCCGGCAGATGCGTTCGCAACTGGACGCTTGGAAGGACGCATCCCTGGCGCCGGGCCCGGCCGTCGCCGCCGGGGGCGCGACGCCGCAGTCTTCGGGGCAGCCTGCGAGCTACAGCACCACGAACACCCAGGTCGCCGGAGTGGACGAAGCGGACTTCGTCAAGAACGACGGCACGCGCATCTTCGTGCTCTCCGGGCGGAACCTGTTCACCGCGACGAGCTGGCCCCCGCAGGATCTCGCGGTCGCCGGCAAGCTCGAGATCGAGGGCTGGCCCACCACCATGTTCCTCGATGGGGACCAGGTGGTGGTGTTCTCCAGCATCTGGACGGTGCCGCCGGGCGGCGGCGCCGGGCCCCAGGGCATGGCCGGAGCCAGCGTGACGGCCGGCTGCCCCTCGACTGGATGCTTCTGGGGCTGGTCGACGACGAAGATCACGGTGGTGGACGTAGGCCGTCTCTCCGCGCCGTCGGTCGCGTCCGAGGTGTATCTGCCCGGGTATTCCGCCGGAGCGCGTCGCGTAGGGAGCTCGATACGACTGGTGCTCGCGGACGACGTCCGCTGGCCGGAGGCGATCCGCTGGTGGCCGCCGTACGACCCCGACCTGTACCAGCACCCCGAAAAGCTGACCGTGGCCATCGCGGCGCTGGAGGACGCGAACGAGGCCGTCATCCGGGCCACGCCGCTCGAAAGCTGGTTCCCGAAAGGCGAGCGCAAGCTGAGCGACGGCACCCTGATCGACGTCGGCTACCGCTGCACCGACTTCTACCTCCCCAACACTCCCGAACGGCTGGGGCTGGTCACCATCGCCACGCTCGACCTTTCCAACCCGCAGGCGGGCGTCTCGCGCGCGAGCATCGTCGGCGAGCCGGGCGTGCTCTATGCGACCGCGAAGCGCCTGTACATCGCCAGCCGCCACTGGTGGTGGTGGCCGATGGCCGGCCAGCGCGACTGGACCTACCTGCACGCGTTCGACATCGGCGATCCGGCCAGCGCCGGTTACATCGGCTCCGGCGGAGTGGAAGGCCGCGTCGGCGATCAGTTCGCGATGGACGAGCACGACGGCTACCTGCGCGTCGCGACCACCACCAGCCGGTATTCAGTGGATCAGACGAACCCGCGATCGTTCCGTTTCGAGCTGGGCAGCCGGCTGAGCGTCCGGAACGTGGACCCCTTGGTCACGCTGGACCTCTCGGATCCCGCGCACCCGAGGAAGGTGGCCGAGCTGACCCTGCCCGGTTTCTCGACCTACCTGGAGCCCATCGACGAAAATCACCTGCTTTCGATCGGCGTGGAGCTGCCGCTCGACTCCTCCGGCCGGCCCGACTGGACCAAGCGGTCCCTGCAGCTGTCGGTGTTCGACGTGACCGACCCCGCGCACCCCGCCCGCACGGCGCAGGCGCTGGTGGGCACCGCCTGGGCGTGGAGCGAGGCAATGTGGGACCACCACGCGTTCAATTGGTACCGGCCCGATCCGGCAAAGCCAGGAATCCTCGCCATCCCGTTCAGCGACTGGATCCAGGCCGCTCCGGGAACGCCTTGGTGGACGGGCTTCGTCAGCGACGTCCGCATGTTCTCGGTGGACGTCGCGGCCGGCATCTCGCCGCTGGGTTCGCTCTCGCTGGGCGACGTGTACGTGCAGCAAGGCAGCGGCGACTGGACGTGGTGGTACCGGCCGTGGGTCCGCCGCAGCGTCCTCGCCACCGACCAGGCGGGAAGCACGTTCGTGTACGCGGTCTCGGACGCGGGGGTCCGCACCGCGCCGCTTCTGCACCTGGGCGCGCCGCTCGCCACGGCGCTCTTTCCCAGGACGCCTTAAGGGGGGCCGGGGGCGGTGCTTGGCCCTCCTCGGCGCCGTCCCCGGTTTGGTCGTCCGGAAAATTGCCAGTCTGCACGCCCGCTGCCACCCTGTGTCGAGGGATGCTGGATGAGCGCCTGCCGCCGCGATCTCGTGGGACCGCCGGGGGTGGGGATTGATCCGGCTCTACCTCATCCGCCACGCGGCCCACGAGAAGGTCAAGGGTAGCCGAGCGTTGACCAGACGCGGCCGGCGATGCTTTCGCCGCGCGGCGCGCGCCTTCGCGAATCTCGAGGAGCCCCTCGACCTGATCTGCTCGAGCTCGAAGCCGCATGCCCGGCAGACCGCGAAGCTTCTCGCGCGGGCGCTCGAGCGCGACGACGTAGTCGAGCTGCACGAGCTGTCACCGCGCGTGCCTCCGGCCTCGCTGTTGCGCGCGCTGGCGGAGCATGCCCGCGAGGGCAGCGGGATCGCCCTGATCGGCCACCGCCGGCAGCTCCGCGGCCTCCTCGCGATGCTCGGCCTGCGCGACGGGGAGCTTCGCCTCCGCAAGGGATCGATCCTCCGCGTCGACGTCGACTCCGTCCCCCGGCCCCGCGCTTGCGTCCCGCGCTTCCGCCTGCATGATTCCGCCTCCGAGCCGGAGGACGCCTTCCTGGGGTTGCGCAGGGCGTCCTGAACCGCCGAGGAGGACCGATGGCATTCTGCACCCGCCGGGCGGCAGCGATAGCGTCGTTCGCACTGGCGACCTGCTCGCTGGCCGCCGCGGCCGAGCCGGTCGAGGCCGTGTACTCGCTGGTGCGGAAGGAAAAGCCCGCGGTCGTCGAGACGCTCCGGCAGCTCGTCGGAATCGAGTCGGGCAGCCGCGACCGCGAAGGGTTGGACCGGATCGCCGAGGTGCTGAAGGACCGGCTCGCCGCCCTGGGCGGCCAGGTCGAGCTGATGGAGGCCGGCGCGGACGCCGTGAAGCTCTTCGACACCCCGCCGCGGACGGGCAGGACCGTGGTCGCGCGGTTCGAGGGGACCGGTACGCGGAAGATCATGCTGCTCGCGCACATGGACACGGTGTACCCGAGCGGCACGCTCGCGAAGCGCCCTTTCCGCATCGAAGGGAGCCGCGCTTACGGACCAGGCGTCGCCGACGAAAAGGGCGGCGTCGCCGTGGTCGTTCACGCGCTGGCCGTGCTGAAGAGTCTCGGCTTCCGCGAGTACGGGATGCTCACCGTGCTGATCAACGGCGACGAGGAGCTCAGCACGCCCGGCGCCCGCAACCTGATCACCCGCCTGGCAGCGCAGCACGACGTCGTCTTCTCGTGCGAGCCCTCGCCGGCGCCGAAGGACGAGCTCGCCCTCGCCACCAGCGGGATCGCCGCCGCGACTCTCACCGTGCGCGGCAGACCGGCCCATGCCGGGGTGAATCCGGAGGACGGCCGGAACGCGCTGCTCGAGCTGGCGCACCAGCTGCTCCAGACGCAGGCGCTGGGCGACCCGTCGCGCGGGATCAAGTTCAACTGGACGATCGCCAGCGCGGGCACGACTCGCAACGTCATCCCCGACACGGCGACCGCCAGCGCGGACGTTCGCGTCCGCCGGATCGCCGACTTCGACGCCGTCGAGCAGGCATTCCGCGCAGCGATCGCGAAGGGCCACCTGGTTCCCGACACCCAGGTCGAGGCGGCATTCGAGCGCCGCCGCCCGCCCCTCGAGGTGACCGAGCGATCGCGAGCGCTCGCGAAGCGCGCGCAGGCGATCTCCGGCGAGTTGGGCAGGCGGCTCGGCCTGGACGAATCGAGCAAAGGCGCCGGAACCGACGCCGCCTTCGCCGCGCTCTCGGGCAAGCCGGTCGTCCTCGAGAACTTCGGGCTGATGGGCTTTGGCTACCACTCCCCGGACGCGGAGTACGTCGAGCTGGACTCCATCGAGCCCCGCCTCTATCTGCTGACCAGGCTGATCATGGAGTCGTCGCGAGAGCGGTAACGGATCTCGCTTCCAGCTCCGAGGAGGGACCTGGCCTCCGTTGCTTTTCAGGGTGAGTCTCGATCGGGCCACCAGCGAGTGTCCCCGTTGCGTGACGCACTGTGTCCCGTCCCGGGACTGCGTCTGGGTGAGCGGAAGATTATCCGCACCGGGACGGGACGCGCTGCGTCGGGGTGTGCGCGCGGCGATCGCCTGAGATGGCATTCCGCACAGGACCGGAGGCCGCCCTACCGCTCTGTCAAGCCTCCGGCGGGAGCGTGCTCATCTCCGCCGGCTGCGCGACGTCCGCGTCGTCCGCAGAACGCGCGCCGACCGGCACGTTCGGGAAGAAGAGGCTGATCACGGCCGCCACGACGGAGATCCCCGCGATCGCCCAGAAGACCGTGCCGAGGCCCGCCTGGAGCGACGCCGCCAGCCCACGCAGGACGTCGGGATCGAGGCCCGCGCCATGCTCCGGGCCGAGCAGCCGATCGGCTGCATCCGACGCAACCGAGCCGCCGCGGAGCAGCGCCGACGACAACATGGCGCCGAGCGCGCCCACCGCGAGCGTCCCGCCGATGGTGCGCGCGAACATGGTGCTGGCAGTCGCGACGCCGCGCTGCCGCCATTCGACGCTCGTCTGCACCGCGATCAGGAGCGCCGTGTTGGCGAGGCCCAACCCGACTCCAAACAGCGCGCTCAAGGCCTGCGGCGCGTGGATGCTCGCGCCCGGCCGCAGAAGCACCGCGAGCGCCACCGCCGCAACCGCGGAGATGAGAAGGCCCGTCCTCACCAGCGGCCGGAAGCCGACGCGTGGCAACGCCCTCCCGCTGATGGCGCTCGCGATCGGCCACCCGATCACCATCGGCGTGATCGCGCTGCCGGCCTCGGTGGGCGAACCGCCCAGGATCGCCTGCACGTAGAGCGGCACGTAGGTGACCATCGAAATCATTCCCGCGCCGACCAACGCGCCCGCCACGGTGGCCACCCCGATGACCCGCTGACGGAACAGATCGAGCGGGAGCACCGGCTCGGGCGCGCGCCGCTCGACGACGAGGAAGACGAGCAGCGAAAGGGCCGCGACGGGGAGTCCCAGGAGGGCGGCGCGGCCGCCGTGCACCCCGATGAGCAACGCCGTGAGTCCCACGGTGAGGAGCCCCGCTCCGGCCCAATCGAGGGAGTGTCGCCGCCGCTCGACGTTCTCGTGGAGCGCTCCGACGAGCAGGGCCGCCGCGGCGATTCCCGCCGGGACGTTGATGAAGAACACCCAGCGCCAGGAGAGGTACTTGACGATGATCCCGCCGAGGAGCGGTCCGATCAGCCCGGCCACGCCCCACACCGCCCCGAAGACGCCCTGCATCCGCGAGCGTTCCTCGAGGTTGTAGATGTCCCCCACGATGGTGAGCGTGGTGGGCTGCATCGCGCCCGCCCCGAGCCCCTGCAGCGCCCGGAAGGCGATGAGGGTGCCGATCCCGCCCGCGAGGCCGCTCGCGATCGAGCCGAGCAGGAAGACGCCGATCCCCGCGAGCAGCACCGGCTTTCGGCCGTACAAATCGGCGAGCTTCCCGAACAGGGGCACGCTCACCGTCGAAGTGAGCAGGTAGGCAGTGAACACCCACGAATACAGGTGGATGCCGCCCAGGTCACCGACCACGGTGGGCATGGCGGTGGAGACGACGGTCATCTCCATCGCCGCCATCGAGAGGCTCAGGAGCAGCGAGACGACGGTGAGGGGCCGGTTGGTCTTCATTGCGGAATAGATGCGCTCGCGCCCGTCCAGGCGCACCTCGCACTCGCCGGCCGCCGTCAGCGCCCCTTCTTCAGCGACGCCGAGTTGATGCAGTAGCGCTGGCCCGTCGGTGCGGGCCCGTCCTGGAACACGTGGCCGAGATGGCCGCCGCACCGACGGCAGTGCACCTCCACCCGCTCCATGCCGTGGCTCGAATCCCGTGCCGAGGCGACCGCGCGGGCCTCGGCCGGGCGCGAGAAGCTGGGCCAGCCGGTGCCGCTCTCGAATTTGTCGTCCGCGCGGAACAGCTCGGCGCCGCATCCCGCGCAAAGGAAGCGGCCCGGCTCGTGGTCGTCCCATAGCGCGCCGCTGAAGGCGCGCTCGGTCCCCTTCTGGCGGAGGACGCGGTACTGCTCGGGCGTCAGCTCGCGGCGCCACTCTTCGTCGCTTTTCTCGACCTTGTCGTCCATGGTGCCGCGGATACTAATCCTTCCGCAGCCGGGACGGCGGACCCCTACCAGCCTGCAATGCTCTCTTCGAACAGGTGAGCGAGGTCCGCCTCATCCGCCGGCCGGGGCGACAATTTGGTCACGCGCGCCTGGGGAAGCGTCCCCTGGACGAGCGCCGGGATGTCGGACTTGCCGTAGCCGATCGAGCGCAGCCCGTTCGGCACCTTCAGTCGCTGCATGATCGCGACCAGCCGGTCGGAGAGGATCTTTCCCGCGTCCTCGGGCCTGGCACGCGACACGTCCGCCCCGAGGATCTCGGCGGCGACCAGGTGCCGGTCCGGACAGGCCTCGGCGGTGAAGCGAAACACCGCCGGAGCGTTGAGGATGACCGACATCCCGTGCGGCACGATGGGATGATCGACGGGGAAGCCCGGCGGCCGGAAGTCGCGGACCATTCCCGAGACCGGATAGGACATCCCGTGCGGAAGATGGACTCCCGCGTTCCCGAATCCGACGCCGGCATACGAGGCCGCAAGCTGCATCTTGGCGCGCGCTTCGTCGTCGTCGGGATCCTCGACCGCCCGCACGAGGTACTTCGAAACCCAGCGGAGCGCCTCGAGCGACCAGACGTCGCTGATCGGGTTCGAGCCCTGGTACGCCGGCCGCAGCACCGGGCGCTCCGGCCGCGGACGTCGCTGGAAGGGCAAGGCCGTGTACGACTCGATGGCGTGGCTGAGGACGTCGAACCCGCTCGCCGCGGCGACCTGCGGCGGCATGGTCCGGGTGTTCTCGGGATCGAGGATCCCGAGCATCGGCTTCAAGCGTCGATGGGCGATGCCCGTCTTGGCGTGCAGCGGCGTGTAGTCGAAGATCGCCACGCCGGTCGTCTCGCTGCCCGTTCCGGCGGTGGTCGGCACCGCGATCAGGGGCTTGAGCGGTCCCGGAGCCGGCCGGCCCTTCCCGATCGGCGCGTTCACGTAGTCGAGAAAATCCGCCGGATACGTCGAGTAGAGGTTTGCGGCCTTGGCCGTATCGATCGTCGATCCGCCGCCCACGGCGACGAAGGCGTCGAAGCGACCGTCCGTCGCGAAGTCGATCGCCTCGCGGAAGGAGACGTCGGTGGGCTCGACCCGGACCCGGTCGAAGAGCGCGAAGGAGATCCGGTTCTCGCGCAGGCTTTCCACGACGCGCGCCACGGGCGGCAGGCGGGCGAGGTTCGCGTCGGTCAGGACCATCACCCGCTGCGCCTTCATCTCGGCGAGGTCCATGCCGACCTCGCGGGTGACGCCGGCACCGAAGCGGATGCTCGAGGAAGCGAGCTCGAACGCATACTCCAGGACCATGGGCCCTCCTCACGAAGGACGGAACAGGAGTAGGGTCCAACCTACCAGAGAGTGCGTGCTAGTTCCTGGGGGAGGACTAGAATGCATGTTTGCACGAGGCCCGCTCGTCGTTCGACGAGAGCGTGGAATCTCCGCTCCGGTCTGGCCGCCTGCGCCACCACGGCGTTGCTCGCTTGTGGAGGCGATCCGGTGAACCCCGTGAAAACGGGTCCCGGCGGCGGAGGCCGCCCGGATCTCACGGCCGCCATCAAGTTCGTGCAAGTGGCGTATGCGACTCCGCAGGTCGACTCGGCGTCGGTGACGGTGAAGTACGGAGCGGCGCAGACGGCCGGCAACTTGAACGCGATCGCGGTCGGGTGGAACGACACCACCGCGACGGTGACCTCGTTGACCGACACCAAAGGAAATATCTACGTGCGCGCCGTCGGTCCGACGACGTACCCGGGCATGCTGACGCAGTCGCAGGCGCCTCGGGAAGCACCACGAGCAACAGCAGCGGTCCGCTCACGACGACTGGTGGCAACGAGCTCCTCTTTGCCGCGAACCTGACGACGGGCTTCACCAGCGGCCCTGGAACGGGATTCACCAGCAGGGTCATCACCAGCCCGGACGGCGACATCGCCGAGGATCAGGTCGTGGCGACGGCGGGCACGTACCGCGGAACCGCGTCGGCCTCCGGAGTCTGGGTGATGCAGATGGCAGCGTTCCGCAGCGCGCCGGTGACGCCCGACACCCAGCCCCCGACGGCCCCCACCAACCTGGTGGCGACTGCCGCGAGCAGCAGCCAGATCAACCTTTCCTGGACTGCCTCGACCGATGCCGTCGGCGTGACCGGCTACTTGCTCGAGCGTTGCCAGAATCCCGCGTGCACCACCTTCGCGCAGATCGCCGCGCCGACCGGGACGAGCTACGGCGACACCGGCCTTCTCGCGAGCACCTCCTACACCTATCGCGTGCGCGCGAGCGATGCGGCGGGGAACCTCAGCGGCTATTCGACGCCCGCCTCCGCTACCACGCTCGCGCCCAGCCAGCCTCCCACCGCTCCGACGAACCTCGCCGCCACCGCGGCGAGCACATCCCAGATCAACCTGGCGTGGACGGCTTCGACGAGTACCGTCGCCCTCAGCGGCTACCTGATCGAGCGCTGCCAGGGTGCCGGCTGCACGACCTTCGCCCAGATCGCCGCGCCGGCGGGGACGAGCTACGCGGACACGGGGCTTCTCGCGTCCACCACCTACGCCTACCGGGTACGGGCTCAGGACACCGCCGGCAACCTGAGCGGATATTCCAATATCGCCAGCGGCACGACGCTGACGCCGCCGCCCTCCAGCGGCTTCAAGTTCGTGCAAGTCGCGTACGCGACTCCGCAGGTCAACTCGGCGTCCGTGACGGTGAAGTACGCGGCCGCGCAGACGGCGGGCAATCTCAACATGGTCGCGGTCGGGTGGAACGACACCACCGCGGCGGTGACCTCGTTGACCGACACGACGGGAAACGTCTACGTCCGCGCCGTCGGTCCGACGACCCTCCCGGGGACGCTCACGCAATCGATCTACTACGCAAAGAACATCGCGCCGGCGCTGGCCGGAGCGAACTCCGTCACGGTCAAGTTCAACGTGGCTGCCGTCTGGGTCGACGTTCGCATCCTCGAGTACGCCGGGCTGGATACGGCTGCACCGCTCGACGTGACGGCGGGGGCGTCCGGAAGCACCGCCACCAGCAACAGCGGCCCGCTGACCACTACCGGTCCGAACGAGCTGCTGTTTGCCGCCAACATGACCACCGGCGTCACGAGCGGCGCCGGCACCGGCTTCACCAGCAGGGTGATCACGAGCCCCGATGGAGACATCGCCGAGGATCGCATCGCTGCCGCGGCGGGGACCTACAACGGAACCGCTCCGGCCTCTGGATCGTGGGTGATGCAGATGGCGGCGTTCCGCACGGTTTCGGTGTTCGGCGTGAGCCCGCGCCTCGCCACCTTCACCACGACCCGCACCCAGCAGTTCACCGCGACGTCCGCCGCGGCCTGGTCGGTGAACGGAATCGCCGGCGGATCGGCGGCCGTCGGGACCATCACCTCGGGCGGCCTCTACACGCCGCCGGCGGCGGTGGGGAGCTACACCATCACGGCGACCTCGACCGGCTCCCCCGCTGCGACCGCGTCGGCCACGGCCTACGTCACGAGCTATCCGGGCACGTTCACGTACCACAACGACAACCTGCGGACGGGAGGGAACCTGAACGAGACGGTCCTCACCACTGCGAACGTGCCGGCCCAGTTTGGTCTGCTGTTCGACTTCGCGCTCGACGGCGTACCCCAGGCATCGCCCCTCTACGTGGCCAACGTCAACATCCCGGGCATCGGCTTGCGCAACGTCGTCTACGTCGCCACCGAGCACGACAGCGTGTACGCGATCGACGCGGACACGGCGAGCAGCGCGCCGCTTTGGAAGGTTTCGTTCATCAATCCCGCAGCCGGCGTCACCACGGTGCCGGCATGCGACACGGGCGAGTGCGGGGACATCTCTCCCGAGATCGGGATCACCGGGACGCCCGTGATCGATCCGGCCACCAATACGCTCTACGTGGTGGCGAAGACCAAGGAAACCTCGGGCGCTACGACATACCTGCACCGCCTGCACGCTCTCGACATCGCCAGCGGAGCGGAGAAGCTCGGCGGCCCGGTGGTGATCCAGGCGCAGGTGAGCGGCACCGGCGACGGAGCCGACGCCCAGGGCCACATCTCGTTGAACGTGATCCGCGAGAACCAGCGGCCGGCGCTGACGCTGGCGAACGGCATCGTCTACATCGCCTTCGCCTCGCACGGCGACATCTCGCCGTGGCATGGCTGGCTGCTCGGCTACGACGCGACCACCCTGGCCCAGGTCTTCGCATTCAACGACACGCCGAACGGCGGCGGTGGCGGGTTCTGGCAGGCTGGCTCGGGCCCGGGAGTCGATGCTTCCGGCAACGTGTTCCTCGTCGCGGGAAACGGGACCTTCAGCGGCAGCGCGGGTGGCGTGGATTTCGCCGACAGCTTCTTGAAGCTCTCGCCCGCCGGCGCGCGGCTCGACTGGTTCACGCCCTACAACCAGGCGACCTTCGGGAACGTGGAGCTGGGCTCCGGCGGGAACCTGCTTCTGCCCGACCAGCCGGGACTACACCCTCACCTGGTGCTCGGCGCGGGAAAGACCGGCACCGTCTACGTCCTCGACCGGGACAACATGGGGCATTTCAACCCCGGCAACGACGGCCAGATCGTGCAATCGCTCGTCAACATCTTCCCCAGCGGTTATCCCGAGAGCTACTGGACTGCGCCGGTAGTGTTCCAGGACCTCGTCTACTTCGGTCCCAACACCGATACCGTCCAGGCCTTCCGATTGACCAACGGTCTGCTCTCGACCGCACCCGTCTCGCGGACTTCCCTGAT
>VBKO01000047.1 GCA_005888115.1 Deltaproteobacteria bacterium
TGGGCCGCCCCAGCGTGGTCAGCGAATGCGCAGTTCCCTCCGGGTCATCGATCACCGATCGCATCAAATCGGCGGTGAGGTAGGCGACGTCCGCGCGCATGCCCTGCTGCGGCTCCGCCTGCGCCGCCTGCAGCGTGGCGCCGTCGCGCGACACGATCCGGCGGATCAGGATCGGAGGCGCCCTGCGCCCCTGCGAGGCGATGGTCGCGTATGCATCGATCAGCTCCAGCACGCCCACCTCGCCGGTGCCCAACGCAGCCGTGTAGCTCTGCGGGATCTCGCTCGACAACCCCGCGGCCATCGCCTCCGACCGGACCTTGTCGAGCCCGACGCTGAGGAGCAGCTTGACCGCCACCGTGTTCTTCGACTCCGCCAGCGCCTTGCGCAAGGTCAGCGGGCCGGCGAACTCGTCCTTCTCGAAGTTCTGCGGCTTCCAGGGCTTGCCCGTCCAAGGATCGACGATCACCTCCGGCGAGTCGTCCACCTTGGTGACCGGGGTATATTTTCCGCTCTCCAGCGCGGCGGCATAGAGGAACGGCTTGAAGCTCGAGCCCGGTTGCCGGCGGGCCTGGGTGGCGCGGTTGAACGAGCTGAGCGCATCGTCGTAGCCGCCTACCAGCGCCAGCACGTGCCGCGTGCGCAGGTCCATGCCGATGAAGGCGCCCTGCACCGCGGGCGTCTGCTCCAGCGACAGATCGAGCCGCGTCACCCGCAGCCGGTTGGGCGCGTCGCGCGTGGCGGAGAACCGCAGCACGCGCACGGGAACCACGTCGCCGACGGCGAGGACGCCCTGCGCGCTGCGCGGTGGCGGGGTCATGTGCTCGGGGCGGAACTCGCGCGCCCAGGACATCGTCGAGAAGGGGACCGTGCCCTGCGCGGACGGAGCCAGCTCGACCCGTGCCTCGCGCGCGCCCGCCGCCACCACGATGCCGGCGTAGACTGCATTCTGCTCCAGCGGCCGGGTGCGGGCCGCGCGTGCGAGCGAGTCGGGCAGCAGGGCTTCCTTCTCGGAGACGCCTTCCAGGTCGAACGCCTCGACCGCTTCGGGCGTGCCGGCGATCTGCGCGTACCGGCGTGCCAGCGCGGCGCGGAATTCGTCCAGGCGCGAGGCGTCGAGCTTGAGGGGCGCCCCCCGCCAACCTTGCCGCTTGTCCACCGCGCGCAGTCCCTCGCGGAGCGCCTGCTCGGCGGCGGCCTGCAGCCGCGGGTCCATCGCGACCTCGACCGTCATCCCGCTGGTCTCGACGGCCGTGTCGCCGTACTGCGCGACGAGTTGCCGGCGGACCTCTTCCAGATACCACCCGCCCGGCGGGTCGGGGGGAATGGCGGGCAGCGCGATCGGCTTCTCCACCTCCGCGTCGTGCTCCGCGCGCGAGATGTAGTGGTTGGCGAGCATGCGATCGAGGACGTACGCCTGCCGCCGCTTGGCGCGATCGGGGTGCCGGCGCGGATTGATGCGCGCGGGGTTCTGCGGAAGCCCTGCCAGGATCGCGGCCTCGCCCAGGTCGATGTCCCAGACGTGCTTGTTGAAGTAGTAGAGCGAAGCTTCCTCGACGCCGTAGTGCGCGCGGCCGAAATTGATCTGGTTCAGGTAGAGGAAGAGGATGTCGTCCTTGGAGA
The DNA here is from genome assembly GCA_005888115.1 of Deltaproteobacteria bacterium. GTDB lineage: Bacteria > Myxococcota > Myxococcia > Myxococcales > 40CM-4-68-19 > VBKO01. The sequence continues at coordinate 1,621 of VBKO01000047.1, forward strand.
GGTTCTTCTCCAGGCGCATCGAGAGCAGGATCTCCTTCAGCTTCCTCCGCCAGCGCTTCTCGCTGCCGAGGAAGAAGTTCTTCACCACCTGTTGCGTGATGGTCGAGGCCCCCAGCCGCTTCTGCCCGCTGAGCGCGTCGACGACGGCGGCGCGGACGAGGGAGAACGGGTTGAACCCGGGGTGCTTGTAGAAGTCCTTGTCCTCGGCCGAGATCACCGCTTGCACCAGCACGCGCGGGATCTTGTCCATCGGCACGACCGTGCGGCGCTCGCGGTAGAACTGCCCCACGACCGTGCCGTCCTGCGCCACCACCTTGGTGGACGCCATCGGGTGGTAGTCCTTCACGCTGTCGAAGGTGGGGACCTCGCGCGCGAGGTAGAGATATCCGGCCACGAGGCCCAGGAGGACGAGCACCGCGGCGGCGCCCGCCGTCCAGGCGGCGCGGCGCAACCAGACCTTCCAGCGGGGAGGTCCCGCCGGAACGTGCCCGGCGTAGTCGTCCGCCGGGACGGGTCGATACGGCTCCACCTCCGGCTCGACAGGCTCGGCGGGCGGCGGCGGTTTCGCGGCGCGCGGCGCGCGAAAGAACGCGGTCGCGCCGGGGGAGTCGTCCTCGGACGGCGCGGGCTCGGGCGGCGGCGGCTCGGGCGCGGCGGGTTGTGGCTCGTCCGGAATCGCGCCGGCCTCCTCGTCCCACCACGCGCCGCGCCGTCCCTTCTTTTCGGGCACCGGCGGCGCGACGCGCTTCGGAGGAGGCGGCGGAGCAGGCTCCTCGTCGGGCAGGGAAACCTGGAGCCCCTTGCGCGGCGCCACAGGCGCTTGCTCCTTGCGGGAGCGCTGCTGCGCGCCCGACGGACGCAGGAACGCGGTCGCGCCGTCGTTGGAGACGTCGTCGACGTCCACTTCGACCGATTCGGGCGCGTCGCCTCGCGGCTCGTCTTCGTTTCCAGTTCCGGTGATGAGGGTGGTGGTCGCCGGGTCGGGCGGGCTCGCCGGGCGCTTCGGAGCGGACATCGCGAGGAGGAGGATGCCTCAGTTCGCCCCGCCGGGCTACCCGGATTGACCGCGCGTCGGCGCGGAGGCGCGCCGGTCCGCGTCGAGCCGAAAACGCGACCGGCTCGCCATTTCCGGTACAACCCGCCCGTGCCCACCGCGACGCGCTGGTACGTCTACCTGCTGCGATGTGGGGACGGCACTCTCTACGCGGGCGCCACCACCGACGTGGAATCCCGCCTCGCCGCCCACCGCGAGGGGAGGGGCGCACGCTATACGCGCGGACGCGCCCCGCTCTCGCTGGTGCTGTGCGAGCCGCAAATGGACCGCTCCTCGGCGCTGCGCCGTGAATGCGCGCTGAAGCGACTGCGCCGCCGGGACAAGCTGGCGCTCCTCGCCCGAGCGGGGATGAAGGTTTCGATGTAGGTGGCCGCCGTGCGCGGATCGCGGTCTGCTCGGAGACGCGCCCGCGGCCGGCAGAGCGGCGAAAGGAGCTCGATCGCGTGGTCGGTGCCGCAGCGTGTGTCGCGCTCGCGCTTTGCGCGGCGGACGGGCAAGGCCGGGGGCTGCTTCACGCGCGCGAGCCGCGACCGGCACTGGCGGCGCTGCAGGGGGTCGGGCCTCCCGTGCCGCGCGATCGCGGCACGTGGTACGGGTGGCAGACGCTGATCGCGGACGCCACGGCCGGCGCCCTCGCGCTCGTCGGCGCCACGCCGCGCAACGACGCCGCGCTCACGGCCGCGAGCGCGTTGTACCTGCTCGGCGGTCCGGCCATGCACTGGAGCCGACGTCTGCTCGGACGTGGATTCGCCAGCCTCGGGCGGCGCGTGGTCTTCCCGCTCGGCCTGGGGCTCGTATTCGCGTTGGCTGGCGGATCCGGAGGTGGCGGGGGAAACGCCGGGCTCGGCCGGCTGGGCGGCGCCATCGTCGGCGCCGGCGCCGGCGGTCTCGCCGCCGCCATCTGGGACGCGACCTCGCGCGACGAGCCCGGCCTCGCGCGTTTCGAGCAGGAGCCGGAGGCGCCGCAAGGCGTGGTGTTCGTCGGCGGCGCGTTCACGGTATTCGCCGATTCGACCGGCGGCGGTCCCGCTGGCTCCCTCGACGCTGCGTTCGAGACCCGCCGCTGGGTCCTGCACGCGAACGCTCTGAAAGCGCGGACCCGCCGCTCCTTCACCTCGGATGTCTCCAGCGCATCCCTCACGCTGAGCTATCTCTTCTGGGAGGGAAGCACCACGCCGTACGCGGGCGGAGGAGGCGGATGGGTTCGCGAGACGACGACGTTCTCGGGGCAGTCCGCCGACGCGGCCGGCCCGGCATTCGTCGCCGAGGCGGGGTGGATGTTCCTGCGGGACCAGGGCTGGCTCCGGATGTCCGCCGGGCTGCAAGCGATCGTGCCGCTGTTCAGCGCCGACAAGCCGTCGATGTTCCGCGATTCGCCGGCGTTTCCGCTGCTCGGCCTCAATCTCCGGCTCATGCTGTAGCAGCGCTGGAACGACCTGCTACTTGCGCCGGACGTCCTGGGGGCCGGCCGCGTCCCGCGCCAGGCGTACCAACGGGCCCAGCGCGTCCGCGACAGCGCGGACCCGCGCTTCGTGCTCGGGTGGGAAGCGGCCCGGTTCCCGCGAATCGATGTCGATCTGTCCCACGATCTCTCCCCGGTCGCGCACCAGCACGATCAGCTCCGATCGGACGTCGGCGCTGCAGGCGAGGTATTCGGGCTGGCTGGCGACGTCGCCGACGTTCAAGTCCTTCTCCTCGCGGACGGCGCGGCCGCACAGCCCGCGGCCACGCGGGATCCGCACGTGCTCGGTGGGAGGGCCGATGGACGGACCGAGCACCAGCTCGTCGCCGCGGAGGAGATAGATCCCGGTCCAGGAGTGCCGCGGGAAGGCGCGGTGGAGCGCGTCCATCGCTGCCTGGAGCGCGGCGGCGGAAACCTGCGCTTCGATGGGGGACACCATGGGAAAGACGGTACCAGCACCAGCGGCGATTCGTCCCGGTGCGCTGTCCCAAGCCGCCCGCCTACCCGGAGTGCCGCAACGACGACGACTGCAGCGGGCACGCCGAGGTCTGCATCAATGGCGTCTGCCGCGAGTGCCGAGACGATGCCCAGTGCGCGAAGAAGCCCGGGACCGTCTGCGTGAGCAACGCCTGCCAGCCCAAGGCGCAGTGCCAGCAGAACCAGGATTGCCCGCAGGGACAGAAGTGCGCGCAGAACAAGTGCGTCCCCGAATGCACCGAGGCCACCGCGGAGCAGGATTGCGGCAGCGGGCGCAAGTGCCTGTCCGGCCGCTGCGCCGCGCCCGACGCATGCAACGTGGACGCCGACTGCGGCTCGGGAAGGGCATGCGTGCAGAACCGCTGCGCGGCGGCGCAGGCCTCCTGCCAGCTGGAGACCGTCTACTTCGGATTCGACGATTCCTCCCTCACGTCCGAGGCGCGCAGCACGCTCGACGCGGATCGCCAGTGCCTGCGGCAGCGGGGCGAGCCTCCCGTCACGGTGGCCGGGCACACGGACGAGCGGGGCACGACCGAGTACAACCTCGCCCTCGGCCAGCGCCGCGCGGAATCGGTGCGCAAGTACCTGACCGGGCTCGGCGCCGACGGGAGCCGGATCAGGGTCTTGAGCCACGGCGAGGAGCGGCCCGCGGACCCGGGCCATGACGAGTCGGCGTGGGCGAAGAACCGCCGCGCCGAAATCACCGCGGGTGCCGGGCAGTGAGGCGGCTTTTGCCGCTGTGCCTCGCCTTCTGCGCTGCTTGCGTCACCACCAAGCAGGAAGGCGACGAGATGCGCAAGCGCATCGACGCCTTGGAGAAGGACTCGAAGGCGCAGAAGGAAGCGACGGCCGCCGATCGGCAGAAGCTCCAGGCCGAGCAGACCGCGAAGCTGAAGGAAGTGCAGGACGCGATGGACGCCCTGAACCGCGCGGCGCGCAAGAGCGGCGCCGACCTGGCGGTCGACCTGGAGAAGGCGCAGAACGACCTGGCGCAGGTCCGCGGGATGCTGGAGGTATCGCAGCACCGGCTCGACCAGATCGACCAGGGGAACGCGGAGCGGGACCGGAGGCTCGACGAGAACGCGCGCTTCGTCGCCACCCGCCAGAAGGAGCTGGAACACCCCAGCGACAAGGCCGGCCTGTACGCCGCGGCGCGGAAGAAGCTCGACGGAGGCGACACCGGCGCCGCGCGCCAGTTCCTCACCGAGTTCCTCTCCAAGTACAAGAACGACGAGCTGGCCGGGAACGCGCAGTACTGGCTGGGCGAGACGTACTACGCGGAGAAGCGCTGGAACGACGCCATCGTCGAGTTCCAGAAGGTGCTCAAGGACCACCGCGGCAGCGAGAAGACGCCCGACGCCCTGCTCAAGATCGGCATGGCCTTCCAGAACCAGAAGGACTGCAAGAACGCGATGCTCTTCTTCGACGAGGTCCAGCAGGC